>CAIRTQ010000077.1 GCA_903881545.1 uncultured Elusimicrobia bacterium
CCAACTATGCCTCGAATTTTAACCGGACAGGAGTGATAGTCACAGATATATCGGAGGTCGCATGAAACATCTCATCGTCTACGCACATCCCAACCCCAAGAGCTTCAACCATGCCATCATGGAGACCTTACAGCAGGCCTACCAGGCCAAAGGCCACTCGCTGACGATCCGGGACCTTTACGCGGAAGGCTTCAGCCCGGTCCTGACCCCCTCGGACTTCGCGGCCATGGGCGAGGGCCGCCTGCCCCAGGACATCCTGCGAGAGCAGGAATACATCAAGAACGCAGACTTCATCACCTTCGTCTACCCGATCTGGTGGGCGGGGCTCCCGGCCATCTTGAAAGGCTACATAGACCGGGTCTTCTTAAAAGGCTTCGCCTACGACTACGGCGCCGACGGCGTCGTGGGCCTGCTGAAAGGCAAGAAGGCGGCCATCATCAACACCACGGGCTCGCCGGAGCCGGTCTACGACCACAGCGGGATGATCAAGAGCATGAACCAGACCGGCGAGCAGGGAATCTTTGGATTCTGCGGCATGGAAGTGGTCGCGCACCTCTATTTCGGCGGGGTCCCCACCTCCACCCCGGAGCAGCGCCAAGACATGCTCCAGCGCATCCGCGGCCTGGCCGAAAAATTCTAGCCGCCGGCTAGACCCAGTCTTCGGAGAGCACATCGCCCTTCAGGCCCACGACCACGGCCTTGATAGGGATCTTGCGCCGCGCGTCCCGCGCCGCGTTCTGGGCCAGGGCCAGGAGCCCGGAGCAGCACGGCACCTGCATGATCATGACCGTAAGCGTATTGATCTTGGCCTCGTCGATCAAGGCGCGGACCTTCTCCGCGTATGCTTCCTGGCCCGAATCGAGCTTGGGGCAAGCGATACACAGGCGCCGGCCCTTCAGATAGTTCTCATGGAAGCCGCCCAAGGCATACGCCACGCAGTCCGCGGCCAACACCACGTCCGCGTTCTGGAAATAGGGAGCGGCCGGAGAAATGAGGTGGAGTTGGACCGGCCAGTGCGACAAGGCCGACGGAACCGGCCCCGGCCGGCCCGCAGGCGCCGGCTCGGCCGCTCCGAAATCCATCATCTTGGCGGAAGGGCAGCCCGCCGGATGCGCGGCGTGAGAGCCCGTAACGGCACCGTCTTTCTTCACCTGCGCCATGGCAGCCTCCTCGTCGAATACCTGAGCCTCGCGCTCTTCCACGGTCAGCGCCCCTTGTGGGCATTCCCCCAGGCAGGCGCCCAGTCCGTCGCAGTAAGTCTCGCTGACCAACCTGGCCTTTCCATCAATGATCTTGATGGCGCCTTCAGCGCACGCCGTGGCGCAAAGGCCACAGCCGTCGCATTTCGACTCATCGATGCGGATTATCTTTCTTTTCATCACCTCGACCTCGGTCCAACCATGTCCCTATTATGCATCGCGAGCCTTGTTCCGGCCTTGACCTAGGTCAATAGGTCGGGCTCCGTCCGCCAGGAGCCTCCGACCTGGGCAGCTGGGGAGTCTCACCGATAAACACGCCGTTCTTCTACGGCGCGGCGGACGGCGCAGCGTCAGGCACCGCGGCCTCCAACTGAACGCTCACGGCCGCGGTCGACGAAGACTGGGGCGCGTCCGGCTTAGATTTCCTATAGCAGAACATCCGGGGAGGGGCGAGTTCTTCACACACCCACTCAATCTCTGGCCCGGCTTGCGGCTGCAGCTCTTTGCGTAAAACCGGTATCCCCTTCTGGCCATCTCCGTTAGTTGAATCGGCCTCGGTCGAGGCAGGCGTGCTCCATTGGAACGGCGTCAGCTGCGGGCGGGCCCGCGCGTTATCCGCCGCCACGGCACCTTCGGCCCTGGCTACCGGGGCCAGCAGCATCAGCGCAAGACAGATGATTATAGAGGCGATGTCTTTATTATAGCGCGGATTCAGTCCTACCGTCCTGCCTGAATAGGCACCCCCTAGAAGCCCTTGCGTATCGGACGCCATCGGCGGCACACTGGCAGGCGCCGGTCTTCCAACAGCTACGGCAACGACTACCTTAAATTAGGTCCACGGTGATCCGCACAACCGGGGCACCATCAAATGAACGCGACGGTGTCCATGCCAAAGAGCACGATGTTGCTCATCTGGGAGTAAGCGATTCGGAAATAGCCTTTCTCCCCCCACCCAGGACCCCAGCTGTTCTTCACGATGAAACACTGGCGCGCGTCGTCATAGCCGACGATCAGGACGACATGCGCCCCCATCAGCGGGCCTCTGACGTGGGAGTAGATTCCGCCGATGTAGGAGTACAGGTCGTCATAGACCAGCATCGAGGTCGCCACCGGGCCATGAGCGACCAGCGCCTTCTTAATGGCGGTCGCGTTGGGCAGAATATTGACCGTGGCCCAGCCCTTGGTCTTATAGGCGTTTTTCTTCCAGCCCACGGCGGCTTTGGAACATGAGCCGTCCTTGGCCGTATAGCGGTAGGCGGACTCCAGGCCCACGCCGGTGGTCTTCATAAAGTGGGCGGCCAGGTTCTGACTGCCGCCGGTCTCGCAGTTGCCGGCATGGCTACAGGAGAGCACGATTTGCTCGGAAAGGTCCACGCTCCGGTTTTGCGTCCGCATGATGTAAGATTCCAATTCCGCGGTCGTCGCGAAGGCCCAGCAACTGCCACAGTCGCCCTGGTCCTTGACCGGGGTCAGATAGTTCTTCCCATTGCGATTGCGCCAATCCAAAGACGCGGGCAGGGATGTCGCGGTCTGATAGGAAGCCACTTTCACCTGGAGGGCCGCGGCGCCGGACGCGGGCAGGGATGTCGCGGTCTGATAGGAAGCCGCTTCCACCTGGAGGGCCGCGGCGCCGGACGCGGAGCTCGCCGGCGGCTTGTTCAAGCCCAAGCGGCGCCTCTTCTGCGCGGGGGTGAGGCGCATCATGGGGTTGTCGCCCGCGACCCACTGGGCGCCGGCGCTCTTGATGGCGGCGTTGACCCCTGTGAATTCCGCGGTCACGGCCTTTAAGCTAGTGCGCTGGAGGGCGGCGGAGTCCTCCGCCGCAACCATGGCGCCGCGGGACAGCGAAAGCGCCCCCGATAAAATCACGCACGTCAGTCCCGCGGTCCATTTCATGTTCAGCGCTCCTTTGCCTGCCGGGAAGTCAATCAAGCCCGACCTCGTATAATATATCAGATTTGATTCATCCTGAATCCCTCTAGCGTTAGATCAAATACGGTATAATTTTGCGGGAGCTGGATTTTTGCCGCCACGACAGGACAAAATCAAACGCGAAGGGACCATATGATAGGGATCAAGTACAACGATAAACAATTCCAGGTCGAGCCGGGCCTGAGGGTGAAAGAAATCATCAAGCAGGCGGAGGGCGGCGATTCGCCGAATCTCCTGGCGGTGAGGGTCAACGGCAAGCTCAGCGATCTGAATTCCGTCGTCGACTCGGATGCCCAGTTCGAGCCCGTGACCTTCAGCGAGTCGGACGGCAAGAGCATCTATTGGCACAGCTCATCTCACCTTATGGCCGCGGCGGTCAAGAAGCTCTGGCCGGATGTCCGGGTGGCCATAGGGCCATCGATAGACGAAGGCTTCTATTACGACTTCGACAGCGAGGTCCCTTTCACTGAAAGCGAACTGGCCAAGATCGAGGCCGAGATGAAGAAGATCTTGAAGGAGAACCTCCCCTTCATCCGCAAGGAGATCCGCCGGGATGAGGCCATCAAGATGTTCGAGGCGCAGGGCGAGAAATACAAGGTCGAAATCCTGCAAGGGATCGCCGACGAGATGGTGAGCCTTTACAGCGTCGGCGATTTCACGGACCTCTGCCGCGGCCCCCATATACCCGCCTCCAAGAAGGTCAAAGCCTTCAAGCTCATGAAGGTGGCGGGGGCTTATTGGCGCGGGGATGAGAAAAACAAGATGCTCCAGAGGATTTACGGCATTGCCTTTCCCTCGCAAGAGCTGTTGGACGAGTACCTCAAGAACATCGAAGAGGCGAAACAACGGGATCACCGCAAGCTTGGCAAGGAGCTCGATCTTTTTTCCCTCCATGAAGAGCATGGCCCCGGCTTAGTCTATTGGCACCCTAAAGGGGCGATCATCCGGAAGGAGATCGAAGATTTCTGGAGGGCCGAGCATCTCAAGAGAGGCTATGACCTGCTCTACACGCCGCATCTGGCCAAAGTCGGCCTGTGGGACACCTCGGGGCATACCGGCTTCTACAAGGACAGCCTCTTTCCGACCATGGAGATGGACCACAGCGATTATCTGGTCAAGCCCATGAATTGCCCTTTCCACATTCTCATCTACAAGACCCAGCAAAGGAGTTACCGCGAACTGCCGCTGCGCTGGGCGGAACTGGGGACGGTCTATCGGTTTGAGAAATCCGGCGTGCTGCATGGGCTGATGCGGGTCCGAGGATTCACGCAGGACGACGCCCATATCTTCATGCGCGAGGACCAGCTCGACGAAGAACTCAACAGGTGCCTGGACATCATCGCCTTCATGCTGCGCACCTTCGGGTTCTCCGATTACGAGATCTATCTGAGCACGATGCCTGATGAGCATATCGGCGAGCTCGCGATATGGCAAAGGGCTGAAGCGGCCTTGCGGACCTCGCTGGAGAAAGCCGGGCTGGCCTACAAAGTGGATGCCGGCGGCGGCGCCTTCTACGGCCCGAAGATCGACATAAAGATCAAGGACGCGCTCAACCGCGTGTGGCAATGCTCGACGGTCCAGGTGGACTTCAACCTCCCCGAGCGTTTCGATGTCAATTATCGAGGCAACGACGGCAAGGACCATCGCGTCATCATGGTGCATCGCGCCCTGCTCGGCTCGTTCGAGAGATTCTTCGGCGTGCTCATCGAGCATTACAAGGGCGCTTTCCCGCTATGGATTTCGCCGGTCCAGGTCATGGTCCTGCCCCTGACCGAAAGGAATAACGGTTACGCGAAGGAACTCGTGGACAAGTTCATCGGCGCCGGCCTGCGGGCCAAGGTGGACGACGGCAACGACAAGATCGGCGCCAAGATCCGCACCGCGACGATGCAGAAGGTCCCCTACATGCTGATCGCCGGAGACAAGGAACAGGAATCACGCACCGTTTCCGTGCGCAAGAGGACCGGGGAGGAAGAGCGGGATGTCGATCCCGAGGTCTTCCTGAAGATGCTGGTTCAGAAGATCAAGGACCGCGAAATCGGGATCTAGGGCGGGGCGCCATCGGCCGCCGGTTTCCCCCCTTCTTGTGGTAGAATCTTCCGTACCCTGGAGGAGAGCATGAAACGCCATAGCATCGCGCTTTGCCTTATCGCCGCCGCCGCTTCGGGAGTCTTGGCGTCCGCCAATGACTGGGGCGGGCTGTTCGACGGTTTGGCCGCGCCGAAGGTGGACATCCCCTCCGTGAAGTTCACGCCGTCCGCCAGCGCCGCCCGGACCCTGGGCGGGCCCACCAAGCAGTCGGGCGCGGACCTGTACTATTTCACCCCGCAGGAAGCCCGGCAAGCCGCCCAGCGCTTCAAGGACCGGCCCCAGCCGCTGGGCTGGAGCTTCGACTCCGACGTGCCCGCGGACATCCGCAGCCAGATGACAAATGACCTGGCATTCATGGCCGGCATCACCGGCAGCGGCAAGGTCACGCCCCTGCACCAGCAGATCTTCGGGGACATGGGCGGCCAATCCTACCGCGCCTTCTTCGACAGCCGGGTCAGCGCCATCGGCATGAACGACTGCGGCAGCGCCAAAGCGGTGGCCTGCGTGATCCCGTACGAGGACCCGTCCAAAATGTGGCTGACGCAGAACTACGTGAAGTTCAGCCACCCGCAGATCGCCCGGCTGATGGTGGTCTACCATGAGTCGCGCCACACGGAGTCGCAAAACGGCAACTGGTCGCACGCCACCTGCCCAACCCCGTTCCACGACGCCGACGACAAGGAGATCAAGAGCATCTGGACCGGCTCTTCCCTGGCCGGCGAGCCGGCCTGCGACAAGACGCCGCTGGGCTCCTACGGTTCCTCGACCATCCTGATCAAGAACATCCAGAAGTATTGCGCCAACTGCACCGACAAGGTGAAGATGGACGCGGGCCTGTACTCCGATGACCAGCTCAAGCGCATCATCGACGCGAAGGCCCGCAAGAAGATGGACGACGACTTTAAAAAATGAGGCGCAACCTTTGGGTCGCAGCCGCTCTGGCGATCCTGGGATGGTGGGCGGCAATGAGGTTCTTGCCGCCCGCCGCTTTTTCCGGAGGGACTGAGGCGCGGGCCAAGCTCCAGGCGCTGGAGGCCATTCTGGCTTCCAGGAATGACAACGACCCTCGGCTGGACCGGGACTTCAACGCGCTCTCGCTGAAGGCCAAGAGGCTGTTCCGAAAGAAATACCAGGAACTGCCCCTAGAAAAGCGCAACGAGCGAGGGATCATCGTCTTTCTGCTGGGCCGGAACTTGAGGGCGGCCGAGGATTGGGCGTTCCTGCGCGGCGTGGTCAACGAGCCTCCGTGCTTGAGCCTATCCGACTGTTCCCGCCAGCCGAGGCCGGGCGGCGACGGCGAGGATGCGCTGGGAGACGAAGTGACGCGGGCCTATCCGTGCCTGGTGGCGCTCAAGCAGGCCGAGTACGCGCTGGTGAAGTCGACCGGGACCCCGGAGGCGCTGGAAGTGATCCGGCTGGGAAAGAAATCCGCTACGCCGGTCGTAGCCCGGATGGCGGAGAAGCTGGAACAGCGCTTCGCTCCATAATCTCGCGGAACGCGGGATGCGCCACGATGAGGCCGAGCGCCTGGCGCAATAGGGTCTTGCCGGGCTCCATGCGGTGCCAGGGCGAGGCGCCGGAGGGATGCGGCAGGGGAATGGCGTCGAACCCGCGGACCCGGAACTTGCGGCCGATGATTTGGTCGAGCTTCCCCACGGGCAAGAACCGCGAGATGGCCAGCTTGCCCACGGGGATGACGAGGGCGGGCTTGAGAATCTTGATCTCGCATTCGAGCCAGGCGGCACAGTTCTCGATCTCCTGGGGCGAGGGAACGCGGTCGCCGCCGCCGGGCTTTTTGCCGGGGAAGCAGCGGCAGACGGCGGCCATGTAGACGGTTGCGCGGAACTGCTCTTCGGTAAGGCCGGCGGCGTCGAAAAACCATTTGAATAGCGTGCGGCCCGCGGTCCAGGCGAATGGGCGGCCGAGCTTGGGCTCTTTGTCGCCGGGGGCTTGGCCGACAAGGATGACCCTGCTGAGCACAGGGCCGCCGCTGACCACGGGCGGGTGCATGTCGGGGCAGAGGCGACAGGCGCACAGGGAGTTTACGTGCGCGGTCAGTTTACGGATCGCAAGAGGCACAGGGGCCATATTATAACCCAGGTTCTACCCTTGGGCCCCTCGTTGGAAGGCCGTCGCTGAGCGGAGCTGGCCGCAAGCGGCGCCTATGTCGGTCCCACGCTGCCGACGCGGGTGCGCCACGACGCCCTGGGCGCTGAGTTCCGCCAGGAACAGCCTTTCGACAGCCGGATCGGACGGCGCGTAAACCGCGCCGCTGGCGCCAGGTCCGGTGGGGCTGTAGCGAAGGATGTTGACGTGCATGCGCCGGCCCCGGACCAGCTCCGCCAGGCGCCGGGCGTGCTCGGGAGAGTCGTTGACGCCCTTGAGCAGGCAGTATTGGATATTGATCGTGCGGCGGTTGCGGGCTTGAAAGCGGTCGGCGGCAGCGAGGATGTCGGCAATGGGATAACGCTTGGCCAGGGGCAGCAGCTTGGCGCGCTCTTCATCATCGGGCGCGTGCAGGGAGATGGCGAGCATGATGGGCAGGCCGGTGTCGTAGAGGGCCTCGATGCCAGGTACGATGCCTACGGTGGAGACCATGATCTGCCGGCAGCCGAGGACGTCGAGGGAATCGTCGGTGAGACGCCGGATGGCGGCGAGGACGGCGTCGAGGTTGAGCAGGGGCTCTCCCATGCCCATGAACACGACGCTTTGGAGGCGCCGTTTTAGAGTCGCGGCCTCACGCCGCAGGGCGAGGTACTGCTCGATCATTTCGCCGGCAGTGAGGTTGCGCTCGAAGCCGGATTTACCGGTGGCGCAGAAGTCACAGCCCAAGGCACAGCCGACCTGGGTGGAGAGGCAGCCGGCCGCGCGGTCCTGCCGGTAGTCGGGCATCAGGACGGTCTCGACGGTGCGGCTGTCGTGGAGGCTGAGGAGGAGCTTGATGGTGCCGTCCTCGGCGACTTGGCGCTTGGCCAGGCTTGTGGTGCCGGGCTGGAAATCGCGGTGGAGCCGTTCTATGAGGCCTTTGGGCAGGGAGCCGGGGAGTTCGCGGCAGCGATAGTAGTTGCGCATGACCCGGACGGCGTTGGCGGGATTGTAGCCCCAGCTTTTAAATAGGGCCTCAAGCTCGGCGGTTGTCAGGTCAGCCAGGACGGCGCGCGGCATCACGCCGTATCATACTATACGCCGAATAGACTCCCAATCCGAATTTTTGTTTACTTGAGAAATAAGGATGATGCAGGACCTGGAGGAGGGCCTATGAAGATGAGAGCGTTCTTGATGGTCGCCGTTCTGTCCCTACTGGCTTGGCCGGCCGGGGATTCCTGCTCTCAGGAAGAAAATGGTGGTGATGAAAGAGGCCCCCGCGGAGGATCGCAGTCTGTTTCTGCGGAGCAAAAGACCGCCGCCAAGAACGCTCTTTCCAGCTACAACGCCTCGAGCCTATCCGCCGACGATGCCAAGGCCATCCATAAGGCCATGCGGAATATCGGCATCCACGGAGGCCCGGTGGAGGACGACCTTCTCAGTTCCATCGGGTTCGACCCTGAAACGCTCAAGAAACTCGACCCGCCTCCGAACCGGCGCGGCGGCGATAAAGCCGGGGAGAAACAGAGCCCTTCGGAAAAGCGCGGCCGCAAGCGGGGCTCGGGTGGCAGCCGATACAGCCTAGAGCAGGCGCTATCGGAGAACGCTCAGCTGCATACCATCGCATTCAATGGGCTGGCGTTCCTGACCGGGGATTTCGGAGCGGCCACGTTCATCCCGCCGGGCAAGGTGTGCGACTTCTTCGGATTCCAATACATGCGCGACATCGACGCGGCGCACAAGGGCCACAACCCCATGTTCCTCAGCCGCGTCGCGGGCAACATCGCGCAGGTGCTCAACGATGAGCAGAAGGGGCGCTTCGCCGCCCTGGCCGAGGAGCAGATGCCCCAGCTCACGGCCCTGGCCCAGCTGCGCCTTCCAGTCATCAAGGCCTTCTACCGTCAGAGGGATGGAGACATCCCCGCGGGTAGCGCCGGCCTCAACCAGGCCGCGGTCATGCGCGCGGTAGGCAACATCTTCGCCCAGGACGCGGAGCTCAGCCGGCGCCGGGCCGAGGTCATGGCCCAGGTCAACCTGTCCCTGTTGCCGGATCAGAAGGCCTACTTGTCCAAGATGAAGTTCGGGGATTTCCGCACCTGGCCGGCCTTGGACGAGACGGAGGCCAAGGCAGCGGGCCGCGGCCGGCCCAAGATGTTCAACGTGGCCTACATGACCTACCTAAGCGAATTCTTCAGCTGGACCGCCGGCTCGGTGGAAGCGGACACCTACTTCTGCCCCGAGCGCCACGGAACCTACTTCGGCGGTTTCTACATGAAGGACATGCCGGCCATGGGCAAAAGCGATTACGACATCAGCACCTCGGTCACGGGCGACAGCGGCCAGGCCTTCCTGGAGCAGGTCCTCACGCCCGCGCAGAGGCAGGACCTGGAAGCTATCCCAGCCCGCCAGCGGCAGGCCATGGGAAAAATCGTCGCGGTGCGCCGGGCCATCTCCCGGGAGCTGCGCAAGTACCTCGAGGGGCCTGCCCCGGACCGGGCTCGCCTTGCCGCCCTGGGCCGGCGCTACGGCGAGCTAGACGGCGAGGTGTCCTGGCTTTACGCCACGACCTTCGCCCGAATCAACCGCACGCTTACGGAAGACCAGCGCGCGCAGCTGCTTAAACTGCGCAATCTGGAAGGCTATAAAAGCGCCCCGTACTACATTTATTCAGATGGCGCTCGGGATGAGCCGGAACTGGGAGACATCGATGCATTCTTCTTCGCGCCCCCAAAATAAGTCCTCGACGAAGACGCGGCGGCGGGCGAAAAACGAAACAAACCAATAGGAAAGCCCCCGGATTCTAACCCAGGGGCTTTCTGATTGTCAATAAGTCCTGGGGGAAACAGACGTTATCAGAACCTTGCGGCAGTAACGGCACTGCGCAAGGCTCATAATGACCTGCAAGTGTGGTATCAGGGCCTCTCGAAGCGTGCAGGATCGTATCCCAGGCCGCGCGCCTTCTCGAAAAGCGCCTGCTCCAGACCGGGTTCAAGCCGAGGCTCTCGTGCAAGTATCCAGAAATAGTCCCTCTGCGGACTGCCCACCATGGCCCAGCGATATCCCGGATCCAAGCCCACGACCCAATAGTCCCCGCTGAACGGCCAAAAGAACCGCACCTTCAGCCGCGAGTTGCTAGGCTCCACGCTCCACCCCACCGCGCGCGCCGTCTTGACCACCGCAGGCTCTCCCTTGCGGCAGGTGTTGAGCACGTCCACCCGCCCGTCGGGCCGCAAGGAATAATCCGCCGTCACATCGCGGCAGCCGCGCTCGAAATACTGCGGGTATCGGACGATCTCGTGCCAGCGGCCCATATATCGGGCCAGGTCCACCTCGGGCATCGGTTGAGCGCCCCCCAGCGGCTGGTGAGTGCAACCGGCCAACAGCAATCCCGCCGCCCAGGCCACAAGCAATCTCATACCAGGATAATATAATTTTGCTACACCGGCCCGGGGTATGATAAGGTCATGATATGGTCATCAGCATAGGAGAATCAATATGACGATAAAGGTCCACGGTTACGCAGCGTCAAGTCCCAAATCCGCGCTGGCCCCTTGGAATTTCGAGCGCCGCGAGGCGCGCCCGGACGACGTGACGATAAAGATACTCTACTGCGGCGTCTGCCACTCCGACCTGCACGTCGCGCACAACGACTGGGGCTGGACCACCTACCCCGTGGTTCCCGGCCATGAGATCATCGGCCGCGTGGAGAGCGTGGGCAAGGACGTCAAACGCTTCAAGCCCGGCGACCATGTCGGCGTCGGCTGCATGGTGGACTCCTGCCGGAAGTGCGACTCCTGCGAGCAGGGGCTGGAGCAGTACTGCGCCACAGGCTCTACCTTTACTTACGGCGGCGTGGACCGGCACGACCACCGGCCCACCTACGGCGGCTACTCCGAGAAGATCCTCGTGTCGGACAGATTCGTGCTCAAGGTCCCCGACGGCCTCGACCTCAAGGGCGCCGCGCCCCTGCTCTGCGCCGGCATCACCACCTGGTCGCCGCTGCGCCACTGGAAGGCAGGCAAAGGAAGCCAGGTGGCGGTAGTCGGCCTCGGCGGCCTCGGCCACATGGCGCTAAAGCTCTCCAAGGCGCTGGAGGCCGAGGTGACCCTGCTGACCCGCTCGCCGGGCAAGGAGCAGGACGCGCGGCGCCTGGGCGCCCACCACGTGGTGCTCTCCACGGACCAGGCCCAGATGGAGGCCGTGAAGGGCAAGTTCGACCTCATCATCGACACGGTGCCCTACACGCACGACCTCAACCCCTATATCCCCACGCTGTCTACCAGCGGCACGCTGGTGATGGTGGGCTACCTGGGCGGCCTGGACCCCCTGCTCAATACCGTGCCGATGATCCTGGGCCGCAAGTCGGTGGCCGGCTCGCTCATCGGCGGCATCCCGGAGACCCAGGAGATGCTCGACTTCTGCGGCAAGCACGGCATCACCTCCGACATCGAAGTGATCAAGATCAAGGACATCAACACGGCCTACGAGCGGATGCTCAGGAGCGACGTGAAGTACCGCTTCGTCATAGACATGTCGTCGTTATAGGGCCAGAGGATAACGATCATGAAGATGCGAAAGCTGGGAAAGGGCGGCCTGGAAGTCTCGTCCCTTGGTTTGGGCTGCATGGGGATGAGCTTCGGCCTTGGCCCGGCGGGGGAAAAAAGCGAAATGATCAAGGTCATCCGCGCCGCCGTCGAGAAGGGCGTGACCTTCTTCGACACGGCCGAGGTCTATGGGCCGTTTACGAACGAAGAGCTCGTCGGCGAGGCGCTGGCCCCGTTCAAGGGCAAGGTCGCCGTCGCCACGAAGTTCGGCTTCACGCCCGGGCCGGATGGCGGGCGGTGGAGCGCCCTGAACAGCCGGCCGAAGCACATCAAGGAAGTGGCTGATGCATCGCTCAAGCGGCTCAAGGTCGAGATCATCGACCTGTTCTATCAGCACCGCGTCGATCCGCAGGTCCCGATCGAAGACGTGGCCGGCGCCGTGCAGGACCTCATCAAAGCGGGCAAGGTCAGATACTTCGGCCTCTCCGAGGCAGGCGCCCAGACCATCCGCCGCGCGCACAAGGTCCAGCCTGTCGCCGCGCTGCAAAGCGAGTACTCGCTCTGGTGGCGAGAGCCTGAGCGCGAGATCATCCCGACGCTGGAGGAACTCGGCATCGGCTTTGTCCCGTTCAGCCCGCTGGGCAAGGGCTTCCTCACAGGGAAGATCGACGACAAGACCACGTTCGATGCGACGGACTTCCGCAATATCGTCCCGCGCTTCACGCCGGAGGCGCGCAAGGCCAACCAGGCCGTGGTGGACCTGCTCGCCGAGATGGCGCGCAAGACGCAGGCCACGCCCGCACAGGTCGCGCTCGCCTGGCTGCTGGCGCAGAAGCCCTGGATCGTCCCGATCCCGGGCACGACGAAACTCTCGCGCCTCGAAGAAAACCTCGAATCGGTCAGCCTCGAACTGACGAAGGACGACCTGGGCGAGATGGATCAGGCGTCCGCGAAGATCAAGATCGAGGGCGCTCGCTACCCCGAGCAGATGCAGAAGCTGGTCGGGCGCTGAACCGCAGGTCGTTGCACTCTACTTGGTCTCCCAAATCAGGACTTCGGCGCCTAACTTTGCGTCCGCGGTGAGCCGACGCCCGCCCGCAGCCGTCAAGCGGACGCCGTCGCCGGCCGCCAACGGCCCCGCGCCTTCGAGTTCCGCCCCACCTTTAGCGATATAGAGGTGGACGTGCGGGGCGTCCGGGGCGTCCGGGACCTGGACCGCCTCACCCGGCTTCAAACGGCCGCCCCAGAGCACCGCGTCTTTCTGCTTTATGGCGATCGCGGCGTCATGGCCGCGGCCCGAAGCAATCGCTACCAGGCCGCCTTTGCCCAGCTCCTTGGAGATGTCGAGCTGCTGGTAGCCGGGCTTGATGCCATCCGTATCCGGAGTGACCCACATCTGGATGAAGTGGACGTCCCGCGCCGCGCTCGGGTTCATCTCTGAGTGCCAGATTCCGGTGCCCGCGCTCATGCTCTGGGCCAGGCCCGGGTAGATGACCCCATGGTGGCCCTCGGAGTCCCGGTGTTCGAGCTCGCCGTCCAGGACCCATGTGACGATCTCCATGTTCTGGTGCGGGTGGGTGGCGAAGCCTTTCTTCGGAAGAACGATGTCGTCGTTGCTCACCAGAAGCAGGCCATGGTGGGTGTTGTCCGGGTCGTAATGCTCGCCGAAGCTGAAGCTGTGCCATGAGTCCAGCCCGCCCAGCTTGGTGTGGAACCGCGCCGCGGAGCGGCGCAGGTCGATTTTGGACGCCGTCTTCACAGCCCCGCCCCCGACCCAAAGGCAAGCACCTGGTCGGCCTGTAGGCGCGGCTTGCGCGGCCAGTTGCCGGGCGCGGCGCGGCCCACGGGCAGAAGCAGGACCGGCAGGTAGCGCTCCGCGATGCCGAAAGCTTTGCGCACGCCCTCCGGGTCGAAGCCGATCATGGGGCCCGAGGCCAAGCCTTTGTCCTGGGCCGCAAGCATCAGCGTCATTGCCGCCAGGGAGCCTGAGCGCACCGCCTCGTCGCGGGCCATGCGCTCGTCCGAATACATCTTCGCCGCCATGCCGCTCCAGCCTTCGACATCCTTGGCGCCGATGAGCCCCGCCTTCACGGAGGGCTCCAGGGCCTGGGCGAGGCGCTCGTGCCCGCGCAGGTCGCCGAGCACGATGAAGGTCACCGCGGCGTCGGCCACCTTCTGCTGCCCGTAGGCGAGGGCCGTGAGCTTCTCTTTATCCTCCTTCTTGGTCACCGCGATGAAGCGCCAGTTCTGCTGGTTGAAAGACGAGGGCGCCTGCGCGGCGAGGTCTACGAGCTCGCGGATCTCCTGCAGCGACAGCTCCTGCGTGGGGTCGAACTTGTTGGCCGAGATCCGGCCGCGGATGGCTTCCAGGGTGGTCATGTTCACTCCTCCTTTATTTTGTGCGTCCAGCCTTACTTTGCTGCAGGCCGAGCTTGCGGCAGAGCCCCCTCAGGGTCTCTAGCTCAACGGGAGAAAGCTCCCCCATCAGGCTGACAAGGCGGTCCAGGTGCGGCGGGAACACCGAGCGCAGCAACCGGCGACCTTTCTCGGTGAGGTGCACGGGGACGCGGCGGCGGTCCTCTTCGTCGCGCACCCGGCGCACCAGGCCGCGCTTCTCCAGGTTGTCCAGGACCATGACCATGTTGCCCCCGCTGCGCAGCAGCTTGCGCGAGATCTCCCCCTGGCAGAGCGGCCCCAGGTGGTAGAGCGCGTCGAGGGTCCCGAACTGGCTGATGCTCAGCCCCGCCGCCGCCAGGGCGCGCTCCAGCGGAGCGTTGACGGACTCGGCGGCGCGGGTCAGCGTGATGAACGCGTTGAGCGCCTGGATCTGGGTTTTGGTTCCTTCGTGGTGGGTGGCCATTTGTTTGATGTCAAACTATTTAATGTCAGCATAACAGACTCCCCCCGTTTTGTCAAGCCCCCCGGGCATTGCAAAACACCAGCCGCAAACCAGAAATGTTAAACTCAAAAGACAACAGGGAGGCGCCCATGAACAAATATGTCATGACGATCCTTCTGCGGCACCGCAAGGAGACCGCAGTCAACGTCCAGAAGATCCTGACCGGCTGGGGCTGCATGATCAAGACGCGGCTGGGAATCCACGACGGAATTCTCGACAACTGCTCGGACACGGGCCTGATCATCCTCGAACTCGTCGGAGAACCAAGCAAGATGAAGGAGTTCCAGCGCAAGCTTGGCCTGATCCAAGATGTCGACGCCCAGCTTGTCGAGCTTACCCTCAATAAGGCCTGAGCCCGCGCGTTTAGGATTTGCTCTCCCATCCGCCCAACAGCTCTTTCCAGAACAAAATCCTTTACCGGATTTTTTCCATACCTTAACCGAAATTTTTCTGGAAATCCGGGCACTGCGGCCTCATACTACGAAAGCTTCATAAACTGTTATGGGATACAATCCTCTTAGTATGCGAACCACGGCCGTGCGGGTGCTCAAGATACTGGTGGCAGATGACGATATCTTGGTCCCCAAGCTCGTGGCCGCAGCCCTCGCTGAGATGCCCTACGAGGTGATGATCGCCCGCGACGGGGTCGAGGCTTTGGAACTCATCGACGCGGTCCGGCCGGACCTCGTGGTGCTCGACATCAACATGCCCCGCAAGGACGGCTGGAAAGTCCTGGACGAGTTGCGCAGCCAGGCTGGCACCCGCTCGCTGCCGGTCATCATGCTGACCGGACGCAGCGATACGAAATCCATGATCGCGGGGCTGAATCTGGGCGCGGATGATTATATCGCCAAGCCCTTCGACCTCAATGAACTGCGCGTCCGCGTCGCGAGTGTGCTGCGGCGCTGCGCATCAGCTTGATGGTGGGACCCGTCGTCGTGGACTAAAAGAGAAGGCCCCCAGCGTCACGCTGAGGGCCTTGCTCGTCGAGAGTTCTGCCGGACTAGGATTCGAACCTAGAATAAGTGGTTCAGAGCCACCCGTGATACCATTTCACCATCCGGCAATAGATCGGTGAACGCCCCTATTCTACCAAAAAACCCATTCCCCCAACCTACGGCAGCTGTAGCTTGCTGCCCCCCGGCATCCCCCCCATCCCGCCCGTCAACCCGCCCAGCCCCGCCCCCGCCTCCGGGATAACCAAGGACGAATTCGCCCGCCGCCTCATCTCCTGGAACTCCTGCAAAGCCTCCTCGTAAGCCCGCTTGACCCCCTCGCCGTACTTCGTCGCCGCCTCTTCCAAAGTCTGAGCGTCGATCTCGAAGCTCAGCGGCAAGGCGCCCGCGGACGTCAAAAGCTGGGCCTCTCCTATATATATGGAAGGCCGCCCCGCGTCATGGGAGCCGTCCGGCTTGACCGGGCTCAGGCGCCGCACCGTGCCCGTGGAGCGGTCGGTGAACACCTCTTCCTTGTATAGATTCGCCGGGTCCATCCGCGCTTCCGGCTTGCGGGAATCGCTCTTCATATTCATGCCTTCACCTGCTTGGCGAGCACCGCCTCAACCTCGTCGTAGTTCCGTTCCTTGGTGATGTCCGCCTCCACCTTCACCCAAGCCACCTTCCCGTCCTTGCCCACGATCACGGTCGCGCGCTGGTTGATGTTCGCGTCCGGGAAATAAAGCCCGTAGGACTTCGACACGCTGCGGTGCATGTCGGCCAGCAGGCGGTGCTTGAGGCCCCGCGCCTCGGCCCAGGCCCGGTGGCAGTACATCGAGTCCGAAGAGATCGCCGCCACCTCGCCGTACTTCTCGAAGCGGGACAGGCCCTGCGTGAAGCAGGCGTTCTCCTTGGAGCAGGTCGGGCTCCAGTCCAAAGGGTAGAAGAACAGGATTGCGGTCTTGCCGCGATAATCGCCCAGATGGAACTCCTTGCCGTTCTGGTCCGGCAGCCGGAAATCCGGCGCCACGGCGCCCACGGCGATAGTATTGGTCTCTTGATTCATCGTTTCGTTAGCCATCTCAGCCTCCTGACTTCTTCGTTTTCAATTCTTCCAGACGGCCCGCCACTTGGCGGGCCAAAGCGAACAGGGCCTTGGCCGGCGCGCTCTCCGGATGCGCGGCGCACAAAGGCATTCCATCCTCGCCCGCGGCGCAGACCGCCGGGTCCAGAGGAATCTCGGCCAGCACCGGCAGGCCGTACTTCTGGGCCAGCTTCTTGGCCGCGCCCGCGGAGAACACCCGGCTGGTCTTGCGGCAGTGTGGGCAGACGAAATCGCCCATGTTCTCCACCACGCCCCAGATCGGAACATCCAGCTTGCGGAACATCGCCGCGGCCTTCATCACATCCAAAAGCGCGATATTCTGCGGCGTGGTCACGACCACCGCGCCCGCCATGGGCACGATCTGGGCCAGCGAGAGATGCACATCGCCCGTGCCCGGCGGAAGGTCAACTATTAAAACATCCAACTCGCCCCAGCGCACATCCTTGACGAACTGGTTCATGACACCGTGCAGCAAAGGTCCCCGCCAGATGACTGGCGCTTCCGGGTCCAGCAAAAGGCCCATGGACATCAGCCGCACCCCGTGGCCCTCGGCCGGCTCGATCTTGCCGTCCGCGCCCACTTTGGGCACGTAATTCTGCAGGCCCAGCATCTGGGGCAGGTTGGGGCCATAGATGTCCGCGTCCAAAAGCCCGACCTTGAGACCTTCCCGAGCCAAGGCTACTGCCAGGTTGACCGCCACCGTGGACTTGCCCACCCCGCCCTTGCCCGCGCCCACGGCCACGATGGCGCGCACGCCCTCGGGCAGATTACGCTCGGGCGGCGATGCGTTGTCAGGCCGATGGTTGTGGTGTTTCATCGCCTAGAGCAGGAAGAGCATCTCCCGGTACTTGGGCAAGGGCCAGAGTTCCGCGTCCACCATGCCCTCCAGGCCGTCTACGGCCTTACGGATATCGTCGAACAAAGGCTTGACCTCATGGCAGTAGGACTTCGCCTTCTCCACCACATCAGCCTTCGCATCAGCCTTGACCAACGCCGCGCGCAGCTTGACCACGCCCTGGCAGGCGCAGTCGATGTTCCGGGACACCTCGCGCAGCAGGCCGCTCTGGGTCGCGACGGAAGGCTCCGACGGCAGCAGATCCCGCAGCCCCTGCACCGACTTGATGAGCCGGTTCTGATAGCGCAGGGTGGCCGGCACCACCATAGTCTCGGCCAGCTCGATGAGGATCTTGGCCTCGATATCGATATCCTTGGCATACTTCTCAAGCTTGACGTGTTCGCGGGAGAGGGTCTCGACCGCGCTCATGATCCCAAGGCGCTCCAGCATCTGCGAGCTCTCCTTGAGCCCCAGGCCTGCAAGGGCCTCGGGCGTGGTCTGCACATTGGGCAGGCCGCGCTTGGCCGCCTCCTTGACCCACTCCGCCGAGTAGTTGTTGCCCTCGAAGCAGATGGGCTTGGAGTGCTTGATGTAGCCGCGCAGGACCTCCAGAACCGCGGCCTGGAACGGCTTCTTGGCCTTGAGCCGGTCCTCGATGTCCTTCTTGACCTTGATGAGCTGGTCAGCCACGATGGCGTGCAGGATGGTGATGGGCAGGGCGGTGTTGAAGGAGGAGCCCACGGCCCGGAACTCGAACTTGTCGCCCGTGAAGGCGAAGGGCGAGGTGCGGTTGCGGTCCGTGTTGTCGCGCAGGACCGGAGGGATGCGGTCTATGCCGAAGTGCATCCACTCCTTGTCCTTGCCATCGAGCACGATGCCCTTCTCGATGTCCGCGAAAACCTTGGTCAGGTGCTGGCCCAAGAACACCGACATGATGGCCGGCGGGGCCTCGTTGGCGCCCAGCCGGTGGTCGTTGCCGGAAGAGGCCACCGCGGCGCGCAAAAACAGCGGGTTGTCGCGCACGGCCTTGGCGATGCAGGCCAGGAAGACCAGGAACTGCAGGTTGTCGCGCGGCGTGTCGCCGGGGCCCAGCAGGTTCTTGCCCGTATCCGTGGACAGGGACCAGTTGCAGTGCTTGCCGCTGCCGTTGATGCCGGCAAAGGGCTTCTCGTGCAGGAGCAGGGCCAGGTTGTGACGGATGGCGATGCGCTCCAGCACATCCATGACCAGCTGGTTGTGGTCCACCGCGATGTTGGCTTCCTCGTAGACCGGGGCGCTCTCGAACTGGTTGGGCGCGACCTCGTTGTGCCGGGTTTTGACCGGCACGCCCAGCTTGTAGAGCTCGCTCTCCGCGTCGGTCATGAAGGCGAACACGCGCTCCTTGATGCTGCCGAAGTAGTGGTCCTCCAGCTGCTGGCCCTTGGGCGATGGCGCGCCGATGAGGGTGCGGCCGGCCATCAGCAGGTCGGGCCGGCTCTCGTAGTAGGCGCGGTCGACGAGGAAATACTCCTGCTCCAGGCCCAGG
Source organism: uncultured Elusimicrobia bacterium (assembly GCA_903881545.1). Taxonomy (GTDB): domain Bacteria; phylum Elusimicrobiota; class Elusimicrobia; order UBA1565; family UBA9628; genus UBA9628. The sequence continues at coordinate 19,151 of CAIRTQ010000077.1, forward strand.
GTGGCGAAGACCTTGCCCGCGTCGCTCTTGAAGAGCTTGAGGATGTCCAGGGCAGCCTTGCTGATGACATCGCAGGAACGCAAGAGCGGCGTCTTGTCATCCAGGGACTCGCCGGTGTAGGAGACGAATATGGTGGGGATGCACAAGGTCGCGCCGCCCTGCATCTCCATGATGAAGGCGGGCGAGGTGGGATCCCAAGCCGTGTAGCCGCGCGCCTCGAAGGTGACGCGCAGGCCGCCGGAGGGGAAGCTCGAGGCGTCGGGCTCGGCCTGCACCAGGTTGCGGCCCGTGAACTTCTCGATGGCGCGGCCGTCACCCGTGGGCTCCGCGAAGCTGTCGTGCTTCTCCGCGGTGCAGCCGGTCATGGGCTGGAACCAGTGGCAGTAATGGGTGGCGCCCTTGGAGATGGCCCAGGTCTTCATGGCCGAGGCCACCGCGTTGGCGATCTCGGAGTCCATGCGCTTGCCCTGGTCCACGGCCTCGCGGAAACGGCGGTAGATGTCCTTGGACAGGAGCAGGCGCATGGTCTGCTGGCCGAAGACGTTGCAGCCGAAATAGTCAGAGACCTTCTGGACCGGGATGGCCGGCTCGCGGCGGCTGGTCAACTTGGTGAGGCTCTCCGGGGCTTTGGTGCGATGGGGCATGATTCCTCCTGATGAGATGGCGGGAAGGCCATGTGTCGCTACAGATGATACCTAATTTTTCCAGAATCCGATGCACTCGCTGGCGGCACTCGCTGGTGGCCTTGCCCTGCCACGGAAACTTGGTATAATGCAACCCACGGTGCGATAGCCAAGTGGTCTAAGGCGATGGTCTGCAAAACCATTATTCGCGGGTTCAAATCCCGCTCGCACCTCACCTTTAAGCCTTAGCCCTTCCCGCCCGACCCGATGTCCCTGGCCTTCAGGTACAAGGCCAGCACCAGCAAGGTACTGATCAGGCTGGCCACGCCCATGTCCATACCCTTGTCCTCGCCAGCGTCAGGACTGCTTTTTTCCTAGGTCGCGGCAAGCTGGGCTCTCGGCGAGCCACCAAGCCGACAGGATGAGTTTTGCCGGAAAGACCCAGCCGCCATGAAGGCAAACCACCGCAGCGACAAGCGCGGCTTTGAGCCACGGAGCGGCTCCCTCCCGAAAGAAGGCTCCCTCCACCACGAACAGGCAGATGACCCAGTCCTCGGTGAAGCCGAGATGCGGGCAAAAGAGCAAAAAGGCGAGCAGTAGCGCCTGGAATTGCGCGGAAAGGCTGATGCGGCCAGCCCAGCGCAGAAGCGTAACGCCCGCCAGCGAGCCGACGAACAGGATCCGGCTCAAAAAAAAGGCCCTGCCGCCTAGTCCGGGCGCGAGGCACAGGAGGAAGGAATTGAGATTGGTGCAATTCTGCGGGAGCAGGCCCCCGGCCATGAAGGGAGTCATTCCAGCCGCATAATAGCGGCCGAGCAAGGAGAAATAGTCCCGCACGCCAGTCCCCAAGCCGCCGTAGTGCCCCGCCAGGGCCAGCCAAGTAAAGATCGTGAGGATGACGGCCGTGCCCAAAGCGAGCCAGGCTTGAGCGCCCAACACCAGCGCCAGGAGGATCACTGCCGCGCTGGGCTTGACGGCCAGGGCCCACAGCACGGCCCCAGCGCCGAGGCCGCGCCAAACGCTTCTCCCCCCACGTAAGAGGAACCAACCGCAGGCCAGGCCGCAGGTCGTCAGCACGGAACTCTGACCGATCCTGATGGTAATCAAGAACGACTGTCCCGCAAACGCCACCAAGACCGCGGCGGCCTGGGCCAGGTTCTTGACCCGAGGCAGGACGCCCCAACCTAGAAGGATCAAAGCCGCGGCGACATTGAGGAGCGTGAAGGCCGTAAAAGCCGCGCGGGGCGGGAGGCTCAGCCACGGCAGACTCAGGAGCAGAGCCGCGGGCGAATAGGCATGCGGTTCGCCGGAGCCGGCGAGAGGGAACCAGCGCCGGAACATGGATTCTTGGTCCTCCAGCCGGTACGGGCGCGCGGCGGCGTGGTCCCGGATCTGCCGCAGATAATTGCTGTTGACGGAAAAATCCTGCACGATGAAGCCGCCCTGGGGGGCTATCCGCGCGCCGTAGGGCAGGGCTTGCCCGTCCGCAGTCCTGGGGCGGGCGGGCCAGATAAGGAACCCGTCCTGGAAGGCCAGCCCGCAAAGCAACACGGCGCACAGGAAGACAAGTGCCCGCGCCCGGGCCAACAGGTCCGCAGCCCTAGGATGGGCCGGTAAAGATGGCATTAGGCGGCGCGTGCCGTCTACTTCTGGCTCTTGCCGTCGCCGCCCAGGGCTTGCCCGTTGTCAGGGGCCGGCTGGGAAGCTTGCGCTTGCGGCTGAGTCTCTGGCTGGGTCTGCGGCGCGGCCGGTGCTTCCGGGCCAGCCGGCGCGCCGCCCTTGGCGATGCTGCGGACCTGGTCCCACGGCAGTTGGTATTCCTTGCCGTCGTCAGCCTTCAAACCGAAGCCCTGCTTGTCGAGCTTGGTCACGGTGCCGGATAGCTTGGTGCCGGGTTCGACCAGCGCGCCCTTGCCCATGACCAAGGTGACCGCCTCGCCCTGGGCCATTCCCAGGAATATCTTCACATGGCCCCACTTCAACAGATAGGTCTTGCCGTCGTCGGCGCGCAGCTTGACCCCGGCCTTGTCGCTCTTCAGGACCGCGCCGTGCAGTTTGGTGCCGGGGCGCAAGGTCGTCCCCTTTCCGATGAGGGCTAGGACCGTCAATCCTGGCGGGTAATAGTAGTCGTAGGCCTGGGCGCGCGCCTGCGCCGCCAGCGGGCACAGCGCCAAAGCGGCCAGCCAGCTCCCGGCCAATGCCTTCATAAAGCGCCCCGATGAGTTGGACATTTGTTCTCCGTTCGGCTCAAGGAATTCTTGCATATTTGGCGGCGCTCCGGTCAAGCCTTCCGCGCCTTAGGACGCGGCGCGCCGGATGAGGTAGGCCCCAAAAAGCAAGAAGGCCAGGGCCATGAGCCGCCCAGTCCACAGCCCCGCCTTTTCCTCCGGCCCCTTAATCCGTGTAACGCCCAGCGCGGCGAGGATGGAGCCGCAACACAGGAAGAACAGCCCGCCCAGCGCCCGGGCCGCGGGCGACGGCTTGCGGCTCGGCAAGAGGATAGACAGCCGCGCCGGGTCACGGGCCAGGCACCAAAGCATCCAAAGAGCCAAGGCCGCGAAGACCGCGCCGCCCGCCCGATAAGCCCAGAGAAGCTGGCGCTGCCGAGTCTCGACGGGCGGAAGCTCTTCCGCCCAGCGCGTGGCCGCGCGCGCGTGGCTGCGCGCGCCCAGAATCAGATTGCCCCCCATCAAGAGGAAGACAGCGGAGCCGAACAAGGTCCGGGCCATGAGCTCTTGGTCCATCCGGGACATATCATACCATGCAAGCCGAAGTGCCAGGCCCCCGCCGATTTGCCATAATCTCCCGAGGCAGGCAAAGATGAAAAGCGCGAAGAAGACGGAACAAAGGGTCATCGTGGGCATCGCCGGCGGGTCCGGCTCGGGAAAGACCACCTTCTCCCGGAAGGTGGTCGAGGAATGCCGCAAGATCGGGATCAGCGGCCGCATCTTCTCCCTGGACCACTATTACCGACCCTTGGAGTACTTGAAGCTCTCCGAACGCAAGGACTACAACTTCGACCATCCGGACGCCATCGACTTCACCCTCGCCTACGCGCATCTGCGCCGCCTGGCCGCGGGCGAGCGCGTGGCCCAGCCCATCTACGATTTCAAGTCCTATACCCGCAAGCCCGGGACCTCGGCCTGTGCTCCGGCCCAGCTCATCGTAGTCGAAGGCCTTTACGCCCTCTATCCCCCGGAGTTCCTGTCCCTATACAACTACCGCATATTCGTCTCCACCGGCATCGCCACGGCGGTGCTGCGCCGCATCGCGCGCGATGTGGGAGAGCGCGGCCGCGAAGTGGAAGGCGCCAAGCACCAGATCCTGACCACGGTCCTGCCCATGTACGAGACCTATGTCCGTCCCACCCAAAAGAACGCGCACTTCTCCATAGACTGGACCGGTGAGGAGATCCCGGAGAAGGCCACCGAAGGCCTGGTGCGCATGGTCCGCGATTTCTTCCGCTAGCCCGCGGCCTCACATCAACCGCCTTTAGGCGGCTTGAAACCGATGGCCTGCCGCTCGTCCGAAGGCGGCTCCAAAAATTGCTGGATGGCATTGAATACGGCACGGATTTCCTTGCCCTGTTCACCAAGAACGGCATCGTGGTCGGTCAAGCGCCGTTCAAGCGCATCCAACCGCCTGGCCAGGCCCCTGTGGTCGGCCAGTATTTGACGCATCCTCATGAAGGCCCGCATGATGGCGATATTCACCTGGACCGCGCGCGGGCTATTGAGGATTCCAGATAACATGGCCACACCTTGTTCCGTGAAGGCAAGAGTCAAGTAGCGTCGTCCGCCGCGCCTCGAGTTTGAGGTGCCAAATTGGCACCTCAAAACTTTCTGTTCCATGGAAGTCAGAAGGAACATGAAGTCTTTTGGGAACCGGCTCAGGTTGCGCCTGACGGCACGATTCAGGGCTTTGGTCTCCACGCCATAAAGAACGGCAAGGTCGGCATCCAGCATGACCTTGTGGCTACGGATCATGCAGATGCGGGCTTCGACCAAACCGGCAGGGACCAACTCTGTCATTTCGCGCACCTTCCGCTATATATACGACGATGACCGCAAATGGTTCCATTCAGTTTTGCGGTGCCAAATTCAGGCTGTGGATCAGGCTGACACTGCTCTGCTGTCGGACGTAAAGCGGGGTGGCGTGGAGGAAGAGATCCTTTTGGTTTCCATGTCCGACGCCAAGCGCGCGGCCATCATCATGTCGGACGCCTCGGACCGTCTGCTGCCCGAGGCCGGCTACCGGCAGTATGTGCTGACCATCCCCAAACGCTTGCGCTGGTTCGTCAACCAGGACGCGGCCCTGCCCGGCGAGATCAGCCGCATCCTGGCCCGCGAGATCGAGCGTCTGCTCAGCCGGAGGTCGGCGGGCGCGGGCGCGGCCCAGCTGCACTTCATCCAACATGCGGGACGATCCCTC
>CAIRTQ010000078.1 GCA_903881545.1 uncultured Elusimicrobia bacterium
ATAGGCATCCCATAGGTGCCGGCGTTTTTGCATCCTGCAATCGTGCCAGATTTTGCAAGCATCAGGAAAGCCATTTCTCCGTCGAGAGCATGTTGTTTTTCACGCTGTTTTTACCCACTCAGGAAGGAGAAGACCCATAATTAAATACTAGCAGGTTATAGAACGCGAATCAATATGTTCTATATTTGTTCTATATCAGCTGGGGCGGTGGCTTCGCGTAAGCCGTCGTCCCGGTTGGCATGTCGGGGCTGCCAGCGCCAGCATCTTCATGAACGCAGTAAAGGTGCGGAGGGATGGAGTATTCGAAGTCTTGAGCATCTTGTGAACGTATTGCCGCGACACCTTGAGCGCGCTTGCCGTCCGCGTCCGATTCAACACCCGCAGATGCGCCCGATAAATATCAATGACCGACTCATAATCCCCCGCCTGCAAGGCCTCCAGAATCGCCGCCTGGATAAACTTCGGATCCCTCAGGTAGACAGCAGGATCATGAGCGTGCACCTTGGCCCCCGGCCTCAGCCGAGGCAGCTTGCCATTCCGACAACCGACACCCCTGCGAGAAATCCCTAGCCTAACCATTGCCACTTAGTGTAACCTACAGATTACACACTGTCAAGCTGCGGAATACCGGCCCGCCCACCCAAAGCCCTCGTCTTCTCCCCGGCCACCTTCTGCGCAAACCGCAACGCCGCACCAAAATCCCGCCCCTTCAAATACCCCGCCAAAAACGCCCCATGAAACACATCCCCGCACCCCGTCGTATCCACCGCCGCATAGTGCTTCTGCCGCACAAACTCCACCCCGCCCCGCCCCTCGTCAAAATAATAAAACCCCTTCTCCCCCGCCGTCACCGCCACCCTAAACCCAAACCTCCGCCGCAGCCAACCCACAGCCGCCGGGAGAGGCATCCCCAACTGCCGCGTAAACTTATGCGAAGCGATGAACACATCGCTCAAAGCCGCCAGCTTCGCCCACCCCGGCCTGATAGACCCACAGTCATAAGAGGTCAAAATACCCCGCCGCCTTGCCTCCCGCGCCAGCCGCACCGAAACATTCATCAGATGCCCGTCATAATGCAAAGCCCTTGTATCCAACAACCCCCGCCGCAAAAGCCCCGCCAAATCCACCCGCCGCGACCCCGCCCCCTGCCCGTTCCACAAAATGGTCCGGGAAGCGTTCCGGTTGTTCACCGCGATCAAGGACACCGGCGTCGCCATCCTAGGTACGCACAACACGAAATCCGTCGCCACCTTGAAGCGCCGGAACCCCTCCAGCATGAAATCCTTCCACAGATCCCCCCCTATAAAGGAAAGGATCGCAGTCCTAAGCCCGCAGGCCGAAGCCGCGCAAGCCGCCGTCCCAGCCGGCCCGCCCCCGTCCACAAGCACCTCGCGGGCCGGGATCTTCTCATCCTCGCACAAAGGCTGGTCCAACAATGCCAGCACATCCACCGTGCTTATGCCCACGCAGACGCAATCGAACCTCGTCTTGGCCATGCTATTACCTATCCCGCTCCCCCGGCTTCCAGGCCGGTTGCAGTATGCACGAGTAAGCGCTGAACATACTCTCCAGGCTCTCGGAGGAGGCCGCCACCTGCCAGCCACCCCCCGGAGCCGCGATCACTCCCACCCCATAGCTCCCCTCAGCCAAGCCCGTTGAAACGGCATGTTGCGCCGCCACAGCCCAGACATCCTTCAAGTTCTTAACCCGCAGAGGCTTAAAGGCCAAGAACCTCTCCCGCGCGCCATCGGCCAGACGGACTATGTGAATATGCAGTTGGTCCTGCGTGCGCCGGATGCGCGGATTGGCGGCCAGGATAACGGACTCCTTATCGACGATCTTCTTGAGCGCCTCATCCCAGGCGAAGCGCCAGATTCCCATTGGCCTGGCCGGATCCTCGGCGCCGCTTACCTTGCTCAAAGGCAAGGCCAGACCGTGCACGAAGCTCTCAGGACAGCCGCACATCTTCCTGTCCCTGATCGCCACGAAGCGCGAAGTCTTGGCCCAGACCTGCGTCGAACGGCGGCAGGCCGCCTCAGCGTTTAAGACAGGGCTCCCCGCGCAGACCGGCAGAAGATTCTCCAGTGGGGATGGGCAGTCGCGGCAATAGGCCGCGCGGTCAGGGACATCTTCAAGGCAGTTGGAGACGATCCGCCACAGGATGTCGCGCTTGGGATACTGCGCGGGGCCGGCGAATGCCGGCAAGGCCAGACACAACAGCAGGAGGATTTTCATGGTCAATAGAGCGTCCTCTTATAGTTGAAAAGGAAAGCGTCGGGACCCGGCTGGGACTCCTGATCGGCCAAAGGATTATCCGAGCCGACCAGGTCCATCACCAGATGCTTGGCGCGGATGGCAGGGTTCTTAAGCCACCGCCAATCAAAGGCGCCTTCCGGCCTGAACACCCACAGCCCCCCCTCCCGCCGCGGCCGCATGCGGATGCCCCGCCGGTCCGCGAACACCTGGCCCTGCCACTGCGCCCGCAGTTCCACGCGCGTGCTCATCAGCGGCGGCCGGCCAAAGACCACCACCGAGACCGGCGTCGGGCAGACTGCGGAAATATCCTCAAGCCGGCCCTTGTCCGCTTCCATGGACAAGGTCACGCTGCGCAGGCCCATGGCTTGCAGTTGTCTTGCGGCCAATGAGTTAAGCACTGCCAAGCCCGGCCCGCCTTCCATGGCCACGCCCGCCTCCCTGGCCAACTGCCAGCCGCCCAGGTTATTCACCTCGACAGCCACGCCCAAGCGCAAGCAGGCCTGCAACAGCGCCCGCAGGCCAGGGATATCGGCTTCGAAGAACACCTGCGGCAAGGCAGCGATGATCGTTGCCCCGCAATCAGCCGCGGACTTGATGCTCTGGGCCGTGAGCCCCTCCACGATAGCGCCGCCTGCCGGGGGCTTGCCGCGCATTAAGGAAAGCTGGGCCGCCTCGACTCGCAGGCGGTCAGGCGCGTCGCCCAGCCGGAGCCGATTCTCCGGGCTCGGCGCGGACTTGGCCAGGACGATCTTGACTCCCGGCGGCAATCCCACGCGCTCATTGTCCTGCGGATCCTTGCGCAAAAGCCGCAGTTCGACTGAAAGCCGATCCCGCAATGCATTGATGGCCCGGGGTGGCAATAGGAGGTCCGGCTCGCTCGCCTGGCCTTGGCCGAGGGCAAGCCCCTGCACCGGCTCATCTGAAAGCCTGCGCAGGAAATCCGAGAGCGCCACGGCCTTGGCGATGCGGACCACCGAGGTCTTGGGCATGGTCCAATTCTGCTCGCGGCCGGCATAGGCGCAGCGGCAGGCCAATGACTTCTCGCCCACCGTGATCTCAAAATCATATTCCGTCTTGCTCTCAGTGGACTGGATTGATGTGGCGGGTCCCTCACCGCTCTTGCGGCCCCAGACTCCGGTCAGGTCCTTGCGCTTTCCGTCCAGGTAGGCGCTGGTCTGGTCGCGGCCCGCCACATCTCCCAGCGCGGCCTCGCCGGCGAGCGCTGTGGATATATCTCCAGAGAGCGCCCTGCGGTAAAGGGAAACGGCCCGCCGCACCCAATCGGGATTCTTAAGCCTGCCCTCGATCTTCAGAGCCGTGACTCCGGCCTTCTCCAATTCTTCCAGCCGGTCCCAAACCGAGAGGTCCTTCATGGACAAGGGCGTACCAACGGCCTCGCCCCCGACCGTCCACGGCACTCGGCAGGGGCTGGCGCAAGCGCCGCGGTTGCCGCCGCGTCCGCCGGCCCAGCTGGAAAGCCAACATCGGCCCGAGACAGCGAAGCACAAGGCGCCCTGCACGAAGACTTCGACCTCCAATCCCGGCACGGCCGCGCAAGCCTTGATCTCGTCCAAAGCCAGCTCGCGCGCCAAGACCGCGCGGCGGATACCCAGTTGCACGGCGGCGGCAGCGTCGGCGCTGTTGGCCGCGCAAGCCTGGGTGCTCAGGTGGAACTCCAGCTCCGGGAAAGCGGGCTTAAGGGCGAAGAGCGCGAAGTCGCGGACCAAGACCGCGTCCGCCTTGCAGGAGCGGGCCAGTTCCAAAAGGCGCGCCGCGTCACCCAATTCGCGCTCGGCCAGGTCGATGTTCAGGGTCAAGTAGACCCGCGCGCCTTTGGCATGGGCGGCCGAGACCGCGGAGGCGAACTCATCCGGCCGGAAATTGCGCGCCCGGCGGCGGGCGTTGAGGCTTTCCAGGCCGAGATAGACCGCGTCGGCGCCCGCGTCCAATGCGGCCTTGAGGCAGTCGAAGTCCCCGGCCGGGGCCAACAGTTCCAGCTTGCGGCTAATCATGGGCGAGCCGCTCGATGAGCTTGCGCGCCGCAGGATATTTCCGCAAGAGGGCCGCCTTGCCGCCCAGCTCGAAGTCTGCGAAATCAAAGCCCGGCGCCACGGTGCAGCCGGCCAGGGCGAAGTCCGCGCTCGGGGCCAGGCTGGCGCCGAACCAGGTCCCGGCTTTGACCACATGCTGGACCTTGCCGGAATCGAGCTTGATGCGGCGCGTGCGGCCCGAAGCTGGGTCGAGCTCTTCTACGAAGAGCGGGCCGCCGGCATAAAGATGAAAGACCTCGTCCGACTTGATGCGGTGCAGGCGGGAGACCTCTCCGCGCGGCAAGAGGAAAAGGATTGCGGTGGAGTAATTGCGTCCGCCCGGAAACTTCTTTCCGGGGAATCGGCCCGCGGCCCGATAAGTCTCCCGGTAGAAACCGCCCTCCGGATGCGGCTTGAGGCACAGAAGCTTTATCAGCCGCCGCGCCGGTCCAGCCTCGCTCATTTTTTCAGGTGCTTCTTGAGGTAGTCCAGCAGGTTCTTGTAGGCCTTGCGCAAGATCTCTTCCTGCGGCAGGAACACCACGCGCAGGTGCTTGGTGCCCGGCTTCTCGCCGAAGCCGGAGCCGTGCACCACCACCACGCCCGTCTCCCGGATGAGGCCTTTGACGAAGTCCTCGTCCGTGCCTTCGATGTCGAGCTTGGGGAAGGCGTAGAACGCCGCGTCGGGCTTGATGCAGGAGATTCCGGGCGCGGAGTTGAGCATCTCGAATGTGATGTCGCGGCGGCGCAGCAGCTTCTCCTTCGTGTGCGCGATGAACTCCTTCTCGCCGTCCAAGGCCGCGGTGATGGCGTGCTGCATGGGATGGCTGGCGCACAGCCGCGCGCGCAAGATCTTGTTGACCCCGGCCAGGTAGTCCTTGAGCAGGCTCTCCTTGCCGCTGACGATGCCCCAGCCGATGCGCCAGCCCGGCGCCAAAAAGCCTTTGGAGAGGCCGTTGAAGGTCACCACCGGCGCCTCGGGGTCCAAGGATGCCACCGAGACATGCTCCTTGTCCGAGAGGATCATGCGGTCATATATCTCATCGGCGAACACCAGGATGCCGCGCTCGGCGGCCAGGGCCAGCACCTCGCGCAGGGTCTCGCGGTCGTACATGGCGCCGGTGGGGTTGTTGGGATTAATGAGCACGATGGCCCGGGTCTTGGAATCGATCTTGTTGCGGATGTCCTCCACGTCGGGCCGCCAGCCGTGCTCCTCGTCGAGGAAATAGGGCTTGGCCACGGCCTCCAGTTTGGCCAGAACCGCCTCGTAGAGGGGATAGCCGGGATAAGGGATGAGAACGTTGTCGCCGCGGTCCACCAGGGCGGTCAGGCAGATCTCGATGGCCTCGCTGCCGCCGCTGGTGACGAACACATCGCGGATGTTGCGGATGCCGCGTTTGGCCGCGTCGCGCTCGATGGCGTGGACCGCGGCGGGGATGCCGGAGGAGGCGGAGTAGCCGTTGTGGTTGTCGCGCATGGCCTTGAGGACCGCCTCGACCATGTGCGGGGGCGTGATGAAATCGAACTTATTCGGGTCGCCGATGTTGAGGTAGAGCATCTCGCGGCCGCCGCGGGCCGCTTCCTGGGCCAGGGCCACGATGTCGCGCACCGCGTAGGTGATATCCTTGGTGCGGCGGGCCGGCCGGATCGGGGTGGGAACGCTCTGCGCCATGAATCCTCCTATTCGCCTTTGCGGCTAGGATACCATTCGCGAGGCCGGCCATGAAAGTTTTGTATCCTCAGGAACATGAGCAAATCCCTCCCTTTCCTCATGATCTGGGCGGCCGCGTGCGCGGCAGCGGCCGCGGACCGGCCCGCCGGGGTGGCGGGCATGTTCTATCCCGCGGACCCCGTGGAGCTGAGCCAAAGCGTGGACGCCTTCCTCTCCCAAGTCCCGGCCCCGGCCAAACTGCCCGGCCCTTTGGTGGCCTTGATCGTGCCCCACGCGGGCTACGATTTCTCCGCGCCCGTGGCCGCCACAGGCTACCGGCAGGTCTCCGGAAGCTATGACACCGTGGTGGTCATGGGAACCGCGCACTACGCCATGGTGGACGGCGCCGCGCTCTACGCGCGCGGGGCGTTCCTCACTCCCTTGGGCCGGGTGCCCATTGACGAACGCCTGGCCGCGCGATTGATCAAGGCCGATCCCGCCGACTTCCGGGACGAACCCGCCGCCTACGACCACGGGGACCGGCACGAACATTCGGTGGAGGTCCAGCTCCCATTCCTCATCAAGCGCCTCAAGCCCGGCTGGAAGCTTTTGCCCATCATCATGAGCACCGAGGACCCCGCGGTCTGCGCTCGGGTGGGGAAAGTATTAGCCGAGGCGCTCAGGGGCCGCAAGGCGCTCATCATCGCATCCTCCGACCTATCCCATTACCCGCCGGCGGCCGTTGCGGACCTAGTAGACCACTCCACGCTCAAGGCACTGGAGCGGCTCGATCCGGATTACTTCTGGCTGGCCAACCGCCTCATATTGGACCACCATATGCCCGGCGAGTCGGTGACCTGGTGCGGACAGGCCGCGGTCACCGCGGCCATGGTCGCGGCGCGCGCTTTGGGCGCGGACCGCGGAGTGGTCCTGAGCTACGCCAATTCCGGATATTCGCCCCTGGCCGACCCGGGCCGCAGCGTGGGCTACGCTGCCGTGGCCATGGTGAACTCGGGCCGGCCTCTGGATGCCGGCATCTCCCTCGACGAGAAGCAAAAGCATGCCTTGCTGGCCCTGGCCCGGGCCACAGTGGCCGATGGCGCCAAGGGCAAACAACCGGAAGCCCGGCTTATGGACGACCCGTCCCTCAACCTGCCTGCCGCGGTGTTCGTCACCTTGACCGAGCGCGGCCGTCTGCGCGGTTGCGTGGGCACCACCGAACCCCATGCCACCTTGCGCGACGCAGTGTCCGCCTACGCCTACGCCGCCGCTTTCCAAGACCAGCGCTTCTCCCCGGTCTCCGCGGCGGAAGCGCCGGGGCTTCACTTCGAGATATCCATCCTATCTGCGGCCAAGCGCGTCTCCGACGCCAAGGCAATCGTGCCCAAGGGACACGGCGTCATCGTATCCCGCGACGGTCATTCGGGCCTATTCCTGCCCCAGGTCTGGGAGCAGATACCGGACAAGGACGCCTTCCTGAGCGAGCTCTGTGCGCAGAAAGCGGGCTTGCCGCGCGATTGTTGGAAGGATCCCAAGACCGCTCTTTCCGTATTCACCGTGGCCGCCTTCGAGGAAGGCCCCTTGCCATGAATGACGGTCCAGCCCGCGTGATGAAGCAGGGCGCCCGGCCCGCATTCGGCAGGGTGATGATCGTCCTGGCGGGGATCATCGCGGGGCAGGTCCTACTGTATGGACCGTCGCTGGCGGGGCGGAAGATCCTGCTCCCGCTGGATATCCTAACGCTGCCGAGCATCTACAGCCCCTCCGCGGCCGGGGCTCCCCCGGCCGCGCGCGACGGCACCAAGAGCGACCTGGTCTTCTTGAGCGAGCCCACCCGCCGGTTCGTCGCCTCGGAATTGCGCGCCAAGCGCCTGCCGCAATGGAATCCTTATCAATACGCCGGCGTGCCGTTCAGCGGGCCAAAGTTCTCGCCATTCCTCCTCCTCGCCGCCGCGTTCGAGTCCCCCCGGGGCCTCCCCTGGATAGAGATCCTGGCAGCTTTAGTGAGCGGCCTGGGGGCATACGCCTTCTTCCGGCGGGCACTGCGGATCGCGTTCTGGCCGGCGGCCATCACGGCGTGGTGCTATCCTTTGAGCGCTTTCTTCATCCTCTGGCAAGGCTATGGGCTCGGGCTCTCGGTGGTCTGGCTGCCCTGGCTGCTCCTGTCCGTCCACGAGACAGTGCCGGGCGGCCGTTGGCCGGCGCTCGGACTGGCCGTCGTCACCTTCCTGACGCTGGTGTCCGGCAAACTGGACATCGCCACCCAGGCGCTGATCGTTTCCGGGATCTACGCCTTGTGGCGCTATCGGCATGTCTACCGCGGCCGCCGGCTCCGTTGGTCGGCCGTCAACGCCGGGGGCGCGCTGCTCTTGGGCTGGGGCCTAGGATTCATGCTGGCCGCCCCCGAGCTGCTCCCCATGATGGCCTACGCGAAGACCGGCATGCGCATGCACCAGCGAGCCGCGGGCCAAGAGGATCGGCCGCCGGTGGGACTGGCGGCCCTGCCGCAGATCGTCTTTCCCGACATCTACGGATCGACTGATCGGGGCAGCATGATCCTCCCATCCTTCGGCAAGGCGCCCAACCTGCCGGAGTCGCCGGCTGCGGCATACGCTGGGTTGCTGGCGGCGCTGTTGGCTGCGCCGCTGGCGTGGTGCAGCCGAAGGCGCAGGCGGGACAACGTGTTTTGGCTGGCCCTCGGGGTGTTGGGCGTCAGCTGGTGCCTGGGACTACCCGGCATCGCCCCCCTCATGCGCCTGCCCGGATTGAAGATGCTGTCGTTCAACCGCTTCACATTCGTGACGGACTTCGCCGTACTCGCCTTGGCGGCGGGCGGGGTGGACAGCCTTTGGCGCGGCGGCCCGCTTCGGTGGCGGTGGTGGTTCTGGCTGCCTGCCGCCTTTCTGGCGGGGACGGGCTTGTGGTGCGTCCAGCGCGCCGTGTCCCTGCCCGCGGAGATCGGATCCTGGTTCACAGCGGGCATCCTGAAAGGGAGGTCCCTATCGGAAGTATGGGCGATCCAATCCTGGTTCGCCCGCTCCTGCATCGCCGAGGCCGCGTGGTGCGGCTTGGGCCTCGCGGGCTGGCTTATCCTATGGAAGCGGAGATCACGACGACCCGGGTGGGCTCTGGTGATCGGGATGCTCCTCCCTATGGAACTGCTCTGGTTCGCGTACGGCCGGAGCGCGCAATGCAAGCCGGAGCTCTACTACCCGCGCATCCCCATGCTGAAGGAGATCGCGCAATCCGCTCCCGGACGGATCCTAGGGTACGACTGCCTGCCGGCGGCGCTCGCGCAGACGCACGGCCTGCATGACATCCGCGGCTACGATGCCATCGACCCCGCCCGTTTGATGGAGATGCTGCTGCCTGCGGCCGACCGCGGCTCGCTTCTGGTGCCGTATGCGCTGACTCAGTGGTACCGGCCGAAGATGGCGGCCTCGCCGCCGGACGCGCTCCGGTTGCCGCCTGTCCTGGACCTGCTCGGCGTGCGCTACATCATCTTCCGAGGCTCCCCTCCCCCGGGCATCCGGCCGGCATTTGTCGGGACCGATTATTGGGCTCTCGTGAACCGGCGGGCCCTGCCGCGCGCGTTCGTCCCGCACCGGGTCCAGGCCGTAGCGGACGACCGCGAGCGCTTGGGACTGCTGTCCTCGCCGCGGTTCGACCCGCGAGAGGTGGCCTATATCGAGTCGCCTGTCGGCCTGCCCGCCTCCTGCCGCGGCACCGCCGAGATCATCGCCGAGAGCCCCACGCGCGTCGCCGTGTCCGTCCGCATGGAGACCCCGGGCCTGGTCGTGCTTGCCGACATGTGGGACCTGGGATGGCGGGCCTATGCGCAAGGCACGCCCGTGCCGATCCTCCGCACCGACCACGCTCTCCGCGGGGTCGTGGTCTCCGCAGGATCTACGGAGCTGGAATTCCATTACGAGCCCGCGGGCTTCCATCTGGGCCTTTGGCTGGCGGGATGCGCCGCGGCCTCCCTGCTGGTCTGGGCCGCCCTGCTCGCTTGGCGCAAAGCTCCAACGCTAGGGGCCGGCGGCTTCCATTCCCCCTCACTTTGAGTATAATACGGCCAATGGCGCGACGAAGCGCCCTAATGGAGGATAAATGAAGAAGTTACTAGTGTCCGTCTTGATGGTCGCGGCAGTCGCGGCCTGGTCGCAGGCCCCGGTGGCCGTACCGGCGCCGGCTACTCCGGCACCGCAGACGCCTGCCGAGAAGCAGCCCGCCGCGTCCGTGGTCAAGGTTGAGAAGATCGTCGTCGCCACTGGCGTGGAGAACCGGGAAGCCACCGGCGCCGCCGCCTCTTTCGGCGCGGACGTCGGCCTGGTCTACTGCTGGACCAAACTCTCCGTCGACACCCCACCGGCCAAGATCAAGTATGTGTGGTCTATGGGTGGCCAGAAGGTCTCCGAGTACGATATGGAGATCAAAGCCGCGGGACGCTGGTGGGCCTCCAAGAAGGTCACGCCCGGCTCCTGGAAAGTCGAAGTGCTCTCCGAAAGCGGCGAGGCCCTGAGTTCCGCCGAGTTCACGGTGACCGCGGAAGCCGCCAAGGCAGCCGCGCCTGTTGCACCGGCGGCTCCGGTTGCTCCCGCGGCCCCGGCTCCTGCGAAGTAAGCCGGCTTATGTAATTCCCCCGCGCGGGATGTTCCGCGCGGGGGGCGGACAAAGGAAGGACTGCATGACATCCCTAGGTCGTGGAGTCCTGATAGGGCTCGCTCTGTGCGCAGCCACGCCCGCGGCGCACGCGTTCACCGTGCCCGGCTTCGAGCTGGTCTACAGCTATCCGGTGGACACCTCGCTGGATCGGCCGGAACTGCGCACCGCCTCGGTGGTATGGCCGGAACTCATCGCCTCGGCCCGGCGCCGGCTCGACTTCGCAGAGTTCTACGTAGCGGTCTCCACCAAACCCGGCGAGCCCATAGACCCGGTCATAGACGCCCTCCGGCAGGCCGGCGCACGCGGGGTCAAGATACGCTTCCTGGTGCAGGACTCCAAGGCCTCTTCGCCGGAGGGCTTGGTCCGGCTGCGGGCCATCCCGAACCTGGAGTTGCGCGTCATAGATTATGCCAAGGTCCACCCCTTGGTCCCGGGCGGCATACTGCACGCCAAATATATATTGGCCGACGGCGATACCGCCTATGTCGGTAGCCAGAACTTCGACTGGCGTTCGCTCAAGCACATACACGAACTGGGGCTGTTGACCACGGATCAGGGCATCGTGGGCGGCGCGCAGGCCATCTTCGAGCAGGATTGGAAAGCCCAGGCTTTAATCGCGAAGGGCAAGAGCGTGCCCGTGCTCGCCAAGCGGCCACGACCCGCGGAAACGACCCGGCGCGCCTACCTGGTGGCCAGCCCGTGGGCCTACGACCCTCCCAGCGTGGGCGACTCGCAAAGCGAACTGGCGCGGATCATCGGCACCGCGCGCCAGGAGATCGCGGTACAACTACTCGATTATTCGCCGCTGACCTACGCCAAGCCCAAGCGCTTCTATCCCCCCATCGACAACGCCTTGCGCGACGCGGCGGTGCGCGGGGTCAAGGTCAAGCTCATGGTCTCGCACTGGAACACGGACAAGCCCGCCATCGACCACTTAAAGAGCCTTTCCTTAATTCCCGGCATTGAGATCCGCGTCGTCACCATCCCGGAGGCCAAAGAAGGGCCGGTGCCGTTCGCACGCACTATCCACTCGAAATACATGGTGGTGGACGGAAAAATCTTATGGCTGGGCACGAGCAACTGGAGCGGCGGCTATCTGGATGATTCCCGCAACCTGGAAATCGTGGTCAAAGACGAGGTCCTGGCCAAAGAAGCCGCGTCCATCCACGCCCAGCTTTGGTCCTCGCTTTACAGCAAGCCCCTCGACATCTCCCTCGACTACCCCAATCCACGCAAGTAGTCCCGGCAAGGCCTTCCCGGCCGCTGATTTGGTAAACTTGTCACGGATGGTCAAGACCGACGCCCAGCACCGCGCCGACCTAGTCAAATACGGCCGCCTCCTCTGCGAGCAGGGCTTCTGCCCCGCCACCTCCGGCAACCTCTCGGTGCGCCTCGACGCCTGGCGCATCCTCATCACCCCCACGGGCGTCTCCAAGGGCGACATGAAGCCCGAGGATATGGCCGTCATCTCTCCGGAAGGCAAGCACCGCTTCGGCCGCAGGAACGCCTCCTCCGAGAAGGACATGCACCTGCAGATCTACCGCCTGCGGCCGGACGTCAACGCCGTGGTCCACGCCCACCCGCCCAAAGCCACCGCTTTCGCCTGCGCCGGCATCGCTTTAGACCAGCCCATCGCCAGCGAATTCTCCCAGGCCCTGGGCAGCGTGCCCCTGGCGAAGTACGGCACGCCCGGCACGCCCGATGTGGCCGCAGCTTTGGCCTATCTCGTGCCGCACCATGTCGCCATCCTCATGGGCAACCACGGCGTGGTGACCTACGGCAAGGACCTCTTCGAGGCGCACGGCCGCATGGAACTGGTGGAGCATTTCGCCCAGATCGTGCAGGGCACGCTGTTGGCCGGGCGCCAGGCCCAGCTCTCGCCCGAGGAACTCAAGCGGCTCAATGCGGCCGCCCAGCGCTACTCGGCCGGGGCCCAGAGCCGCTGATCCCAGGAGGACATCCATGAACAAAAAAAACTTGCTAGACCGCTTCCTGCGCTACGCGCGCATAGACACCCAATCCCAGGAGGACGTGGAGAGCTATCCCAGCACGGCCAAGCAGCTCGACCTCTCCCGCCTGCTCCTCAAGGAGCTCAAGGCCCTCGGCGTCAAGGCCGCCAAGATCGACAAGAACGGCTACCTCGTGGCCACCATCCCGAGCAACCTCCCCAAGACCGACGACGCCTTCGGCAAGGTGCCGATCCTGGGATTCGTGGCCCATGTGGACACCTCCCCCGAGGTCTCGGGCGCCGGAGTCAAACCGCAGGTCATCGCCTACAAGGGCGGCGACATCCCCCTGCCGGGGGATACAACCGTAGTCATCAAGGCCTCGGAGAACCCCGGCCTCAAGGACAACATCGGCAAGGACATCGTCACCTCGGACGGGACCACCCTGCTGGGCGCCGACGACAAGGCCGGCGTCGCCGTGATCATGTCTCTGGCCGAGAGGCTCCTGTCCGATCCAAAAATCGCGCACGGCGACATCAAGCTGGCCTTCACCCCGGACGAGGAGGTAGGCGGCGGGACCAAGTTCTTCAACATCAAGGCCTTCGGCGCGCAGTACGCCTACACCGTGGACGGCGACAAGGCCGGCGAGCTCAACAAGGAGACCTTCAGCGCGGACACGGCCGTGGTGACGGTCACCGGCCGCGACATACACCCCGGCTCGGCCAAGGACATCATGATTAACGCGGCCCGCGTGGCCTGCGAGATCGTGGCGCGCACGCCCAAGGGCATGGCCCCCGAGACTTCCGAGGGCTACCAGCCCTACATGCACCCCTACGTCATCGAGGGCGGGGTGGGCCAGGCCGTGGTCAAAATATTGTTCCGGGACTTCAAGACCGAGGGGCTCGTGGCGCTCAGGAAGCGGCTGGAGGACATCGTCGCCGACGTCCAGGCGCTGTTCCCCAAGGCCAAGATCGCGATTAAAGTGACCGAGTCCTACCGCAACATGGGCCCCATCCTGGAGAAAACCCCGCTGGTCCTCGAAACACTCTGGGAGGCGGCCACGCGCGCCGGGGTCGCCCCGTCGTGGGTGCCCATCCGCGGCGGGACCGACGGCTCGCGCCTGACCGAGATGGGCCTGCCCACCCCCAACTTCTGGACCGGAGGCCGCAACTTCCACGGCAAG
Organism: uncultured Elusimicrobia bacterium; assembly: GCA_903881545.1. Classification (GTDB taxonomy): domain Bacteria; phylum Elusimicrobiota; class Elusimicrobia; order UBA1565; family UBA9628; genus UBA9628. The sequence continues at coordinate 13,731 of CAIRTQ010000078.1, forward strand.
ACCGAGTGGCTATCGATCGAGGATATGGGAAAATCCCTGGAGGCCGCGGTCCACTTGGTCCAGATCTGGGTCGAGAAGAGCCGGCAGTAGCGGCGGGCCGCCCGATGCGGCGCTGCGGCTGGAGCACGCACGACCCCGATTACCTGGCTTATCATGACCGGGAATGGGGCGCGCCGGTGTCCGACGACCGAAAGCTCTTCGAGTTCCTGGTCCTGGAAGGCGCCCAGGCGGGCCTGAGCTGGCTGACCATACTGCGGCGGCGCGAGGGCTACCGCAAGGCCTTCGCCGGCTTCAACCCGCGGAGAGTGGCGCGCTTCGGCCAGAGGGAGGTCGACCGCCTCCTGCAAGACGCCGGCATCATCCGCAACCGGCTCAAGATCCGCGCCGCGATCCGCAACGCGCAGGTGTTCCTGGAGATCCAGCGGGAGTTCGGCAGCTTCTCAGCCTATCAGTGGCGCTTCGTCGGCGGTAAGCCGATCCAGAACCGATTCCGCAGCCTGGCGCAAATGCCGGCCACTTCGAGCGTCTCGGACGCCTTCAGCCGCGACCTCAAGCGCCGGGGCATGTCGTTCGTGGGCTCCACCATCATCTACGCGCACATGCAGGCGGTGGGAATGGTCAACGACCACATTATGGGATGCTTCCGCTGCCGCGAGTTGGCAGCGCTGGGCCGGAGCTTCCGGCCGGACGGCCTTACGCCTCCGCGACCTCGACCTTGACCTCAGGGTGCAGGCTGGCGCTGACCGGGCAGGCCCTGATGCAGGCCTTGAGCTTCTCCTTCTGAGCCGCGCTCAGATGGGCCGGCAGGACCAGGCGGCCGATCAGTCGCGCCACCCGGCGCGGGCTGGCCGCCATCTCCTTCTCCACCTCGAGGCTGGCGCCCGCCAGGTCCAGGCCGTCCTTGGCCGCGGCCTTGGACATGATGGTCAGGATGCAGGACGCCACCGAGGCGGCCAGCAGGTCCGTGGGCGAGAAGGTGCGGCCGCGGCCCCCGTTGTCCTCGGGCAGGTCCGTGGCTATCTTGCAGCCGGTAGGCCCGTGCACGAGTTCAACGGTGTCGTCGCCGATGTACTGCGCCTTGATCTTGACCGCCATGTCCGCGTCCTCCCTAGTCCACGGTGATGGACTTGCTGACATTCTTGGGCGAATCCGGGTGCACGCCGTGCCCCTTGATCTCCAGCCGGTCCAGAAAAGTGCGCTTCAGGACGCTCATGCGCAGGGCCAGAAGCTGTAGGACCGCGGCGCTGGTGAAGAAAGGCAGCAGGTCGTCGCCGGTGCGCGGCAGGCGGATGTAGCCGTCCCGGGCCGGGCCGGCGGCCTCCAGCAAGGCGCGGTCATCCTCGGCGATGATGTAGACGTCGGCGCCGCGGATCTTGTGCGTGTGGATCTGCGAGATGGTCAGGTGCACATCGCGCTCGGCCGGGCCGGTCACGAACACGAGCGGGTAGTCGGAGTAGAGGCTCTTGAAGAAATCGTGCTTCGCAAAGACTCCGTCAAAGAGGCGCTGCTCGGCCGCGCTCAAGCCGGAGGGTCTCACATTGCGGAAGGCGTAAGCCGCCACGGCGCGGCAGAGCCGGGCCAGGCCGCGGGCGGAGACGCCCTTTTTGCCGGCCAGGTCCTCGGAGAACCGGGCGAACTCCTCCAGGATGGAGCGCACCGCGCCGATGCCGAAGACGGTATTGACGCCCAGGATGGTGTTGGGGCCATGCTTAAACTCGGCGCCCTCGTAGCCCTCGGTGTGGTTAAGCGCGACCTCGCGGATCTTGAGAGCGCCCTCCTTGGCAACGCCCTGCATGCCGGTGGCCAGGATGTGTATGCTAGGCGCCAGGCACAGGCGGCGCGCGGCGCGCTCCACCGCGTCCGGGACCGAAGCCAGAGTCTCCTCCAACAGCGCGGGCACGCGCAGGAAATTTTCCAGACGCCGCTTGGCCTTCGGGCCCGGCCCAGCGGACTTAAGCGCCAGGACATAGAGGACGGCGAGCTGATTCATGAAACTCTTGGTCGCCGGGACCGCGATCTCCGGGCCGCAGTAGAGGGGGAGGTAAAGGTCGGTCTTCTCCAGCGCCAGGGTGGAGTTGACGTTGTTGACCACGGTGAGCACGCCGATCCGCTTGCCGGAGGCGCGGATGAGGCCGATGACGTCGATAAGGTCCTTGGTCTCCCCGCTCTGGCTGATGCCGATGACCAGATCGCCGTCGCGCAGGGACTCGGAGCACTGGGCCCGGAAATCCCCGGGCAGCATGGCCGAGACCTTGATGCCCGCGATCCTGTTGAAAAAGACCGCGGCCACCTGGGCCGCGTGATAGGAGGTCCCGCAGGCGATCAAAGTGACGGCGCGGCCCCGGCGGTGCGCCTGCCGGATGCGCGAAGCGAAGCCCGCGCAGCGGGCCGCGACGTCGTCGGCCTCGTCCCGGAGCAGGATGGCGTCCAGAAGCCGCAGCGCGGGCGCAGATCCCGCCGGAGCCAGCCGGCAAAGCTCTTCCAAAAATCCGCCCAGATAGGAGGAGAATCCCCCCCGGCCCAGGGCGGCGCCCGCGGCTCGGGCGCTCTGGCGCAGGCGCGCGAAGTCCGCGCCGCGCGCGAACCGGCCGAAGCTCTCGTGCAGGCGCTCGGCCCGGGTGATGGCGCTCAGTTCACGCGCGGCCTGGCGCGCGGACCGGACCAAGGCGGGCTGTCGGCGGGCCAGCGCGTCGGCGCAGGAGATGGCGGGCGAGCGGCGCAGGAACAAAGTGATGACCTTGCGCACCGCCGCTGGCTGACTGAATATCTCCTGCTGCATGAAATAACGGAAAGGCGCCTTAAGCTCGGTCTCCTCGGCCGTAAGCCGGCTGCGCACCGGCGTCTTGTCTAGCCGGCGTCCGGATCGCAGGTGGAAGAACTCCGCTTGGTCGTGCGTGTAGAGGGCAAACTCGTCCTCGGCCATGGGAATGAGGATTTTCGTCATGGACAACACCGAGGCCAGGTCCGAGGAGGCGATGGTGAAGGTGCCTCGACCTTCCTCGTCACCCACTCCCATGTAGAGGCTGCTGCCCGCCTTGATGGCGGCGACCAGTTGGGTCTCGGGATCGACGATGATGGCCGCGTAGGAGCCCACCAGTTTCCGGGCCGCGGCCAGGATTGCCGCCCGGAGGGCGCGGCGGCGGTCCGGGGTCCGGCGCAGCTCTTGGGCGAAGAAATGCTCGACCGTGTGCACCAGCATCTCGCCGTCGTTGTCACCCAGGACGCGGTGGCCTTCGCTCTGGAGCCAGGCCTTGAGCGGGTCGCAGTTGGTGATGTTGCCGTTGTGGGCGCCGTAAAGGTGGGTCTTGCAGCGCACCTCATGGGGCTGGGCGTTGACGCGCGTGACCGTGCCGAAGGTGGCCCAGCGCACCTGCCCGCAGAAGACCCGGCCGGAGAGCGCGGGGATGCCGAGTTCCTTGGTCACCACGGTCGGGGAGCCCACGTCCTTGCGCAAAACGGTCCGACCGGCCTGGGATTGGATGATGGCGCCGGTGGAGTCGTAGCCGCGGTATTCGAGCATCCGCAGCAGGCGCGAGGCGACCGCGCCCAGATCGCTGCGGTCCTTCTCGCAACGCAAGCCGATGACGCCGCACATGGGGATTACTATAACAAAAAGTGCGGCGCCCTTATCGGCACGGGAGGACGGGCGCGCCTACTCGAAATCCTGGGGTGCGGGCACGCCCTCGGGGCCGGCCGTGCGGTCCACCACGATCTCTATGGCCGGGCTGACCCAGCGGTGGTTGCCCTTGGTGATGACGCAGAGCCGGTAATACCATATCCCGTCATCCACGCGGGCGTCCTCGTACCTCGTGACCGCGCGGTCCGCCGTGGAGAACAGCTCGCCGTTCTCGGGGTAGACCGGGTCGCGCATGGTGGAGGAGCGCACCAGCCGGTAAGACTTGAAGTCGGCGCGCTTGTACCTGCGCCACGAGGTCATGACCCGGCCGTTCTGGTAGCGCGCGGTAAAGCCTATGGCGCGCACCAGGATGGGAGCTTTGTAGACTTCAAGCTCGCCGGCCCACGCCCCGGCCCCGCAGAAGATGATGAGGACGGCCGCCAGAGCGGACGCCAGGAAGGAAATTCTAAGCATTAGCCGGGGCAGGGACCGCCGGCTCTCCGTCGCAGGACTCACGGGCGCACTTCTTTTGCTCGTGGGCGTTCCAAAGGTTGCGCACCAGGTCGGTGGTCTGCTGGGCGATCCAGGACGCGACCCCGACTATCGGATTCGGCATGACGAACGCGCAGATCAGAGTGGCCGAAGCGGCAAGGTTCCTGATGGTCTGGAACGATTTCTCGGTCCTGGTCAGAGTGGGATCCCGCAGCACTTTGACCTCGGTGCGCGCCAGGGTGACCGCGTTGACCCCGGGAATCAGGTTCATCGCCACCCCGCCCAAGGTTTCCACCGCCAGCACCGCCAGCGGGCGCAGCTTGCCGTTGTAAAGATGGACCTGGTACTTCAGGCTATTCGCCGAGGCATCTTTAGTGGGAATCTCGTGAGCGATGCTGGCTTTCGTCAGCACATTGAATTCATGGCCGGCCCCGGCATTCTGCAGTGCCGTCATTTCCTGTGCGACCTTTTCTTGATACTGCGGCTGGCTCAAGATGTACCGCTGAAAGTTCTCATCGCCGGTGGCGGCCTTCACGGCTTCCAGGTTGACCACCATGCGCGCGTCCTTCTCCTGGCCCGGCGCGGCCTGGTCTGGCACATGCTTCATGCCCCAAGCGGCCTCAAAATTCCGCCGGCCGCTCCAGCCCTCGTACAATCTGGTCAGGTCGGCCTGCGGGATGCCGCCGTTCTGAACGAGGCCGTGCAAAGCCATGAACTGCTTGCTGGCCGGATCCACATAGTGGGAGGCGACCCGGGCCAGTCCGACCTGGACCGGCGCCAGCGCCGCGTATATCCCCCCTCCCGCGACGCCTGATATCCCTAGCCATTTGATGCCGGTCAAAGCGCTTTCGGAAAGGCCGCGCAGAGGGCTCTGCGGACGCAGGAACAATTCCAGCTTCGCCTCGCGCAGCGCCCAATTCTTCAAGTGGCCGAACAAGCCATGGGCGGGCGGCGCAGGCGGCGGCAACGGGGATGGGGGCGGAGCGAGCCGGCCTAGCAGTGCCGCCTGGGGCCGGGGGATGGCATTGGCCTTCTGGAACTGTCCCGCGGTCATGAGGCCAGACCTGACCGGAATGGCATTGGCGCCCGAAAAAGCTTGGAGGTTCTTGGCTCCGCTCAAGCCGGCAGCCAGGGCTTGGGCGTTGGCTTGCATGCCCGCGCTCCTCTTCGGCGTAAGGGCACGATTGGACATGCGGGCCGCGGCCGCGCCCCTCTTGCGGGGAATGCCGCCGGGCATATAATTCCGGCGCAGGGCGTCCACCTCGCCCGCGAGGCCAAGCTCACCAGAGAGCGCATCGATCTTGCCGCTATAGGCCGCGATATCCACCGTTGTGGCGCAGGGCAAGGCGCAGCCTTCCTGCACATCCCGTATCCCGTTCAGGACATCTTGGAAAGATGCCAAGGCCGCGGGGAGCATGACTCCTTGGTCCGCGTAGGCCTGGCCAGGCTGGTGCGCCAGGAAGGACGCAACCGCCGCCGCCTGGGCCCGCGCCAGGGCGGCTTCAAAATCAGGCGTGGGAAGGTTCTGCGCCTGTCCCGCGACAGGAAGCGCCAATAGCAACGGCAATAAAAAGGGCCGCAAGGGCCGGCACAAGTTGGAATGCTTCATATAAAGAAGCTATATGGTATGCCCTATGGCCATGACCTGTCAAGGGACAAAGGGCCTAGATTCATGGTCTCTTCCGCAGGCGCCGGAATGCCCCCCCGCCGGGGACCATGTCATAGGCGGATGCGCCGACAGCGCGCAGCACGTCCTGGACCGCGTCATATTCGGACCCCAGGATGGGGCGCAAGCCCGTGATATAACCGACCGCCGGCAGGAAGCGCTTGCCTTCTGCGGTTCCGGCCAAACTTTGAAAAGCCGCGGCCACCGCCTCCCTTTTATCGGCGCTCAGCCCGCGGCGGAACACCACAGGCTCGTTGGGGATGGTCCCGGTCCGCGCCAAGATGCGCAACTCCCGCCGGCCGGCCGCCAGGTCCGAGTAGGTCGCGGCCGCGACGGCCTCGCCCTTGGCCAAGGCCGCGATCGCCTGCTCATGAGTCCCGGCGAAGGCGGCGTCGACATGGACTCCCGCCTGGATGAGGCGCAGGGCGGGAAGCAAAAAGCCGCTGACGGAGTAGGGATCCACGAATGCAATCTTCCGGCCGCTCAGGGCCTGGATGGTCCGGGCCGGGTCCGAGACGCGGACCAGGATGACGCCATCGTAGCTCGCTTGGCCGTTCCCATGCAGAATCTGCAGAGCGGCAACGACCCCGTAGGCCTCGCGCGCCAGGAGGTACTCCTCCAGCCTGAGGATGCCCGCGTCCGCCTGCCGCCGCCCAAGTTGCTCAACCGCGTCCAGAGGGGATGCCGCGATCCGCGCGACCACGGTCAAACCCGTGCGGGAAGAAAGTTCGCGCGCGATAAAACGCAGGGATGCCTCGGACCCCGCCAAAGCCTGCGCCGGAGAAACCACGACCACCAATGGGTCTCGGGGCGAGCCGATCTCGGACTCTTTGCGGCCACCGCAACCCGCCAGCACCGCAGCCAAAGCAAGCCAAGCCGTCGCGCGCGCGATTGATTTCTTCTGAAACTGCTTCATGGGGATCTCCGCGGCTGCCTTGGCAGCAACAAGGGCAGAGAGGATCAGCATGCGCGCCGCCCCGCTCCAGGGCTCGCCTAACTCTTCTCGCTGAGGGTCAGCTCCACGAGGACTTCCACATCGCCCCTGCGCACGGCGGATTCCACGCCGCGCAGATGGCCGAGGAGCTCGTCCACCAAGGCCGAGACCGCGGGCATGCGGGCAAGTTGCCTAGCGTGGCGGATCTTGTCCGCCTGCAAGGCCGCGATCTTGGCCTGAACCTCGGCCAAGGAGACCGGCTCCAGACTCGCCTGCACCGCCGGCTCGGAGAAAGTCCCCATCTTGCCGATGTCCTGAAGGGCGCGCTTGGCCGATTCCTTCGAGCACCGGTACGCCATCCGGCGCATCTTGAGGCCCTGGGCCGAATCAGCCGGGCCTTCCAAGGACGCCCCCACCTTGGCGAAAGCCTCTCGGATCTGGGGCAAGGCCTGCCCGAGGTCCGCGACCGAGCCTTCCAGCCGCCAGCGCTCCCTATAAATAGGAAGCGTGTAGACCTTCATCCATTGGACCGGCTGATGCGCCACCAGCTCCTTGCCCCGCGTCGAAACGCGCGCCTTGTCCTCCGGCGGCCCACCCGGCTTGTTCCCGGCCGCAACCGCGCCTAACGCCAGAACGCATACGGCCGAAGCAATCAACTTCACTCAGCGCCTCCTGCCCTTGCGCAGCTCGGCAACCTTCAGGCGCACCAAGGCGCGTTGCAGGGCCGCCTCGGCATTGGCCATGGTCAAAGAGTCGGCTTCCTTGCGCTTGAGCTCGGCCTGGGCCCGCTCCAGCGCCTGGCGCGCCCTTTCTCCGTCGATGGCCTCGGCCATCTCCGCGGTCTCCGCAAAGAGGGACACCTTGTCGTCGCGGATCTCGGCGAAGCCGCCGGAGACCGCGAACAGCCGCGTCTCGTCGCCGTCGCGCAAGCGCACCGCGCCGGGCTTGAGCTGGACCAAAAACGGCGCGTGCCCGGGGAGAACCCCCATCTCGCCTTCCCAAGCCGGCAGGACCACGGAGTCCCCCTCCCCGCTGAAGGCGGCGAGTTCCGGCGTGACCAGCTCCAAGGTCAGGCGCTTGGCCATGGCTTCAGGCCTTCTCCGCCATGGCCTCGGCGTTGGCGACCGCTTCCTCGATGGCGCCCACCATGTAGAAGGCCTGCTCCGGCAGGTGGTCGTACTTGCCCGCCATGAGGTCCCGGAAGCCCGCGATGGTGTCCTTGAGCTTGACGTACTTGCCGGGCCGGCCGGTGAACTGCTGGGCCACGAAGAAGGGCTGGGAGAGGAAGCGCTGGATCTTGCGCGCGCGGGCCACCACCAGCTTGTCCTCGTCGGAAAGCTCGTCGATGCCCAGGATCGCGATGATGTCCTGTAGGTCACGGTAGCGCTGCAGCACCTTCTGCACCGAGCGCGCCACCGCGTAGTGCTCCAGCCCCACGATCTTGGGATCCAGGATGCGCGAGGTCGAGTCCAGGGGGTCCACGGCCGGGTAGATGCCCAGCTCGGTCAGCTGGCGGGAGAGCACCGTGGTGGCATCGAGGTGCGAGAAGGTCGTGGCCACCCCGGGGTCGGTCAGGTCGTCGGCTGGGACGTAGATGGCCTGGATCGATGTGATCGAGCCCTTGGAGGTCGAGGTGATGCGCTCCTGCAGGGCGCCCACCTCGGTGGTCAGCGTGGGCTGGTAGCCCACGGCCGAGGGCATGCGCCCCAGCAGGGCGGAGACCTCGGCGTTGGCCAGCACGTAGCGGAAGACGTTGTCGATGAAGAGCAGGACGTCGGAGCCCTCCTCGTCGCGGAAATACTCCGCCTGGGTCAGAGCCGTAAGGCCCACCCGGGCGCGCGCGCCCGGCGGCTCGTTCATCTGGCCGTAGACCAGCACGGTCTTGGAGAGCACCGGCGCGCCGTCGGCGAGCTTGGAGCGCTGCATGTCCAGCCACAGGTCGTTGCCCTCGCGGCTGCGCTCGCCCACGCCGCCGAACACGGACACGCCGCCGTGCTCCTTGGCCACGTTGTTGATGAGTTCCATGATGACCACGGTCTTGCCCACGCCGGCCCCGCCGAAGAGGCCCACCTTGCCGCCCTTCATGTAGGGAGCGAGCAGATCCACGACCTTGATGCCGGTCTCGAATATCTCGGGGGTGGTGACCTGGTCCACCAGGGCCGGCGGCGCGCGGTGGATGGGCAGGTGCCGGTCGGCCTTGATCTCGCCGGCCAGGTCCTTGGGCCGGCCCAGCACGTCCATGAGCCGCCCCAGGCAGGCCCGGCCCACGGGCACGGTGATGGGAGCGCCGGTATCCTCCACGGATGCGCCGCGGACGAGGCCGTCCGTAGGCGCCATGGCGATGGCGCGCACCGTGTTGTCGCCCAGGTGCGAGGCGACCTCCACGGTCAGATCCTCGCTGCCGGGGCACTTGACCCGCAGGGCGTTGTTGATGGAGGGGAGCTGCCCCGGGGGGAACTCCACGTCGAGGACGGCGCCGATTATCTGGGAAACTTTTCCGGTGCTCATGGCTGTTTCATTTCTCCTTGGTCAAGCGGCCAAAGCCTCGGCCCCGCCCACCAGCTCCGCGATCTCCTTGGTGATCATGGCCTGGCGCTGGCGGTTGGCCTGGACGTTCAATGTGTCGCGCAGTTCGGCCGCGTTCTTCGACGCCGCGTCCATGGCGTTCATGCGCGCCGAAAGCTCCGCGGCCTGCGACTCCAGAAGCATCCGGTAAAGCTCGGCCTTCACGAACCTCGGCAGCAGGGCGCTCAGGAGCGCCTCGTAGTCCGGCTCATAGCCGAGCTCGGCGGGCCGAGGCCCGCCGTTGAAGGCCGGCGCGGGCTCGGATCCGAATGCCGCCAGGGGCAGCAAGGTCCGCCGCACCAGGCGCTGCTGGGCCGCGGACTTGAATTCATTGTAGATCACATCCCAGCGCGCCAGCCCTTTCTGTGCATAGGCGTCGAGCACGGCCTTGCCCAGGACCTCGGCGTGCTGGAAGCCCACGCGGGGGAATATGCCGGCCAATTCGATTTCGACCTCGCAGTCCAATCCCTTGAGGCGGCGCAGGAAGTCCCGCCCCTTGCGGCCCACCAGAGCCAGGTGGACCTTCCCCTTCCGGCCGCGCAGCCAGTCCAGCGCCGCGCGCAGCAGGACCGTGTTGAAGGCCCCGCAGAGGCCCTTGTCCGCGGTGATGAGGATGAGCCCGGCCTCCCCTTCAGCAGGGGACTCGAAGAAGGCCCGAACTCCGGCCGGAGCCTCGCCGCTGGAAAGCAGAGCGCGGCGTTCCTCCTCCAGGCTGCTGATGAGCTCCTCCATCTTGACCGCGAAGGGGCGCGCCGCGATGATGGCGGACTGCGAACGGCGCATGCGCGCCGCGGCCACCATCTTCATGGCCTTGGTGATCTGCTCGGTCGAAGTGACCGACTTGATCTTGCGGCGCAGGTCGCGCAGGGATGCCATATTAGACCTTGGCGAAAGCCTCTTTGGCGCCCAAGTAGTCCTGGATGCCCTTCTCCACCGAGAACGCGCTCTTGAACCCGAAGCTCTTGAGCGCCAGGGCCGGGTCGCCCAAGGTCTCGTTCTGGTAGAAGCCGTAGGGGTTCTTGAAGTACTCGGCCTCAAGCTTCGTGCCCAGCGTCGCGTTGAGGCAGCGGATGATCTCGTTAAAATCCGTCTTGGCGCCGGTGCAGACGTTATAGACCCCGAAGGGCGCCTTGGCCGCGGCCAGCAGGTTGGCCTGCACCACATCCTTGACGTAGATATGGTCGCGGTACTGCTCTCCGAATTCGAAGACGCGGGGCCGCTTGCCCGCGCGCATCTGCAAGGCCAACTGCCTGATCATGCTGGCGGCCGCGCCCTTGAAGCGCTCGCGCGGCCCGAACACGTTGAAGTAGCGCAGGCCGGCGATGCGCATCTTGGGATGCTCGGCGTGAAAATCCGCGGCCACCTTCTCCATGACGCGCTTGGAGAAAGCGTAGACATTGAGAGGGCGCGTCGCCGCGTCCTCGCGCATGGGCAGCGGCCCGTCGCCGTAGGTCCCGGCCGAGGAAGCGTAAACCACGGTCTTGACCCCGCGCTCAGCGGCCCAACGCAGGAGGATCCGGAAGGCCTCCACATTGGAGCGCAGCATGAGCTTCTGGTCGTGGACCGTGGTGTCCGTGATGGCGGCCTGGTGGAAGACCGTATCCACCTCGCCTACCCGGTCGCCCCAGGCGGCGGCGTCGGCCAGGTCCGCGGCCACGAAATCCCCCGGGAACTCCTGCAGGTTGGCGAAGTTGCCGGAGGTAAAATCGTCCAGGGCCACGACCTCCCGGCCAGAGCGGCAGAGCTCCAGGGCCAGGTTCGAGCCGATGAAGCCCGCCGCGCCCGTCACCAGAACGCGCGTCATGCTCCGGCCTCTTCTTTCTTGAAAGCGTCCTTGAACTCCGCCACGGCCTGGCCCAGCTTGGCCGTGAGGACCTCGTCCAGGGCGCGGGTCTCCACGATGCGCTGCACCAGGTCGGAGCGCTTGGCCGCCATGTGCGCGAGCAGACCGGCCTCGAAAACGCGCAGGCGCGCCGTCGGGATGTCGTCGAGGTAGCCGTTGATGCCGGCGTAGATGGAGATGACCTGGCTCTCGAAAGACAAGGGCTGGTACTGATCCTGCTTGAGCAGCTCCACCAGGCGCTCGCCGCGCCGCAGCTGGTCCTGGGAGGCCTTGTCCAGGTCCGCCCCGAACTGGGCGAAGGCCGCCAGGGCGTTGTACTGGGCCATGTCCAGGCGCAGGCGGCCCGCCACGGTCTTCATGGCCTTGGTCTGGGCCGCGCCGCCCACGCGCGAGACGGAGAGTCCCACGTTAACCGCGGGCCGCACCCCGGAGTAGAACAGCCCGGTCTCCAGGTAGATCTGCCCGTCCGTGATGGAGATGACGTTGGTCGGGATGTAGGCCGAGACGTCGCCGGCCTGGGTCTCGATGATGGGCAGGGCGGTCAGGGAGCCGCCGCCGTTCTTCTCGGAGAGCACGCAGGCCCGCTCCAGGAGCCGGGAATGCAGATAGAACACGTCGCCGGGATAGGCCTCGCGGCCCGGCGGCCGGCGCAGCAGGAGGGAGAGCTGGCGGTAGGACTGGGCGTGCTTGGACAGGTCGTCGTAGACGATGAGCACGTCGCGGCCCTGCCAGAGGAACTCCTCGCCCATGGCGCAGCCGGCGTAAGGAGCGATATAGAGCAAGGGCGCCGGGTCCGCGGCCCCGGCGCACACCACGATGGAATACTCCATGGCGCCGTGGTCCTCCAAGGTCTTGACCACCTGGGCCACCGTGGACTGCTTCTGGCCGATGGCGACGTAGATGCAGATGGGCCGCTTGGGGGAGCCTTTCTGGTTGAGGATGGCGTCGATGGCGATGGCGGTCTTGCCGGTCTGGCGGTCGCCGATGATGAGCTCGCGCTGGCCCCGGCCGATGGGGATCATGGCGTCTATGGCCTTGAGCCCGGTCTGCAAAGGTTGGTCCACCGGCCTGCGGTCCACCACGCCCGGAGCCACGACCTCGATGGGGCGGGTCTTGTCCGTCTTGATGGGCCCCTTGCCGTCGAGCGGCTCGCCCAGGGGGCTGACCACACGCCCGATCAGGGCCTCGCCCACGGGCACGGACATGACCTGGCCGGTGCGCTTGACCGGGTCGCCCTCCTTGATGAGGTGGTCCGGGCCGAGCAGCACGCAGCCCACGTTCTCCTTCTCCAGGTTCAGGACCATGCCCACCACGCCGTGGGGCAGCTCCAAGAGCTCCCCGGCCATGGCGTTCTCCAAACCGTAGATGCGGGCGATGCCGTCGCCCACCTGCAGAACCGCGCCCTCCTCCTGCAGCCGGGCCGTCTGGCCCCAGGCCGACAGGCGCTCCTTGATGACTGCAGTGATCTCCTCGGGTCTAATCGCCACCGATGGCCTCCTTAAGATTCTCTAGCCGGCCGCTCAGACTGCTGTCAAGCACCCAGTCCCCCAGCCGCACGGCCACGCCCCCCAACAGATCCGGGTCCTGCGCCTCATCCATCTCCACGCCGGCCCCGGCGAACGCCGCCAGGCGCGCGCGCAGGCGGTCGCGGTCCGCCGGAGACAAAGGCCGGGCCGAGCGCACGCGCGCCCGAACCACCCCCCGCTTGCGGTCCACGAGCTTCTCGAAATCCCGCGCCACCACAGGCAACAGATCGAACCGCTTCTTGTCGATGAGCAGCTCCAGAAAATCGGCGGTCAACGGCGCGGCTTTGCCCTGCACCCCGTCCCGCACTAGTGCCTTCTTTTGCGCCTGCGGGACGCGGGGGTCGCGCAGCAGGGGCAGGGCCCCGGCCAAGGCGCCGGCGCAGGCATTCAGGTCGGCGGCCACCGCGGCCTGCTCCCCGCGCTCTACGGCGCAGGCGAACAGGGCCCGGGCGTAGCGCTCGGCCAGAGTGCGGTCAGAGGCCTGCATTCAACCGCTCCCCCTGCGCTCCAAGTCCTTGAGGAATTCGTCGAGGATCTGCTTTTCCACGGCCGGGTCCACGGACCGGCGCAGGAGCTTTTCCGCGGCTTGGACCGAAAGGTCCGCCACCTCCCGGCGCAGCTCGCGCACCAGGCGCTCCTTCTCCCGCCCCAGCTCCGCCAGGGTCTTGTCGCGCAGGTCGCGGCTCTGCTTCTCCGCCTCGATCTTGAACTGGCCCAAGACCTCTTCCCCGTCCCGGGCGGCCCGGGCCAGGACTTCCTGGCGGCGGCTTTCGATCGCGGCGAACTGGGCGGAAAGCTCGTCCTTGATCCGCTGGGCCTCGTCGCGCGCGGCCCGGGCCGCGTCCACGTCCGCCTTGAGGCGCCGCTCGCGCTCCGAAATGGCGCTGAGCAGCGGCCCCCAGGCGAAGCGCTTGAGCAGCAGCACCAAGATGCCGAAGGTAACGAGCGTCCAGAACATCAGCCCCGGGTCCGGGGCCAGCAGCTTGTCCATGGCCGGCGCGGCGCCTAGCGCTGGGCCGGGGCTTCGACGGCGGCCGGGGCGTGCATCGCGGCCGCGGCGTCCACGCCGCTGTTGAGCTTCAAGATGCCCAGCAGGCAGGCCACCAGGGCCAGCAGCCCAAGCCCTTCGATCATGGCCGCGGGGATGATCATCATGGTCTGCAAGGTCCCCGCCGCTTCCGGCTGGCGGGCGGAGCCCTCCAAAGCCGAGCTGGCAAGCCGGCCGATGCCCAGTCCGGCGCCTACGAGGCAGATGCCCATGCCGAGTCCGAGCCCGATGTAGCCGAGTCCGAGGTAGTTCATTGTTCCTCCTAGTGGGTGTGGACCGCCATGCCCACGAAAACGGCCGTGAGCAAGGTGAAGATGTACGCCTGAATCAGCGCCACGAGCAAGTCCAGCGCGCCGACGAACAGAGCCAGGCCCACGGCGAAGGGAGCCACGCCGAAGAGGGCGAGGCCCTTGCCGAACTGGGCGAAGACGAAGATCATGCACAAAAACGCCAGGGACACGATATGGCCGGAAAAAATGTTGGCGAAAAGGCGGATGCAGAGCGCCACGCACTTGGCGCACAGGCCCAGAATCTCGATGACGAAGATCAGCGGCACGAGCACCTTGGGCAGGCCGCCCGGGACGAAATTGGCTAGGTGGGAGAATATCCCGTGCTTCCGGACGCCCGCCAGGTTGATGAGCAGGAAGGTGCACGCCGCCAGGGCCGCGGTCACCCAGATGTTGCCGGTCACCGCCGCGGCCCCGGGCAGCATCCCCCAGAGGTTGCAGCCCAAAATGAAGAAGAACAAGGTCAGGAAATAAGGCAGGAAGGCGTCGGCGTCGTGCCCGAAGACCGGGGCCACGATCTTATCCCGAACGAAGAGCGCCATCACCTCCACCCCGGTGCGCAGCATGAGCCCGCCGCCGGAGCGCGCCCGGGCCGCGAGGGAGAGGACCAAAACAAGGATTGCGGAAACGGCCCACAAGGTGACCGAGTGCTTGGAGACGGCCAAGGTGAACCCGCCAACGGAAAAGAGGGAGAAATAGCGATGGTCGAGGAGATGATGTCCCAGGATCTCCTCGAAATTCATCGCAGGGCGACCGCCTTCAATTCCAGGGGCAGGAGGCATGCCACGCCCAGGGCGTATCCGCCCAAGAGCGCCGGCGCGCAGGCCGTCCGGGAGCTGGCGCACCACGCCGCCAGGCCGGCCAAAGCCGCGAGGCGGCTTCCCATCCCGGCCCAGAACGTCCACCACAGTGCCCGCGGCGAGAGCTTGCGGGCCACGAGCAGGGCCGCGACGCCCAAGGAAGAAGTGGCCCACGCCGCAACCAGGCCGCAGGCTGCGCCCTGGCCGGCGGCGCCCCGCCAAAACACCACGGCGGCGACGGCCGCCGCCGCCGCCAAAAGGCCGGCGGGCGCGACGGCCTTAATCGCCGCCCGGCTCGATCCGCGATAGTCTGATAAGTCTATAGAGTGCAAAAGCCATCCCCGCCATCGCGCCCGTCACGGTCAGCCAGGAGCCTGTCCGCCAGCGTCCGTCCAGCCAGTATCCGGCCCCGAATCCGGCGAGCACGGCGGCCGCCAATTCAGTCCCCGCGCCCAAGGCCAAGGCCCAGCTTTTCGGCCGCATCCAGCCTCCAGCATTCGCGATGCCGGGGGTGATTCTATGAAATAACCGCGCTGCCATGTCAATTTTTCCGCGCGCAAAAAATTTTGTTGTATACTTTTTTTACCGTCAACATCATGACCGATGCAGCGCAAGCCCGCCCGAAAATCCTGCTGGCCGATGACGAGCCCGACCTTCTGGCTTTGATGCGGGAGACCCTGGAACGCCAGGGCTACGACGTGGCCACGGCCCTCGACGGCGTGGAGGCGCTGGTCGCCATCCGCCAGACCATGCCCGACATCGTGGTCCTGGACCTCGTCATGCCCCGCTGCGACGGGTTCAAGGTCTGCCGGGAGCTGCGCCGGGACCCCCTCTTCGCCCACCTGCCCATCATCATCCTATCGGCCGAGGGCTCCCGCGACCGCAAGGTGGAAGGGCCAGACCTGGGCGCCGACGACTTCATCACAAAGTCCATGGACGTCCGGGAACTGCTGGCGCGCATCCGCATGATCCTCAAGCGCACCCGCCGCGGCCTCGACGCCAACCCCCTCACCCGCCTGCCCGGAACCCTTTCCATCGAGTCGCACATCACCGAGGCCCTGAGCGCGGGCCAGCCCCTGGCCGTCCTTTACCTCGACCTGGACCAGTTCAAGGCCTACAACGACCTCTACGGTTACGAGGCCGGAAACGAGGTCCTCCGCCGCCTGGCCCATATCCTCATCGCGGCCTCGCGCGCCCACGCCGGCCCGCCTGATTTCATCGGGCACATCGGGGGCGACGACTTCATCATGCTGGCCGACCCGTCCCGGATGGAGGAAGTCGCCCGGCGCATCATCGCCGACTTCGACGCCGCGGTGCCCGGCTTCTACACCGCGGCGGACCGCGAGCGCGGCCATATCGTCTCCGTGGACCGCCAGGGCAACATACGCGAGTTCCCCCTGCTCTCGATATCCATCGGCATCTGCCATAACTCGCTGCGCAAGCTCGAATCCCCGGCCCAGATATCGCAGCTAGCCGCCGAGCTCAAAAAAGCGGCCAAGGAGCTTCCCGGCAGTTCGTACTTTATCGATCGCCGGAAGGACTGACCGAGCCCAGGGACTCCCGGCATGCGGCCAGGACCGCGTCGGCCGCGCGAGCAAAGGGCATCCCGGCGGCACGCTTGCGGGCGAGCTCGCCCATGCGCGCGAGCCTCTCCTTCTGGGGCAGGAGTTCGGCCAGGGCCTCGGCCAGCCGGCGCGGGGCCTCGGCCAAGCTCGCGTAGGGCACCACCCGGCCGCAGTCCGCGTCCAGGAGTTCATGCACGCCATAGTGGTCGCTGGCCAGCACGGGCAGGCCCGCCTGCATGGCCTCCACCACATTGAGGCCGTAACTTTCATAGACCGAGGGCGAGACAAAAAGCCGGGCCAGCCGAAAATGAGCGTTCTTTCCCGCGGCGTCGAGATAACCCGGGAAGAACACCCGCGTCCGGCGCAAGGCGCCGGCCGCCAGGCGCAGCCGCCTTTGGTATACGGCGCCCCGCATGAAAGCCGCCTCGCCGCAGATGAGCAGGGCCAGGTCGCGCCCCGCCCAACGGCGGTCCGCTTCCAGCAGGCGCAAGGCTTCCAAGAGCAGATGGATACCCTTCTCCGGGGAGAGTCGGCTCAAGGTCATGAGGACCGAAGTCTTCGGTCCGATCCGGTAATGGCCGCGCAGCTCCCGGATCTTTGATTCCGGCGGGGGCGGCGTGTCCTCCTCCCAGGAGCCCCAGGGCACGACGCGCAGGCGCCGCTCCAGCCCATCGCCCGGCCGGACGCCCGCATAACAGCGGCCCAGGGTCTGGGCCATGGCCCGGGATGGGACGATCAGGCGGCTGGAGCGCGCCACGGCCTCCCGCTGCTTCTCGAAGACGAGGCGCAGCAGGTCCGGAACGACCGCGCGCAGACCCATCCTCCGGCCGCGCTCATAGAGCCGGGTCAGCCGCTCCGGCGCGAGCAGGCCGCGCAGGTATATCTTGTTGAAATAGTCCACCACGTCCACGTGCCAAAGCGAAACGATGGGGTAGCCGGCTTTGGCCAGGGCCGCCAAGTTCGGCCCCTCGGAGACGTCGTTGATCAAGACCACGGTCTTCCCCGGCGGCAGGTCCTCGCGCCGCGCCAGAAGCCAGGCGGTGCTGGCGGCTTCAAAATCCCGGCAGAAGCGGGCGTAGGCCAATTCGGAGAGGCGCACCAGGTCATGTCCGCCGCCCTCCGGCAGGCGGACATAGAAGACGCCGGGGACGGGCGCCTGAGGGCCGGAGCCGATGACCGTCAGCTCGCAGGCGCCCTCGCGCAGCCAATGCCGGATGAGGCGCAGGCCCACCATGGCGCCGCCGCCCAGCGGGGTGCGGTCCATGGGATAGCCTAGGTGGCTGCCGATGAAGACGATGTTCATGGCGTAAGACCCTGACGGCGGGACCGCGATTATAACATTTGCAGGCGCGCGCCCTTTGGAATATAATGAGGGCGGATGCAAGCCCAATCCCGACGCATCGTGCTCTGCTCCGGCCTGCGCACGCCCATCGGCCACATCTCGCGCAGCCTGGCGGCCGTGCCGCCGGCCGCGCTCATGCGCCTGTGCGTGCGGGGCCTACTGGAAAAGTCCCGCCTGGACCCCGCGGCCGTCGACGGCCTCATCGTGGGCTGGGTCGGCCAGACCTTCTCCGCGCCCAACATCGCGCGCGTGGCGGCCTTGACCAGCGGCCTGCCCGAGAACTGCCAGACGCTCACGGTGCAGAACAACTGCATCTCCTCCTTCGAGGCGGTCAGCGAGGCCGCGCGCCGCATCCTCGCCGGAGAGGGCCAGCTCTACATCGTGGGCGGCACCGAGAGCATGTCCCGCCTGCCCTACACCATCGAAGGTTCGCGCGCGGCCCGGGAGCTGCGCAGCCTGGCCACGGTCAAGGAACGCTGGGCCACCCTGTGGGAGAGCCCCAACGCCAGCGTGGTCGACGCCCTGGAAGAAGGACTCACCGACCCCGTGGAGCGCATCAACATGGCGGCCACCGCGGAGGTCTGCGCCCAGTTCTACGGCATCCCGCGCGAGGAGCAGGACCGCTACGCCTGCGAAAGCTTCCGCCGCACCCTGGCGGCCTGGAGCCAGGGCTTCTACTCCTCCCATGTGGCCCCGGTGGCGGTGGACGGCAAAACCTTGCTGGAAAAGGATGAGTACCCATTCCTGCGCGAGGACCTGCCGAACAAGCCGCAGATGTTCGCCAAGGCCCCGGCCTTGTTCGATTCATCCGGCTACCCGCTCAAGGATTTCTACCGCGACAACGCCGCCTTCTTAAGGGGCAAGGCCTACGAAGAGGGCAAGTCCCGGGCCACGGTGACCCTGTTCAACTCCTGCGGCCGCTCGGACGGGGCCACGGCCGTGGTGGTGACCACGCCGGAGCGCGCCCGCGAGGCTGGGCTGACCCCGCTGGCCGAGCTTAAAGGCTGGGGCTATTACGGCAACGAGCCGGCCTTCATGGGCGTCTCCCCAGCCCTGGCGGCGCCTTTGGCCCTGAAGAATGCCGGGGCCGCTTTCGCGGACATGGACCGCATCGAACTGCACGAGCCCTTCGCGGCCACGGTCCTCTCCGTCTTCAAGCTGGGCCTCGAGCGCTTCGGCTGCGACTGGCGGGCCAAATACGATTCCGGCGCGCTCAACCCCAACGGAGGCTCCATCGCCCTGGGCCATCCTTTGGGCGCCACCGGCACGCGCCTCATCTTGAGCCTCATGCACTCCCTGGCCCAGGACCCCAAGGCCCGGCTCGGCCTGGCCGCGGCCTGCGCGGGCGGCGGCACCGGCGGGGCGCTCGTCATCGAAAGGCTCAGTTGAACATACTCGGCATCTCCGCCTACTACCACGACAGCGCGGCGGCCTTGGTGCAGGACGGCAGAATAACCGCCGCGGCCCAGGAAGAGCGCTTCACGCGCAAGCGCCACGACGCGGACTTCCCCATCCATGCGGCCGCCTACTGCCTGGAAGCGGGCGGCCTCAAGGTCTCGGACCTCGACTTCGTGGCCTTCTACGACAAGCCCTTCCTGAAGTTCGAGCGCATGCTCACCACCTATCTCGCCTACGCGCCGCGCGGCTTGCGCTCATTCGCAATGGCAGCGCCGCTGTGGATGAAGGGCAAGATATGGATGAAGTCCGACATCCGCAAGCGCTTGGGCTATGAAGGGCCGCTCCTGTTCCCCGAGCACCACGAATCCCACGCCGCCTCGGCCTTCTTCCCCTCCCCCTTCCAGGAGGCGGCCATCCTCACCCTGGACGGCGTGGGAGAGTGGGCCACGGCTTCCATAGGCGAGGGCCGCGGCCATACGATCCGCATCACCAAGGAACTACGCTTCCCCCATTCCTTGGGCCTGCTCTACTGCGCCTTCACCTACTACACGGGCTTCAAGGTCAACTCCGGGGAATACAAGGTCATGGGCCTGGCCCCCTACGGCGAGCCCAGGTACGCGGACCTTATATATAAGGAACTAGTAGACCTCAAGGAAGATGGCTCGCTCAAGCTCAACCAGGACTACTTCGACTACTGCGCGGGCCTGGCCATGACCAACGCGAAGTTCCACAAGCTCTTCGGCGGGCCGCCGCGCAAGCCGGAGTCCGAGCTGACCCAGAAGGAGATGGACCTCGCCGCCTCGGTGCAGGCAGTGGCCGAGGAAACCATGCTGCGCATGGCCCGGCACGCCAAAAAAATAACGGGCCTCAAGGACCTCTGCCTGGCCGGAGGCGTGGCCTTGAACTGCGTGGGCAACGGCCGCATCTTGCGCGAAGGGATATTCGATCGGCTCTGGATACAGCCCGCCTCGGGCGACGCGGGCGGCGCTTTGGGCGCGGCTTTGCTGGCCTGGCACCAGTACCTGGGCAACGAGCGGACGGCCTCGGAAGGCCGGGACTCCCAGCAGGGCTCACTATTGGGGCCAAGCTTTTCCGACGAGCACATCGGCGCCTGGATTACGGAGCGCGGCATCCCGCACCGCAGGCTCGCGGCGGGCGAGGCCGCCAAGGAAACGGCGGCCTTGCTCTCCCGTGGCCAGGTAGTGGGATGGTTCCAGGGCCGCATGGAGTTCGGACCGCGAGCTTTAGGCAACCGCAGCATCATCGGCGACGCGCGCGACCCAGGCATGCAGTCCCGGATGAACCTCAAGATCAAATTCCGGGAATCATTCCGGCCATTTGCGCCATCGGTGCTGGCCGAGCGCTGTCAGGAGTATTTCGACATCCCCTGCGAAAGCCCTTACATGCTTTTGACCGCCCCGGTGATTGAAAGCCGCCGCCACCCCATGACCGCGGAGCAGAAGGATCTCTGGGGCATCGCGCGGCTCAACGCCCCCCGCTCGGACCTGCCCGCGGTCACGCATGTGGACTACTCAGCGCGATTGCAGACCGTCAACCAGGCCGACAACCCCCTTTACCATGAGCTCATCAGCGAGTTCAGCAAGCTCACCGGCTGCGGCGTCATCGTCAACACCTCGTTCAATGTGCGCGGAGAGCCCATCGTCTGCCGGCCCGAAGAGGCCTATGCCTGCTTCATGCGCACCCAGATGGACTACCTGGTGTTGGGCAGCTTCCTCTTAGACAAGAAGGATCAAGGCGAATACAAAGAAGGCAAAGCATGGATGAAAGAATTCGCGCTCGATTAGGCCTGCCCGCGCCCGAGCCGCCCCTGCGCAAGCAGAGGGTCTTCGGCTTCGGCCTGGCCGTCATCCTGCTGATCCTCGGCGCGGCGGCTTGGCGCAAGGGCCGCCCCGCGATGCCCTGGGAGCTGGCCGCCGCCGCGGCCTCGGCTCTGTTGGCGTGGCTGAGGCCGCAGGCCCTCTCGCCGTTGTACAAGCCTTGGATGAAGGCCGCGAACTGGCTGGGCGAGGCCAACACTTTCTTGATCATGGCCGTAGTCTACTACCTGGTATTGACGCCCTACGCCGTGGTCCTGCGCCTGCTGGGCCGCGACCTGCTTGACGAGAAGCTCCATGACCGGGTAAGCTATTGGCACGACAAGGGCCCGATGCCCGAGCCGCAATCTTATCTGCGCCAGTTCTAAGGAGGACGCAATGGCCAAGATGGAATTCCTGCGCGAGTTCTGGGGCTTCCTTAAAGTGCGCAAGCTCTACTGGCTGTCCCCGATCATCATCATCCTTCTGCTCCTGGGCGCGCTGATCTTGTTAACGGAGAGCACCGGCGTGGCGCCCTTCGTCTACACCTTGTTCTGACGCCAGAACGCCGCGCTCAATAAGTGTTCGAAGTCATCGCCCTAGGTGTCGGCGACGCGTTCTCGACCCGGCACCACGGAAGCTCCTTCCTGCTGAGCGAAGCCGGCTTCATCCTGGCCGTGGACTGCCCGGCCGACTATCGCAAGACCTTGCAAGACGCCTCGGCGGCCAACGGCCGTCAGATATCCGCCGAGGACATCAGCCACATGCTCATCACTCATGTCCACGGCGACCACATGAACGGGCTCGAAGGCCTGGCCCTGTACAAGCAGCGCTTCGAAAAAAAGCGCCTGCGCCTGGCCCTGACGCCCGAGGTGCACGCCGTCATCTGGGACCAGCGCCTGGCCGCGGGCATCGGCTTGCGCTGGGAGAACGGTCGCGCGCAGAAGCTGGGCTTCGAGGACTTCTTCGAACATCTGCCCTTGAGCTGGGACGGGGAGAACAAGATCGGGCCTTTCCGCGTCCGCCTGCGCCGGACCCGGCACATGGTCCCGGCCAGCGCCCTGCTGGTGCAAGCCGGCGGCCGCAGCTTCGGCTATTCCTGCGACACGGTCTTCGACCCGGAACTCATCCGATTCCTGGAACCGGCGGACCTCATCTTCCATGAGGTAGGCGCAGGCGGGCCGCACACCACTTACGCCGAGCTGGCCAGCCTGCCGGAATCCCTGCGCCGCAAGATGCGCCTCATCCACTACCCGGACGATTTCACGCCGCCGGACGGCGCCCTCGCCTTGCTTCAGGAAGGCGAAACGCTGGCGGTGTAGCCGCCGCGCTGGTTCAGCCGGTACGCCCCGCCGATCACGAACAGCGTCCCGACGATCGTGTAGAGCCGCCAGTAGGTATGGTGCATCTCGGCCCAGAACGCCCCGCCGCCGTGCGTGGCCGCGAACCACGCGACCATGGCGAAAAGGAAGGTGAATATCGTGGGCGCCAGCATGAGCTTGAGCACCTGGCGCTCCGAAAGCTTCCAGTCCGTCATGATGGCCACGACGAAGATGCCCAGCAAAGGCCCGTAGGTGAACGCGATGAGCCGGAAGGCGAGCCACAAGAGGTTGTCGAGCCTTCTTAGGCACAGGGCGCAAAGCATGAAGAACAAGCCGAAGCCCACGAAGGAGAGCTTGGACACCTTGACCAGCCGCTCCTCGGATTGCCCCTGGCCCCAGTAGGGCTTGTAAAAATCCATGGTGAAGGCCGCGGACAAGGAGGCCAAGGCCGAGTCCGCGCTGCCCATGGCGGCCGAGGCCACCGCGGCCAACAGAAGTCCCCGCAAGCCGTGCGGCATCACGCCCAAAATAAAGCGGGGAAAGATATGGTCGTTGTCCGTCATCCCCGCGATGAGCTCGGGGTGCACCTTGGCGTAGGCGTAGAGCCCCACGCCGATACTCAGGAAGAGGAATGTGATGGGCACGCTGGCCAGGCCCCAGAGCATGAGGCTCTGCCGCGCCTTGCGGTTGTCGTTGCAGGCCAGCAGGCGCTGGACCATGTCCTGGTCCGTGCCGTAGGCGGCCGATGAGTTGAAGAAGCCCCAGACCATCATGAGGAAAAGCAGGCCGAGGTTGGCGGGCTTGTACATCTCCATGAAGTTGAACTTGTCGTAGGGCGTGCCGTCCGAGCGCAGGGCGTGGCGGCCGGCCTCCACGATGCCGAACACGCCGCCGGGCACGAGGTGGATGATATAGACCAGTGCCGCCACGGCGCCGATGACGAGGAGCGCGAACTGCATGAGGTCGGTCCAAGCCACGGCCCGGCCGCCGCCGATGGTGGTGTAGGCGAGTATGCCGCCGACCACGATGACGACGCAGTAGGGATAGGAGACGCCCCCGCCGGTGACGACCTCGAGGACCTTGGCGATGGCCACGATGCGCACGGTGGAGGCCAAAGAGCGGGTGAGCAGGAAGTAGGCGGAGCAGGTGGTGCGCGCAGACGGGCCGAAGCGCTCGGCCACGGCCTGGTAGATGGAGGTGACGCGCAGCTTCTGGAAGTGGGGCAGGAAGACCATGGCGATGAAGATGGTGGCCGCGATGTCGCCGGGGTTGCTGAGGAGGTAGCGGTAGTCGGAGCTGAAGCCTTCGGCGGGGGTGCCGATGAAGGTCAGGGCGCTGATGCAGGTGGCGATGAAGCTGGCGGTGGTGACGAGCCAGGGGATGGAACGGTTGGCGAGGAAGTAGTCGTCGGTGGTCTTGGCGGTGCGGTGGGCGGCCCACCAGCCGACGGCGGCGAGCAGCGCGACGTAGCCGGCCAGGATAGCTCCGTCGAGCCAGCCGAGGTTGAGTTCAGCGGGCAGCATCAAGGCATTTTAACACAATCGGCTCTATCCGGCTTCGTCCGTGTCCGCGGGATGCTGGTCGGCGTAGTCCAAGCCCAAGGCGGTCGCAATATACTTTTGGCGGCGGCTTTTCGGCTTCTCTGGCACGGTGAATGCCAAAAATCCAGCCGCCATCAATGACCTGAGGCGCAGCATGGCATGGTCCCTCTTCCTGATGCCCAACTGCGCCATGATTTCTTGCAGCGTCCGAGGCTCACGGCAGAACGCGAGGATGTCGCTGGTGCGGAAAACGCGCTGGACCGCGACTTGCCCCCCCACTTGCCCCCTACTTGCCCCCCTTCCTCGTCGAGCTTTTTCCTAATTTGCCCCCGACTTGCCCCCCTACTTGCCCCCCCTGGCGCTGAGGCGCGGCAGGCTCAGTTCGAAGAACGAAGTGAAGTCGAAGCGCGGCTCGGGGCACTTGGCCTGAGCCAGCAGTTCTCGAATGCGCCGGATGCCGGTCCCGATGCGCTCCACCTGCCGCGCCCTGAACAGGATATCCGCGATAAGGGGGTTGCGGTGAACGCTTTTGGTCCCGAAATCCGCGGGCGACAGTCCCGGAGGCAGGCCGCCGGGACTGACAATGGCGACGCGGTCGGGAAAGACCTCGACGAATACATTGCCGCCCCGGAGCGCGTAATCGCGGTGCATGAGGGCGTTGACCACTCCCTCGCGCAGGACCTCCACGGGGATCTCCGGATATTCGACCCTGTCGAACCCGCGGATCTCGTAGCGCACGGGCAGATGCTTGAGCAGGAATATCTCGGCTTGACGCAGGTTCTCCAGCAGGCCGCCGTCGAGGTCCTTGCGGTCGAGGACATTCAGCCGCTCTTTAGTTTGGAAGAGGATGCAGGTGACGCGGGCCTGGGGCAGGAATCGGGCCGGCGCCTTGGCGAAGAAGAGGACTCCGGCGTTGTTGAAGATACATCTCCCGCCTTCGCGGCGCGCGAAGCCGAGGTTCATCAGCAGGTCCTGCGCGGACAGGCCCTGCACCGCCGCCCCGGACGAGCGCAGGAAAGCCTGAAACGCCTGCTCATCGAAATCACGGGGATACGCGAAGTCCGGGCAGTCCTGACGCTCGGAGTCCGCGGGCCTCAGCGCGCGGACGAACTCGACGAGTTCTTCGCGGTTGAGCTTCTGGCTGTTGGGCCCCGTGCGCAGAAAGTAGCCGACGGCGCAGCCGTACGGCTTGTGCCTGCCCTCCGGAACCTCGACCATGAGCAGGTCATGCCCTTGGTACTTGAACACGCTCATATGGATGGAGACGGAGGGCTCGCAGTGGCGCGCGTCGTTCTGCACCCGGGACAGCATTTGGTTGGCCAAGTGGACGCCCTTGACCCGCTTGTCGTCAGTGATGCCTACATAGATGCGCCCGCCAGAGGCGTTGGCGAAGGCCACAAGCTCCCGCGCCAGAGAATCGGAGACCGCTTCCTTGAATTCGACGAACTGGTTTTCCCAGCCGGAGAGGGCCAAGGCGAATTCGTCCGGGGTGGGCGGCGGGACCTTCCGCATGATAACTATACGAGCGCGGGCCGAAAAAATTCCAAAGAGCTTAAAATATCTGAGTTAGATATGGTTGTATGCGGCTCTATAGGGTATAGAAACAATTATTGCATTGACAAAACGGCATTAACGGGTATAATATTATAATTGCTATACCCGATAACTCCTAATTTATTATAGATTTCTCAGGCACAGGCCTCTCCTGGTACAGAACACACAGATAATGAAAAAAAATCCCATCGCAGACTTCGTCCGCGAGAAGCGCCGAGAAGCCAAATTGACCCAAGCCGAACTGGCCTCAAAGGCCGGCGTTGGAATCCGATTCATTCGCGATGTCGAGCAGGGTAAAACATCCCTGCGCAACGACACGACCAACAAACTGCTCTTCCTCTTCGGCCGGTGCCTGGGCCCAGTGAACCTGCCCCGCGAGTAACGCATGGACCAGCCACAGAGCGCCATCGTCTTCTGCAAGGGCAAACAAGCCGGGCTGCTGGCCAAGAAAGCCGGGGGATATGAATTCAGCTATGCCGCCGCCTACCTCTCCGACCCTGACGCAGTTCCTATCAGCCTAGCCATTCCGCTGCGCCCGGAGAGATACGAGTCGCGCGCGCTGTTCCCCTTTTTCGACGGCCTGCTTCCCGAGGGCTGGCTCCTCGACCTTACCTGCGCCGCGGCCAAGATCGACAAGGATGACAAGTTCCGCCTGCTGTTGCAGACCGGGCAAGACCCTGTCGGAGCCGTCAGCGTCCGCCCCTTGGAGGATGAACGGCATGGCTAGCTGCCTTTGCTGCACGAAACCCATCGCTGGGGCGGGACGCTACCACCCGCGCTGCCTCAAAGAGCTCTTCGGTTCGCCGCGTGTCCCGGCCATCCCCTTCGGCTTGGCGGACCTGCCGGCCCAGGTCCTTAAGACCGGGGCGCACATGTCGATCTCAGGGGTGCAGATCAAAGCCTCGGTCCGGCTCGATCCGGAGAAAACCCAACTTGAGGTGGTCGCGGCCGGCGGGACCCACGTCCTCAAGCCGGAGCCGCAGCAGTTCCCGGCGCTTCCGCAGATCGAGAACCTCTGCATGAGCATGGCCGCGGATATGGGCCTGCCCGTCCCCGCGCATGGCCTTTTCCCGATGGCCGACGGCGGGCTCTGCTACATCGTCGCCAGGTTCGACCGGGTCAAGGAGGAACGGCTCCAGAACGAGACGATGTTCCAGATCCTCCAGGCGACCGAGAAATACGCGGGGTCGCTGGAAAGGATCGGGAAGGCGATCCATACGCACGCCGCCAACGTCGGGCTCGACACGATAGACTTCTTCGAGCGCGTTTTGTTCTGCTTCCTGACCGGCAACGGCGACATGCACCTCAAGAACTGGGCACTGCTCGTCCGCGGCAAGAAGATAGGGCTGGCGCCCTGCTACGATCTGGTCTGCTCGAATGTCTATCTCCCCCAGGAGACGGATTCCGCGCTGACGCTCTGCGGCAAGAACGACAAGCTCGAGCGGTCGGATTTCGCTACCCTGGCCGCCCAGCTCAAGATCGATGCCAAGGCTGCGGGCGACATCTTTGAGAAGTTCCGCCATGCGCAGGAGCAGATGCGGGAGACCATCGGCAGGGCCGAGTTGACTATTCACCTGAAGCAGAAGCTGGATGACGTCATCAAGTCGCGCTACAAGAGGCTTTACGAGGAAGGCGCGGCCATCCCGGCCGCGCGGAATCCTTAGAGGCGGGCCTCGAAATCAAACCCCTCGCGGCCCAAGCGGCTCATAAGCTTCTGGATGATCCCACGAGCATCGTCGTCCGGTCCTGAGATGTATCGGGGCTTCCCATCCGGCCCGCCAAAAATGATGTCCTGTTGGCGGGTCCATTCCTCCGTCCCCAGGACGTGGCGGGACAACTCAAAATCAGGATGGGGGTCGAATCCCAGCTTCCCGGCATAATCAATCGCCCCGAAGATGATCTCCTTGGCGTGATTGATCCCGATCGATATTGGCGCCTGCTCCGGGAAACTCTTGGCCAGGAAGTCCCCCTCGAATCTTGCGACCGGCAAATCCGCGTTGCAGAAGGTGTTCTTCAGTCCCAAACAGAAAACATCCACCAAATAGAGCCCCATAATGAGGCGGCCGTTTGGTTGGCGCCGGGCGACCGCGATTGTTGCGAGGCCCAAGTCCCTCCAGTTGGGATTAATAAGGCAGGCAGCGACGGGGTACTCGTCGGAGGACTTGATGAGGAGCTTCTTCTCAGCCCTGGACCAGGCAACCGCCGAGACAGGCGCCTGCGCTTCTTCTTTGGGCAGGCAGCATTTCTTATATTTCCTGCCGCTGCCGCAGGGGCAAGGATCGTTTCTCCCGGCGCTCATGCCGGAATACCCTTCCGTGTCATTCGCATCCCCCCCAGGCATTATACCAAAGCGCCTTCTCACGAGCTTGAAGCACGCCAGCCCACAAGCGACGGCATTTGATATCCTGTCTGCGTCAGGACTCGACACCCATGACTACCAGGGGCTCGAAAGGCTGGTCGGCGATCCGCCGGCAGTTGATCAAACGGCCCACGGAAGAGCTGCTGGCTCTGGTGAAGGACCTCTATGAGGTCTCGGCAGCGAATCGCGATTTCCTGCAGGCCCGCTTCCAGGCGGGAACGGCCGGCGGCCCGGCGCTGGAGCAGTACCGCCGCATGATCGTAGAGCAGTTCTTCCCCCAGCACGGCTTTGGCAAGCTCAAGCTCGCCGTGGCCCGCAAGGCCATTCGCGACTATCGCAAGGCCACGGGCGACATGGAAGGCGCAATCGATCTTCTCCTCACCTATGTTGAGAATGGGACCGAGTTCACGAAGGAATTCGGCGGCATCAACGACGCCTACTACAACAGCCTGGACTCCGCCCTCGATGAGCTGGCGCGCCTGCTGCTCCAGTCCGGCCCCGTGCTCTATGCCCGGTTCCGGGATCGCGTCCTGCGCGTCAAAGAGCTGGCCAGGGACATCGGCTGGGGCTACGGGGATTCCGTCGCGGACCAAGTCGCGCGACTCGAGATGAGGCTGGGTTATGTCCAAATCCAAAGCTCATAAGTACTGGAATAAATTCCGCGGCTGGGCCCGGCATTTCGGGGCCGTCCGGGCCGAAGAGTCGCCGGCCTTGGAAGAGTTCTTCATCAACCCCGACCGGATCCCGGCCGAGAGCCCTCAGTTGGTGACGGGGATATTCTCGGACTGGTTTCTCATGGACCGCAAGCTGACCCATTGCCGCCTGACGCCGCTGGAACTGTTCATCCAGACGCACGAAAGAGAACGGAAGCTCAAGGAGCCGGATTTGTCGGTGTATCGCACATTCCAGCGGACAAACCGCTTCGGGATTTTCCGGGTCGAGGATGTGTCTCCCGGAGAATGGATGGACCTGAAGGCCATGCCGGATGGAAAGACCGCCCGGGTCATCGAGGCGACGGGCTCGCAGGATGTCGAACGCGGGAGCTATTTCATCGCCAGGATCGTGGCCTTTGAGGATCATTGGGCCATGTCCGGGGTCGCTGCCGGATTGCCGGATGAGTCCCGCTATCTCATGGACCGGGCCTTTTCCCGTGAAGGGAAGAAACTCTCGTCGGGAAGCCTTACCCCGCGCGACGTGCTGATGTTTTTCATGCCGAAGGCGAACTGGGAGCAAGAAGGAATAGAGCGGGTCAGGGCGAAGCTGGCTTCCATCCTCCAGAAATCGGGCATAGACATAAAGGTGGCGCGCATAGAGGAAAACATCCGCGAAGCCCACGCCAAGAAGGCGACGGAGGCGCCTCTCGTCGCCGAAGTCCAGCGCCTCTTGCCGCACAACTCCGATCTGGAGGAAGCCGGCAAGCTTCTCGCCGCGCTCTGGAATCTGACCATCCCGGAGTGCGATCCCTCCATCGATCCCCGGACGCTCCATAAGGGCCCCGTCGAGAAGATGCTGCTCCATGACATGCAGCGGATGGTCGAGGATAGGTTCCTTCAGAAAGACCTGCCCGACCCCGAATCCGTCAGGCCTGCCGTACGCGCCGCCGTCAAGGAGTGGCTGGAGGCGCCTCAAAAGGAACTGGACGGCAAGACGCCGAGGCAGGCCATCCTTGAGGAACGAAAGGCCCTGGGCAACCCTCAAGAACAGGTCGGCTTCAACGTGTCGATAAATGCCCACTCCCTGACTGAGAAAGAAAGAGCGGCCTACAAGTTTCTCGAAGAAGGGAAATCCGCCCTCCTTGAAGGCGACGCTGCCCGAGCCTTGCGAAGCTATCAAGAGGCCTACACGCGCCTTAGAGGACATCCCGAAGGCCACAGACTGCTGGGCAACCTCGCCACGGCCCATGCCATGATGGGGGATCGCGAAAAGGCCCTGGAGATGCTGCGGGCCTCTCTTAAAGCCGAGCCGGATTACCAGGTGGCCAGGGACAATCTGTACCTTTTAGAGTCCATGACCCCTGAGGAGTTCGCGAGCAAGCACCGGCAAGGCTTCTTCGGCAAGATGGAGTTCGTCGAGGATACGCCAGACCCAGACGGCTGACGGCCTGCCGCGCGGCAAGGTCCGTCAGCCGTCCCCCAGGAGGAAAGACCAAGCGGGCCGGACATGGATGGTCTTCCCTGAAGAGCGGATTTCTTCCTGTTCATCGAGCGTCACCAGCGTCGCGTCCTTGACGGACAATGCCGACATGGCGGAATGGAGGGCGTCGATTTCCCGCCGGCGTGTTTCTGGATTTTGCAGGGACCAGGCCACCTGGATCAGACCGCAGCCCTTCTCCGGCTTCTGAATCACGAAGTCCACTTCGCGCTGCTGGGCGTCCTTGAAATAGCAGATGGCTTCCGTTTGCCGGCGCAGATGCAGGAAAATCGCGTTCTCAAGAAGATGGCCCCAGTCATTCGAGGCGGAGAGCGCCTGGTGATGCGCCATTCCCGTGTCGATGCAGTAAAGTTTCTTGGGATTGACGATCCGTTTATGCGCCGAATTGCTCAGGATGGGCACGGAAAAGAATAAATAGCTGTCGTGGAACCAATCCATGGCGCGCGAAATTTCAGGCTTATTGACTTTGAGCCCTTGCGCCTTTAGACGCTCGCAGCTTTTATTGATCGTGCAGGTGCTTCCCACCTGGTTCATCAGAAGATGCAGGAGATGCGATATAGCGGACGGGTCGGAAGGGTTATGCCGCTCGATGATATCGCGCAAAAGGACCGCGTCCAGATAGTCTTGCAGAAGGCGGCGTCTCAGGGGCGGCTCGACCGCCAAAGTCTCCGGGAAGCCGCCCTGCGCGAGATATTCCTTGAAGCGTCCGAGCGCGATGGCGCGCTCGCGCGGTCCGAGCTCCGCGGTCGCCTTCTTTTCCGCCGCCAAGACCTCCCGGAAGCTGAATGGGAATATCTCGACGCTGAGAGAGCGCCCGCGCATGGACGAGGCGATTTCCTTGCTCAGGAGGGTGGCCGACGATCCGCTGATAAAAACGCGATGGCGCGCGCGCAGGAGACGGTCCACGAAATATTCCCAGCCGTTGACGACTTGCAGCTCGTCAAGGAAGAAATAGAGGGTCTCCCGAGGACCGACGCCGGGATGCAGTTCGTAATAGGCCTCCAGCAGCTCTCCGAGTTGCCGGGCTTGCAGATTGAAAAGCCTCTCATCAAAGAAGTTGACGTAGACCAGGCGTTCTTGGCGGGCCGGGTCGGTTCGGAGCAAGTCATCCCAGACCTGGCGCAGAAAGGTGGTTTTTCCCGAGCGCCGGATGCCGATGACCGCCAACGCCTTGTGCGGCAGAAGCGGGCAGGTCTGCTCGCGCCGGAAATAGGAGAGCGGCCTGGAGAATTCCTTTTCGAGCAGGACGTCCCGGAAAGCCGATTTCATAAGTGGTAAAGATTTTATACCATGTTTACTATAACTTGACAAGTAATTTTTACCACTTTATAGTCATCTCGGGGAGCCCTGGGGCGTCCGCAGGAGGCCTGCATCACCCAACTTCCAACACAATCCGGGATTTTCTGGCGTCAGAATAGATAGTCGCCACAGTGTGGCGACTATCCGGCGGTCGGGGTAAACCTCGTTGAAACGCACTGCGCGAAACAGCATGCTCCTGTCGAATCCCGAACCATATTCCCCCACCAATCGCGCGCTCAGCGAGCATACGATTTTCTGCCCATACTCGGCCCGCCGCGACTTGAGGATATCCTGACGGATACGCTGACCGATGTTCCAGTACAGCATGACCAGCCCGGCGTTGACAGCCTGGGCCATCCGTCCCCGGGCGGCCTCGATTATGGCTCGGATGTCCCCAACCAGCTTTTGGAGCGGCTGGTTTGGCCCGGCTCTCGCGGTCAGGCTGCTGGGGCGTCCACCAGGGATCTGTGTCACGTAAGGCATACGAGCGAGGGCCGGGAAATTTCCAGTCTATCAAGGTCGCATTTTGCGGCCGCATCGGCGCGGGCTATGGCTTGCGGGCCCTAATCGCCGCGAGCGTACGGCCGGGCGCCGATCTTGAACAGATTGCCGCGCTTCGCCGCGCCGATGAGCATGCTCAGGTTGGCCATGGCGAAGTAGACCCAGGTGGGCACGGCCTTCCCGCGGATGCCCTGCAGGGCCGACTCCGGGATGTCTTGGCCGGCGTCCAGGGCCACGATGGCATCATCGAAGGCGGCCGCGATGTGCCGCGCCTTACCGCCCTGATCCTTCAGCGGCTTGCCGGCGAACATGCCGCCCCCGCCGATGGCCAGGCCGCCCGCCCAGCGCAGTCCGGCATCGCGGGCGAAGAGGCGGCAGATATCCAGGGCCACGTCATTGTGGCGCGCCTCCGCAAAACCGCAGTTGAGCACGGCGCAAAGCCGGCCGCCCCGGCCGGCGCGCGCCGCCGCCAGGCGCTCCAGGGCCAGCGTCAGCTCCGCCGGAAGGCTGTCCACATAAAGGGGCGTCACCAAGGCGACCACATCCGCCTCGATGAATGCTTTCTCAAGTTCCGGCCATCGCTCCGGCCGGCGTATCGCCGTGCGGACGGACAGCCGCTGGGCTTGCCAGCCGCGCCCGGCAAGCCCGTCCACCAGGTATTGCGCGAAAAATCCCGAGGTACTGTTAGGCCGGGGACTGCCGACCACAGCCAGGAAACCGCGGCTCATCCGCGCGCCTCCAGCCTCGCGGCCAACCGCTCCAGCTCGACGCGCTGGTCCGCCGCCGCCTGCCCGCCGTTAAGGACCGCACTGCCCGAGACCGGCGCCTGCATGTTCATGGCATTGCGCGAGGCCAGCCGGGCGAAGACCTCGGCGCTCTCCGCGTCAGGCGCGCTCTGCCAACCTACGGCCAGGAAGTGGTGCGCCGGCTTGTAGCGCAGGCGGTGGTGCATCTCGCCGCCCACCCATTGGAACAGCGGGGAGATGGTCGGGATGGCCCGGTCCGCCGTGTGCTTGAGCACGCTGGAATAGCCGCCGAATGTGACCGGGCTGAGGAAGAACAGGGCCTCGCACCGCGCCATGGCCTTGGCCACATATTGCCCGTCGTCTTTTTGGAAGCACTCGCCCGGGGTCTTCAGCCAGCACTGGAAACAGCCGACGCAGGGTTTGACGCTCAGCGCTTCCAGAAAAACGGTCCCCGGCTCCCAGCCGCGAGCGCGCAAGGCCTCGCCGAGCATCCCTTCGATGGCCATGCCCAGCCGGTCCTTCCGGGTGCCTCCGTATAGGATCAGCGCTCGCATCTCGTAATATTATCATACACATCCGAATATCTGAAGCCGGTGATTGCGATATCCTTGCAGGTTCAAGCGGGCGGGCATCCGGTTATCCGGGACTGAATCCGATCCGGCGCGGAGGTTCTGGCGGTGGCTCCAGGAACCCGCGGATGGTCTCAAAAAGCGTCTGGATCTGGACGTCGTGAGAGTCGAACTTGCGCTCGAGCTCGGCGAGCTTCGCCGCAAGCCCCTTGTGAGCGGCCATCATGCGGCGCATGCGATTGAATGCGCGCACGATCTGGATGCTGGCCGCGACTGCAACGGGGCTCTTGAGCACATATGCGGCCATCATGGCGCCGTGTTCTGTGAACGCATAGGGGAGGTGCTTGATGTTCTGCCCTCTCTTCAAGGTCGCATTTTGCGTCCTTGAAGCCATAAGGACCTGTGCCTCTATCGGGGCCAAGCGGAACGTGAAGTCTTCCGGGAATCTCTCCCGATTGCGCCTGACCTGCTCGTTGAGCCGTTTGGTCGAGACTCCATAGATCCGGGCGAGGTCGAAGTCCAGCATGACGCTCTGCCCGCGAATGCGCAGGATATGCCGGTCCAAGTCTGGCGGCGGCGGATCATTGTCCATGACAAGCATACGAGCGAGGGCCGGAAAAGTTCCAAGCTGACCGGCCGTTTTCCCAAGGGGAGCGCGGGCATCGCCCCATCTTAAGATTCCAATTTGGAATCTTAAGTTCCGAAGCCGTTGATTGTGATATCCTTTGGCGCGGGGCGTAAGCCAATGCAAAAACTCGTCTTTCTCCAACTGCCGCGCCTGGATCCGGATGTCACCATGCCGGGCGAGAACGTGATGCTGGCCGCCGCCGGCCTTGGGCACGCCCTGCGCCGCGGCCGGGAAGGCCGATACTGGCGCATCCTGCCCACGCCCGCGGAGCAGGACACCTCCGACAACGCCGCCCTGGCCGACGCCATCGTCAAGCTGGGCCCGTCGGTGCTGGCGTGCACCGTCTATCTCTGGAACGTCGAACGCACCATCCGGCTTCTGGCATCGCTTAAAAAGCGTCTGCCGCGCCTGCGCGCCGTGATCGGCGGGCCGGAGGTCTCTCGCGACCACCCTCTTCTGGGGCCCGCGGCAGGCATCGACGTCGTTGTCACGGGCGAGGGCGAAACGGTCTTCCCCGGCATTCTGGCCGCCCTGCGCCAGGGGCGGGAGACGGTCTGGCTCAGCGTGGGCTGGCGCCGCGGCCGCAGGCTGGCCTGGGGCCGGCGCTCGGCGCCGACAAGGCCGCTTTCCGAGCTGTTGCCGCCGGCTGAGGCCGCTATCAACCGTCCCGACGCGCACGGCATGGCGTATCTGGAAACCAACCGCGGCTGTCCGATGCGCTGCGCTTTCTGCTGTTACAACCTCATGCGCCGCGGCTGGAGCAGTCTGCCGCCGGCCGAGACCGCCCGCCGCATCCGCGTCCTGCGCCGGCGCGGCGCCCGCGAGATCCGCCTGGTGGACCCGACCTTCAACGCGCACCGGCGGTTCCGCGCGACCGTGGCCGCCATGCGCCGCGCCAATTTTGACAAGAAGGTGCGCTTCTTCGTGGAACTGCGCGCCGACACGCTGACCGCGGCCGACGCCGCGGCGCTGGCCGCCGCCAACGTGGTCGAGGCGGAAGTGGGCGTCCAGAGCACCGACCCGGCCGTGCTCAGGCGCATCCACCGGCCCGCGCGGCTCGACTTGGTGCGGCGCGGCCTCGGACTGCTGGTGGCGCACGGCATCAAGCCGACGATCGATTTTATGTACGGCCTGCCGGGCCAGTCGGAAGCCGACATCAAGCGGTGCCTGTCGTGGCTGGAGGCCTTCCCCAAGGCGCACCAGCAGTTTTTGCCGACCTTGCTGTTGCCGGGGACGGAGCTGCGCGACCGCTGCCGGGAACTGGGTCTGCGCGGCCAGCGTCTGCCGCCATACCGGGTGGAGGGCACCGACAGCCTGAGCGCGCGGCGCCTGGCCGAAGTCGAGGCCGAGGCGGAGCGGCGCATCGGCGCGTTCGACTCGCCGACGCGGTGCTTCGTGGGCCGGCGTTTGCCGGATCTATATCCGGAGCGGGTGCGGGGGTTTGCGGCCGGGGGGTCGGCCAATAGGCGGGCCGTGATCTTCTCGGGGGCTGGTCTTTTCGCGCGGCGCGAGGCGATCACGGGGTGGATGTCAGAGGCGGTACGGCGGGAGCCGGACATCTTGTGGCAGTTCGTCTTTGCGCCGCGGGACCAGGAGCCGCTCGACCTGCTCTACGCGGCCATCGCGGCCGTGCGGCGGATGCCGGGGCATTGGCTGGACAGGATGGTTTCGCCGGCTGGGATGAGGCGCTATGCCGCCCGCCGCGTGCTGGTGCGGTTGCCGCGTGGACGGAAGTTCGATGCGGGGTGGCGGGCCGCGGTGGACGGTCTGCTGGCCAGCGTGTTTCACTGAAGCGCCGTAGGAACGCAGGACGGCGGCCTCGTCTCGCTTGAGAATCATGCATTGCATTTTTTAATACCGGCATTAAGATTACAAGGCATCCGCGTGGCCGACCGCCGCGTGCTGATGCGGAGGCCGCGCGGGCGGAAGTTCGATCCGGGGTGGCGGGCCGCGGTGGATGGGCTGCTGGCCGGCGTGTTCCACTGAGCGCCGCTGGTCCGGAGACATAAGAGCCGATCATTTTCGCGGCGCCTGGAGCCTGTCGCGCTCAACGGCGATGGCCGAGCGCAGCTTTTTCACCAGGGCCTCCCGGGGGGGAAGCTCGGTGAGGTACTGCGCGACGCGGATGCCGCTCTTATCGAGCCGCAGGAGTTCGATTTGCTCGCTGGAGCCGCCGGCGCAGAGGATGAGCCCGATGGGCGGCTCCTCCCCAGCCTGCTGCTCATTCTTTTCCAGCCAGCGCAGGTAGAGCTCCATCTGCCCTTTATACTCTGGTCGGAATCTGTCGAGCTTAAGTTCGACTGCCACCAAACGGCGCAGCTTGCGATGAAAGAAGAGCAGATCTATGTAGAAGTCGTCGCCATCGACCTGGATGCGCTTCTGGCGAGCCACGAAGGAGAAGCCGGTCCCGAGCTCCAATATGAAGGTCTCCATCTCACGCAGTATGGCCGACTCGAGGTCTTTCTCCTGGTACGCGCCTTTGAGGCGCAGGAAGTCGAGGAAGTAGGGATCCCGGAACACGAGGTCCGGGGTGAGCCGGTCTTCCTCCCGCAGGCTTTTGAGTTCCAGCCTGACGATATCCTCCGGCTTCTTAGAGAGCGCCGTGCGCTCGAAGAGCATCCCGGCGATCTTCGTTCGGAGAGTTCTGACGTTCCAGCCCTCCAGGCAGCACATCTCCGCGTAGAAGTCACGTTGGAGGGAGTCCTTGAGCGGGATTAGCTCGACGAAATGACTCCACGTCAATTTTCTCGACAGTGTCGAGAAAATCTTTGGATCAGGGAAAACCTCGGCGAATCGCATCATTCTAAACAGGGCGGGGACGCTGTATCCCGGTCCATAGTCCCGAACCAATTGCACGCAAAGCGTACGCACAATCTTCTTTCCGTACTCGGCCCGCCGCGATTTGAGGATATCCTGCCGGATACGCTGACCGATGTTCCAGTACAGCATGACCAGCCCAACGTTGACGGTCTGTGCCACCCGCCCCCGGGCGGCTTCGATCATGGCGCGGATGTCGCCGACCAGCTTTTGGAGCGGCTGGCCCGGCGCAGGCTGAGCGGTCAGGCCTCTGGGGTGTTTGCTATGGATTGGCTCCACGCCATGCATACGAACAAGGGCCGAATAAGTTCTAGGCTAACCGGCTTCGCGGCCACATCAAGCCGACGATCGATTTAATGTACGGCCTGCCGGGCCAGTCATAAGCCGACATCAAGCGGTGTCTGTCGTGGCTGGCAGTTTTTGCCGGAAGGCTTGATCGCGGATTCAACGTATGATCTAATCTGGAGAATCTAGGAGGAGCAACCATGTTTTCCCCTGTCCGGGCGCGCATTGAGGACATTCTTAATTCCCCCCAGCAGTTCTCTATTCCTATCTATCAGCGTGACTACAGATGGGGAAGAGAAGAAGCCCTTGAACTTATTGAGGATCTGAAGAACTATCAAGGGACTGAAGGGGAGAACCTCTTTCTCGGCAATTTCATCTTCCAAAACACCGGAGAAAAGAAGACCCTTGTAGTTGATGGGCAACAGAGATTGACCACCATCGTAATACTTCTTGTTGCATGCAAGATGAGAGCCTTGAAATTGAGCAAACACGACCTCGCTCATGAAATCCAGACAAAGATCACATTTACTGACGCCGCGACCGGAGAGTCCAAGGGGGGGCGACTAATTGCTTCCGAGTCTATAAGGATTGTCTTCGAATATATTACGAAGGGATCTTGGGAAGGGGATTTCCCTCTTAAGATTGACAGGAAGTCTGTAAAGCGCCAAACGAATCGGCTAAAGCCTATCTATGAGTATTTCCTAGAAGAAGCCTCAAAGCTGGAAGCCCCGGAGCTAAGCTGCTTCTTGCGGGCCATCTATGATTCCTTTACTGTTCGAATTGATATAGGAAACGAAATCGATGCGCTTAGCATCTTTGAACGAACTAATGCGCGCGGAATGGAACTCGAAATTTCCGATCTTCTGAAGAACTATCTTTTCGCAGCGAAAGTCGAGGGGATTCAAGACCTATGGTCGCAGATCACAGATAATTCTGGCGGCACGATTCTTCGAATGTTGAAATATTTCTATGTCTCTCGAAAGGGTTACATTCTAAAACCACAACTCTATAGGAAGATCAAGGATTATTCTGAGGCCGTAGGCCCGCAGGAATTCACAAAGGAACTCGTTGAATTCTCGGGCTTCTATCGGGTTGCAAAGATTGCGGAAGAGGCGGCCACCAAGGCCTTTTTCGAAGACAAAAACTGTTCAGAAATATCCACCCACCAGCCTCGTTGCCAAATGATTACTGCAAATCTTCAATCACTCAGCGAATTCGGTATCGTCCAGTTCTACCCGCCCGCATATGCTGCCATCGATTGCTATTCAAAGAATGGCGGGAACGATAAAATTGCTAGCACTAAGGCGCTGATAAGGCTATTTCAAGCGTTCGAGAAATATCATTTTATCAACAACATTATATGTGAACGTGTAGGCAATGAAGTCGAAAAACTATACGCAGACTTTTCTATGAAATTCGCAACATCTGACAACCTCCCGAAAACCGTAGTTGATTTGATTAAGGAACTCACCGGAAAACTGGCCAATGAAGAGGAATTCGTTGCCAAATTCATGCAACTGAATTACTCTAGCGATCAGCTTCCAATTCTGGCTTACATTTTTGATCGCTTCAATAACTACGCCCTGGAGCCTCAAAATTGGGTTCGAATCTACAGCCCCGACCGCGGCCTTCTGCGCCGGTCTTTTAACATTGAGCATTTTCTCCCTCAAACCCCTAGCGCAGATCTGGAAGTCAAGAAAGAAACGCTGGACTATGTAGACAACATTGGGAACCTATTGGCAATCTCGTACAAAACCAACTCGCGGCTGGGGAACCTAAGCCCCGAGAGAAAGATCGAACGGCTGACAGGAGACCTACGAAGGGAGGTCCAAAACCTTTCATATGTCGATGATTTTATCGCCGAATACTCGGCCGATGCCCCGGCCTGGGACAAGACCAAGATCTTGAGGCGCGCAAAACAGATGGCCGAGAAGGCCTTCCGAGAGGTCTGGAAAATAAAGTAGCGTTCGCACCCGCATAAACCAATAGTAATGCTAGAGGCTTCTCGCTGATAGAGAAGGATCGAGCAGCACTCATTTCTTTTTCTAAAAAAATTCCATCGGGGCCATCATCTGGAGGGAAGATGCGATTTGAAACAGAACTACAACCAGGCCAAATTCGAAATGCTGTAAGAAAGTATTATGTCGAGAATCCTTTTGGCCGAGGACAGGAAGATTGCTTCGCGCCCTGGTGGCTTGAGACGCAAAATGGGCTAAATCGCGATTTAGCGCGACGATCTTCCTCTGATGGGAATTATGATTTTGGGATTGACGCATTCCACATAGACGGTTCCGCGCTGAATCTAATCCAGGCGAAGCTGAGCGATAGCCGCGACGCGGTTCGCACCGCCATTCATGAATTTCAGGAGAGGGCCGTCCCGAAACTCGCACAATTACTCGGAGCGCAACACACCAAAATCTCGGACCAGGAAATCGGCATGATAAAGGTTCTCCGGATGATGCTCTCCCAGATCACCGAAGAAAAAAGAAACGGGTTGCAAGTCGTTTTCCAAATCCTCCATCTTTACGATAAGGATTGCCAGTTGCTCAGGTCGGACCTCGCACACGATATTAATGAATTATCGGATTCCTTTGCCGAAGCATTGCCTGGGATGGCAACGCCCTCTTTAGAGTTGCTGGAATTCCGCACGCCTTCGGCGGCATTGTCAAAGATAGGCTTTCACGGATGCCTCGATGACCTAAAAATTGATTCAGACAAGAACCTCTCAACCACGGTTCGCATGGGTGTCGGAACGACTGTCCTGGACGATTTGGTTGAACTGTACAAGACCTGCGGCTTAGACCTCTTTGAGAAAAATGTCCGTTACTTTGTCACATCGAAGAAGAACACGAAGCCAGAGGGCCCTGCCGGCAACATTAAAGAGACCCTGCGGAATATTTGCATTCAGAAAAAAATCGCGCCAGGGCTGTTTCAGTTGTACCACAACGGGATATGTATCTGCTGCGCTGACCTGCGTGAAGAAAATGGGTCGCTTTGTCTCACTAGCCCCAGGATAGTCAACGGTTGCCAGTCGGTAGTCGCGGCACAGGAGTTCCGATACGATAAAAAGTATAAAGAAAAAATTGACAAGGATCCGACATTATGGCGAAGCATCCGTCTGCCCGTGCGAGTCATTCAGGTACACAAAGATGAACT
This sequence comes from uncultured Elusimicrobia bacterium, assembly GCA_903881545.1. Classification (GTDB taxonomy): domain Bacteria; phylum Elusimicrobiota; class Elusimicrobia; order UBA1565; family UBA9628; genus UBA9628. Next base: position 53,555 of record CAIRTQ010000078.1, read on the forward strand.
TATCTACGAAATCGCCATGAACAACAATCGGCAAAATGCCATTCACAGTTCCGCTCTTCGCGCAAACGATGACAAACAATTAGACCTCGAACTTCGCTTCAGAGATATCGGCGTATTTTACGAACGGCAGGAGTACGAATACAAAACATTGTCGCAGTCTGAGGCAGCCGAAGATCAAAATGAAATGGCGGCCTATGGCAATACCGCAGCAAACGAACCAGTCAACATTGAAGATTTGGCTCAAGCGCTGGCCGCTGTAGATTGCTTCTTTGACAGAGCAAGGAGTTATTCCAGGATTTTTGAGAGCGCCGATGTTTATGCCGATGTGTTCAAAAGCGACCACATTTATTCCGTTCGCTTCCTGGTGGGCTTGCGGAACGTGGCAGCAGCGCTTTCTGACACGCTAAATTTCTTCAGGAAGGAAATGGCCAAATACGAAGACCTCAGCAGCAAATATATAAAGTGGCATGTATTGTATCTGCTGATGAGACATGTGTCGCGGCACGAGCGCAATTACTTCCTGGAATCGATGTGCAAGGGAACGCTCAAGGCGCGGGACATCGAAGATGATATGATCAAACTTTTGAAGCGGTCAGGCATTATGCCCGTGATAAAGGATCTTTATATCGACTCAGAAAACAATTGGCGAGAAGTTTCCGAAAGCAGGGACCTGCTGAAAAAAGCCACGAACAAGCTTTATCTCACGGCTGTGGATCCCTTCGCGGATTGGCCCTGAGAGAGGCGCCACCACACCGAAGACGTAAAGCGCCTGCGATGTCCGCCTGAGAGGAAGGCGTTCCTTAGCACTTCCAGGCCGGCCCTGTACTAAACCACCCTCACCACTCCCCCACCAATAGGAAAATGAATCCAGCACTCCACCCCTTTCACCCCGCACCCCTTAAGCGCCTCCGCATACCCCAGCACCTGCCCCGAAAACTCCTGCGCCTTCGCCACCCAGGCCTTTTCCCCCAGCGGCGCGCTCTTATGGTCCACCACCACGCACCGCCCATCTGGCAACTCCAACAGCAAATCCATCACCCCATGCCACTGCCGCCCATCCCGGCTCGGCGCCGTCACCCCCGCCTCCACATGCCACCGCGCCCCAGGATAATTCTTCTCCACCCAAACCCTGAACCGTTCCCCCGCCGCCACCAAAGCCGCCGGCAAAATCGCCCCCTCCATCCCGAAAGCCGCCAAAGCCCTCTTCGCGCACGCCGCCTTAACCGCCTCGCTTGAACCCATCAAGGACGGCAACGCCCCCAGATAAGCGTGCACCGCATCGCCCAAGAGATCAAAATCCCCTGAAGCCCCCCTCCCAAAGTCCGGCTGGTCCCCTGGCAGTTTCTCCGCCCGCAACTCCGCCTTGACCGCCGGCTCCTGGCTCGGGCTGCGCCAGCGGGCCGCGAACTCCTTCTTCGCCGGCCCAGGCGCCTTCAGCCACATATCCGCCTCATCAATATCCAACGCCTCAGGCTCATTGGCCAGCTTGCGCACCACCAAGCCCGTCGCGATCCCCTTCAGCTTATGAGTCCCAGGCTCCACCGCCCCGGCCACCGCCCCGAAAGACGGCAAAGTATCCAGCCACGAATGCTTATGCTTCTCCCCGTCCTTCTTGGTCTGAGTCACCCGCGTGGCCAGCACCAGCCGGTCCTTCGCCCGAGTAAAGCCCACATACAATATCCGGACCGACTCATCCCTCTGCTTATCGGAAAGCTCCTTGAACTCATCGGTCTGCTCCATGGCCTCGGTGAACGCCTTGGGCGGATGCTCCCCGAATGGGCACGGCCAATAATGCAACTCCCGCCCGGCCAAAGGCTTGCCGCGCTTCGGCTCGCCCCCGTCCACCCAGGGCGAACAAGGGTCGCCGGAATAGGTCTTGTCCAACTGGGCCAGCACCACCACCGGCCACTCCAGGCCCTTGGACTTATGGAAGGTCATGACGTTGACCGCATCCAGGCCCAGCGGCGAGGAACGCTCGTCCGCCCCATCGCTCGCAAGCTCTTCTAAATAGCCGATGAACCCCGTCAAGGTCACCGCCCCGCCCGCCTTGGCCGTCTCGTCCTCGTAAGTCTTCGCCAAAGCCAGCAGGCTGTCGAGATGGGTGTGCCGCCGCGCCGGCTCCGGCCAATTGGCGATTCGCGCGCACAGGCCCAGGGCTTCCACCGCAGCCGTCACCGCCGCGCTCGGCGAAAGGTTCCGATAGTCCAGGCCGGCCAAGCCCTCGATGACCGGCTGGCCCGCAAACGGTGGCCCGCCCTCTCCCTTGCGCAGTTCTTCCAGGCGCGGCACGATCCAGCCCGGCGTCTCCTCCGCATTATCTTCGAGCAGATGGAGCACGGTCGCGCAAGCCAAAGAATCCCCACGGTCGGCCACCACGCGCAATGCAGCCACCAGCACGGCGCACTCCCGGGTAGAGAGCAGGCCGGGAAGGGTCAAGGAGACCGGGATGCCCAGAGCGTTGAGCCGGGCCCCCACGGACTGCGCGAAATCGCCCGTCCTGACCAAGACCGCGATGTCGCTCTTCTTGGCGCCGGCCTTGATAAGCCCGGCCACGCCGTTGGCCAAGGCCGCGGCGTCCTCTTCCTTGTTCTTGGCCTGCAAAAGCCAGCGCTCCACGGCCGCGGGAGCGGCTTCCCTGTAAGCCTCAAGCTTGGAACCCGCCCCGAAAACCGGGGTGAAGACCGCGTTGAAAAGATCCACCAGGCCCTTGCCGCTGCGCCGGTTCATCGGCAAGGTGCCGCGCTTGACCTGGGGCAGGTCCCAGACCGCCTGCATCAGTTCCGGGTCGGCGCCGTTGAAAAGATAGATGCTCTGCTTCTGGTCGCCGACCCAGATGCTCTCCTCGGCCAGGCCGCTCAAGGCCATGAAGATGGCCAGTTGGATGGGATTGGTGTCCTGGAACTCGTCAATGACGACCAGGCGGATCTCCTCGGCCAGCTCCGGCCGCAAGGCCGGGTCCGTGATCAGCTTGTAGAACAGCTCCTCAAGGTCCGTGTAGTCGAGCAGGCCGCGCTCGGTCTTGTAGCGCCGGTACTGCGCTTCCAGGGACAAGGCGTTCTCGGCCACGCAGTCCGCGAACGCCGTGATGTCCGCGGCCAGGCCGGGGTGGCGCAACAACCGCTCGGCGAAAGCCTGCACCGGCGCCAGGCACTCGGATACGGCCTCGTCCTTGGATTTCAGCGCGCCCAGCTTCGAGAGGTCCCGCCAATTCTCGGCCCCGTAGCGGGCAACGCGCAGAAGACTATCATCAACGGGCTCATCCGCATCAAGCTGCTTGAGCGCCTCCTTGGCGAGAGCTTGGGCCTCCCGGGACGCTTCCGGCAATCCGCCCTTGCCGGCATGCCCGAGATCCAGAGCCCCGCAAAGCCGGCGGGCGCTTTCAAGAAGCTGGCCGCGGAAATCCTGGTCCGATATGTTGTTCTGGCGCTTGCGCCTGAGCAGTTCGAAGACGATCTCCACGGGCTGTTCGAACCTGCGGCAGAGCTCGCTGAGCCTGCGCATCGGCTCCGGGTCCAGGCCGGTGAGAGAATGCTTGAGCCAATCCGCCTCGGCGTCCTCGGTCAATATCTCCAGGTCCGGCGAAAGCCCCAGCCTGAGGGCGAACCGCGATACCAATTGATGGCCCACGCTGTGGACCGTGCCCATGGCGGAAAGCTCGAGCTCTTCCGCCTTCTGCACCAGGCCCTTGCTCAGTAGGTGGCCCTGGACCCGGCTCTTAAGTTCGGCCGCGGCCTTGCGCGTGAAGGTCGCGGCCAGGATGCGGCGGGGGTCCAGGCCTTTGGCGACGCGGTCGGCGATCTCCTGGCAGATCTTGAAGGTCTTGCCCGTGCCCGCGCCAGCGGAATGCAAGGTGATCGAAGGCATCAGATCACCGCCCCGGCGCCGCAGAGCGTTCCATACTCGCAGTATTGGCAGACGCCGTAGTCCGCGCTCGTGAAGCGCTTGTCCTTGATCTCCCGCAGCGCCAGCTCGGCCCCGGCCGGCCTATCCTGGGGCGGCTGAAGGGGCCGCGCCGGGACCTTTCCGCTCTTAAGCCAGCCGTCGGCCGCGTGGATAGCCGCCTCGAACTTCTCCCAGGTCTCGGGGATGGAAGGCCCGTCCACGAGTTCCGCCCCCTCGGCGCCCGGAACGGGGGAGGCCTTGGGCGTAAATAGCTGAGCGCGGTCTATGATGAAATAGCCGGCGGCCAGGGGTGCCGCGCCCGGCTTGGCCGCGGCCGCGGCATAGACGCAGAGCTGTATGGCCTTGCCCTCTTTGAGCATTTCCCGATACTTCTTGCCGCCGGCGTACTTGAGGTCTATGACAGCCTGGCGGCCCTTGCCGTCCTTGAGCAGGCAGTCCAGCCGGCCCATGAACTCCTTGCCGAAGAGCTTGGTCTTGGGGGTGAACTCGAACCCCACGACCTCGTAGCCGCCCCGCTCCAGAAGCTCGTAGAAAGCGCGGGCCGCCCGCGTCAATGCGCCGCGGAACTCGAGCCGGGCCTGCATGGCGCCCGGCTGGGCCAAGGTCGCGGCCTCGGTCGAAAGCCTGGCGTCGAAAGCCGCCGCGGCCCGCTTGGCCGCGTCTTCCGGGCTGGCGGGCTTTTTCCCGAACACTTCTTCGAGGATGTCGTGGGAAAGGCTGCCCCTGAGCAGGAAATCCGGGGGCAGGCGCGCCACGGCGCTGGATCTCAGCTTGGCGTTGTATTCGAGCACCCACTTGAGCGGACAGCCCAGCCGGGTCTCCAGGTCGCCGGCCGAGGTGCTGGTCCGGTCATGGAGATAGCGCGGCGGGATCTGCCATCTGTTCTCGATGAACCGGAGTTCGGAATCAATGGGCTTCTTGACCGTGGGCAGCGGCCAGGACGCGCTCTTGCCGCCCCCAGCCAGGATATCTTCCAGTATCTCCGGCCGGCGCCGGCCCAAGGCCCCAGCCCCGTGCAGCCAGACCGGATGCAGGCGCTCATCGGCCGAGGCGAGCTCTACGGCGAGAAGATCGCCGGAGACTTTCAACATCCCCTCCCGCTCCGCTTTGCGCCTGAGCAGGTGCGCGCGCCGGTCAAAATCGACATCGATGCCCGCGGCCAGGAGGCTTGCGGCCTGCTGGGCGGTCCAGGGCGAGGAGGGAAGGTCTCCGGTGTGCAGGCCGAACCAGATGAGGCGCCCGCAGGGTCCGCCCAGTTCGGAGAGGCTGGTGATCCAGCGCGGGCCGCCCAAAGCCGGAGGCCGGCGCTTGAGGCACACCCCGCCTTCCTGCACGCTGGCCAGCAGGCGCTGGAGCTGGGGCTCGGTGATGACGCCAGGGAAGGCTTCGGCCAATAGCGGCAAGGCCGAGGCCTGGCCGCTCAATGTCTTGAGCGCGGCGGAGAGCTCCTCCTGCCCGTCCTTCTGATCCAGCAAGCCGGCATAGCCGCCGGCCCATTGGGCGATATAGGCGCAGCGCTGGGCCAGGAGCTTCTGCGGCATGCCGTTGGCCCTGACGACAAGCCCGCCGTCACGGAGGGCCCGCACCCGCTCCTGAGCTTTGGCTTGGCCATCGGCCTTGGCCTCGGCGATCCGGGCCAAGGCCTCGTTCCAGGCCCGGCCGCCGATGCCCGGCTGTTGGGACACGGCCTCGGCCAGCATGCGGCTTGCGAAGCCGGGGATGGGGGACACGGGCAGGTTGAGGAAATCAAGCAGTTGGGATGGGTCCAGGGGCTCCCAGGACATGCTCAGCCACAAAGGCAGGACCTGGAGCACGGGGTGGGCCTTGGTCGAGTCGGACGCGCCCATGGGCGGCACGCCGCGGCGGATCAAGGCATCGTCAAGGAGGACGGCCGCGTCAAGATGCTCGCAAAGGATGACGATCTCCGCGGCCTCGCGGCCAAGCGAGGCCAAGCTTGCGGCCACGGCGTCGGCGGCGGTGAATACGCTCAGGGCGCGCAGCCATGTCAGCGAGCGGTCCACGGTTTCGATGCGGCTTTGCTTGCCCAGGATCTGGGCCTGGAAGGCGTGGAGGACCGTCCCGGTCTTGGCGGCGGCGTGGGGGGCGGGCTCTGTTGATTTGCAGATGGTCAGCTTCGCCAGGACAGGCTGCCAGGCTTTGGGCCATTGGTCCGGTTTCTCGCGGAGCTGGAGCTCGTGTTCTGGGAGCTTCTGGCCGGAGGCCAAGGCGTCCAGCACGGCTTTAAGGCGTTCGGCTTCGCAGGGGCCGAGGCCATCGTTGTGGGACTCGACCTTGGCCAGGTCCTTTACGAGCGGCGGGAGTTTGGCCTGGGCCGCGCCGTCCCAGCCGCAGAGGAGGAGCTTGTCCCTGAGCGCCAGCAGCGTCTTGGCCGTGCTCCAGGCGTCGGTCTGGAAGCTTTGCCCATACGACGCTCCGCTGGCCTTGGCCAGCATCCGGGCATAGGCGGCCACGCGCACGGCATGCGGCTGCGGCAGGCGCTGGAGGCCCAATTGAGTCTCGAGCCAGCGGAGCAAGGTCTCGCGGCCGCCGCGCTGCCGGCCGACAGAGGATTCTCCCGGAGCGGGGGTCATATCCCCGTGGGCGAGGGATATCTCCAACCGGGCGTGCCCCAGTCTGACCGCAAGCTGCATCGGCATAGTCTATCTAATATTCCCCGCGCGGCATTGCCCGCGATATCCCTAGATCTTTTGATTTAAACGATGCGAACCCCGTCATGGTTGCATTCCAAGATCCCCCCGGGCCGCGGGCTGCCTCACGCCTCGGCCGGAACGCGGAATCCCAAGCCGTCGTTGGAATGCCCTACCCGCGGCATCGCGGTCCGCGCCCCCCTGATCTGCTTGCGCAGGACATCGACGGCCTCAAAAAGGTCCTGCTCCGTGGGCTCGCGGTCATCCCGGATCGAATAGGCAACCGCCGAAGCCAGGATCTCCTGAACATAGGCCATGGAGAACCCCTGGCTCAGACGTGCGACCTCATCGAGCGCCTGGTCAGAGAACGCCCCCTTCGTCCTTTTGGCCAAGAAAACCCGCCGCTGTTCCTGCTCCGGCAGAGGGAATGGCCACACCCGGTCGAACCGGCTGGGACGCAGCAAGAGCGCCGGCTCCAGCCTTTCCGGCTCATTGGTGCTGGCGATGACCAGCACCCCCCGCATGCTCTCCAGGCCGTCAAGCAGGTTCAACACCAGGGAGATCGGGACCTTGTCTCCCAACTTGTCCAGGTCTTCCAGGATCAGGATCGCGGGGGCGAGGTTTCCCGCGATGGCAAACGCCTCCTGTATCCGTTCCGGCTCATGCTCGCCGCCTTGCGCGGTATAAGCGATGCAAGCCGCCTCCTGGATGGTCGAGGCGATCACCTTCGCGGCCTGGGTCTTGCCGCAGCCCGGAGGCCCGCTGAACAGGAACCCCCTCCGGTAGGCCAGCCCGAACCTGCGGTATCTTTCCTCGGAGCGGAAGAAGGTCTCGCTGGCGGAACGGATGTCCTCCGCCATCCCATTGGGGAGGCAAAGGTCGTCCCAGGTCAGCCGCGGCCGCATGACGTCCGGGCCTCCGATGACCTGGATGACGGCGTCTTCCTGCATCTTCCTGCGCATGAAGTCCCGGAGTTCCCCGAACAGAGACTCGACCACCGGTCGGGAGCGGAAAGCCAGGAAGACCACGCTGATATCCCTGAACCATTCCGTACAACAGCGGGTCCTTCTGGCGTGGATGGGGCTCCCTTCCCAGAGGAATTCGATATCGCCGATCCATCCCTCTTCCTTGAGGACCCCCCGCGCGGAGTCATCCCGCCACGCCTTGACCTTGTCCCGGGACAGGTTCTGCGTGAGGCTCATCTTGACGGCCGTAGCGGACTTCGCCTGGGGAAGGAAATCCGGCAGGCTATAAGACTGAAGCCCGGCCGACGGAGGGACCTCGCAAACCGTCCATCCGGCGTCCTGCGGGTGCGCCTGGCGGAACTGCGCCAACTGCTCGGCAAAGAATAGGGATTCGCTCATAGAACCTCCTGGCTGGTCCCGACAGTATAAACACCACCCGCGACAGCGTGGTGTCGCTAGGAATCATTGGCGGACGGCGTCAGAAGGCTTTCAGGTAGGTGGAGACGCTATCTTTGATCGTGCCGCGGAGTTCTTTGGGAGCCAGCACGGTCAGGTGCGGGATCCAGCGCAGGATCGAGGGGATGGCTTCCATGTAATGGCAGAGCGTGGTTTCCAGGACGATGGAGCCGTCCTGGTTGCGCTGGACGATCTTCTGGCGCGGGAAGAAGCAACGATCCTTGAAGAAAGGAGCCGCGTCCGCGGACACCTTGATGCGGGCGACCTTGTCCCGCTTCTCGTTGAACCAGATGCTCTGCGTGTCCTGCAGCATCTTCTTGAGCTTCGCCGGCGGCTTGAAGCGCTCATCGAGCATCTCCAGCTTCTGGATGCGGTCCAGCCGGTTCTTGAAGATCCAACCCTGTCCCGGGTAGCGCACGGCCAGATACCAATAGGCATCATAGTAGATGAGCTTCAGCGGCTCGACGATGAACGACTTCTTTTCGTTATCCCCGGTCACATAGACCATCCGCACGCGCCGGTTCCCCTCGATGGCATCCTGGGCGGTCCGCATCAGACCTTCATTCTTCACGGGCCCCGCGGCCTTGGGCATCATCACGAAGAACGGGGAATCCCATTCCCGGGTGTTCATCACCTTGGCGAAGATGTTCTTGTAGGCTTTCGAAAAATCCCCGCCCATGTGCCGGGCCACGTCGCACAATGACACCAGCAGGGACACCTCTTCGTTGGAGACGGACAGGCCCTTCAGGGAGTATCCCGGATAGAAACGATAGACGCCTTTGGCGAGCTCATCCTCGATGATGGGGAAGCCGGCCGCGGTCAGGCGGGCGATGTCCCGCTGGGCCGTCCGAAGCGAAACCGTGAATTCAGCGGCCAGGTCCGCCGTCTTCGCCGACTTCGAATCCTGAAGCACGTTCAAAATCTTGATCAGGCGGAACAGCTTCTTGTCGTATTCCTTCCTCATAGCCCTGCCATCCTACAATATAGCCCTGCCAGGCGACACGACGCTGTCGCCGCCGCGCGGTACACTGATGGCGAAATGATCGGGGAGGGTTATGGTCAATCCTAAAAGCGAGCAGGATCCGGTGAAGGCCATCGCGCGCTGCCTGGCCGCGGAAGACAGCGCCGGCGCGGTCCGGAATCTCCGCGAGGCGGCCCGGCTGGGGAGGCTGGCCCCCGCCGACCAAGAAGACGTCCTCTACCGCATCGCCATGACGACGGACGACCGCCGGGTCAGAGACGCGGCCATCGACATCTACGAGGCCGCGGTCCGCGAAGGCAGGGACTCGGGATGGCTCTGGGAGCGGCTTGGGAACCTGTATTTGGCCTCCGGAGACGATGACGCGGCCATCCGCGCGTACCGCCGCGTCCTGGAATCCGAATCGCTCGATGGCGAGACGCGCTGGCCGGCACGCTGCATCCTCGCCGATCTTCTGACGGGGAAGGGCCACGCCAAAAAGGCCTTGGACATCCTGCGGCCGGCGGTTGCGGCGCTGGCGCCCAGCGACACCAATGCGGCGCCGGTCTTCGCGCGCATGGGGGCCGTCCACCTGGCGTTGGCATCCCCGCAGGCGGCCTGCCGGTGGTACGAAAAAGCGATGGCGCTCGACCCCAATGAGACCGCCTGGCCCAAGGAACTCGCGCTGGGGCTGGAAAAGCTCAAGCGGTACGACCTGGCCTTGAAGTACTGGGCCGCGGTCCTCGCCATCCCTTCCCTGCGGATGAGCGACACCGTCATGGATGACACGCGGCCCATCTTCAAGGTCCAGGAATACATGAAGGACACCGCCATCGCGAAGGCCCATAAGCGCTCCTGCGAGATCGCGCTGGGCGGGAATCCCATCGACAAGAGGGGCCGCTGACATGGACGCCGAGATACTCATCAAGAAAGGCGACGCCTGCCTGGCCGAAGGCATGTTCGCTATGGCCATCGAGTCGTTCACGAAGGCGATAGCGGCGGAGCCGCGGCGGGCCGCGGCCTATTGCCGCAGGGCGAAAGCCTACTACGCCAGCCTGCTGGCCCGGCTCGGCAAAGCGCCGAACGACCCGGAAAAATTCGAGGAGTTCGAGCGGAGCATCCGTGGGCGCGAGGAACTGGATCTGTCGCTGAAGGACTTAAAAGCCGCGCTCTCCTGCGATCCGGGGCTGGCCGAGGCTCATTTCAATATCGGGGTCATCCAGTACAGCAAGGGACGCCACCGGGATGCCGCGCGCTCTTTCGGTAAAGCCATCGCGCTGGATGAAAGCAACATAGACGCTTACTACCATCGGGTGATGGCCTACGAACAATTGGAGGATCTGCCCCGCGCGCTTGCGGACCTCGACGCCATCACCCGCATAGCCCCTGCTTATGCCGAAGCATTCCTGGAACGGGGCGTGATCTTTTCCGGCCAGGGCAAGCACGCTGATGCCGTGCGGGAGATCGACAAGGCCATCGCCCTGGAACCCGGCGAGGCCAAGTACCATTACCACCGGTCGATGGCTATTTCAACGCCCGCGTTCGACACCAGGGACTTCGCCGCGCTCCAGGAGGCCCAGGACGGGATGTCGGAGGCCATCCGGCTGGACCCGGGATACGCGGAAGCGTATTTCCACAGAAGCTTTCTGTATGGTCTGCTTGGCCAACCGCAGAAGGAGTTGGACGACCTCACCGCCGCCATCAGGCTCGACCCGGATTACGCGGCCGCCTACCGGGAACGCTTCCAGTGCCAGGTTCAGTTAGGCCGGAAGAAACAGGCGGTCCGCGACTGGGGCCAGTTCTGCGCCCGGTCAAAAGAGTCCGCCAGGATCGATCTGCCCGCAGGGCTAAGGCGCAATCACTCTCTCAACTGAAGCTATGGCGGCTGTCGACTGGCGCCATCCTACAGGCGCTTAAGCTCGGCCGCGAAGATGCGCTCGTTGATGACGACGTTCAACAGCAGTCCCCCGGTCTCCCCGCACACGTCCGTGTTCTCCCGCAAGGCCGCCACCCAGTCGCGAAAGAGCCGTCCAGGCCAGGCGAGTATCTCGATGCGCTCCTCGCGATTGAGCTTGGCCCGCAGTTCGTCGCGCAGGTCCTGGGCGGCGCGCTCGGTCTCCTTTAAGACCACGATGCGCCCCTGGGGCAGTCGCCGGGTAAGCTTGGTGAGCTTATTCATGGTGGTGCTGCCACACTCGACCCAAAGGGTGATGGCGCCGGTGTCATCCAGCGCCATGAGGTCGGGGAGGAAATCGTAGTCGGCCAGCGCCGGGATTTTAGGGCTAATGTCGATGGCAGGGTCCTGGGGCCAGAAGAGAAGGTAGGCGGCGAGCTTGAGGGCGCGGTGCTCCAGCGGCTCGTTGATGCCGGGGATAAGGATGAGCTTGCGCGATTCGCCGTTGATCTGCAGGTCGCAGCGGATTCTCATGGGATGATGACCTGCGCAAGCTTGCTATCCAAGGTTCCCCTCCGGCTTGATCCACTTGTCGTGAATCATCTGCGCCGTCTCCACTTCGCGAGGCCCGCCCTCGTTGAGCAAGTCGGCATAGACCAGGAGAGGAGTGGCAAGAGGGACTCCCCGGACCACCGGCTGGCCTATGGCGGTCTCGGCGAAGAGCCTCAGCAAGGTCAAGTTGCCGGTCTGGTCGGGCAGCATGGGCTCCGCTTTCAGCTTCCGCTCCGCCTGCTCATCTACAAAAAGCGTGACGTGGTCCGGCTCCAGGTGTCCGGTCAATCGCTTCGCGGCCATCCCCCCGGTCACCGCCCAGCGCGCCGGCGTGTCCCCCAGGGTCTTCCGGACGGCATCCAGGACCAACTGCGGCTGCCCCCCCCTGTGCCGATAGCGTCCGATCAGACATGCCGGCCGCAGCTTGAGGCCGTAACCTCGGACAAAGGTCTCCACCAGCTCCCTGAAGTCGCCCAGGCGCCGCTCCCGCCCCGGCCCCGGCAGCAGCAATCGCGCGAGCATAAGCTCCCGCATGACTTTATGCGCCGTGGCCAGCGCCACGTTGGCCTGCTCCGCGATGCCGCGCAGAGGCGCCTTGAGGGCCTGGGGCCGGGTCAACAGCAAGTGGCAGATCTTCAGTCCGCCGACTTCCACGATCCGGCCCGGCTCGGCAGCGAGGCGGGCCTCCGGGCGTTTGCCCCTGATATCGATATGGAGATGCGGAGGGTGCCGGAAATAGGCGTTTCCGAGCGTGTCGGCAAAATCAACGCCCGCCTGGCGCAGTTCCTGGGCGACCGCTTCCGGGATCCATCTGGCGAGGATCACGATCCCGGCATTCTTGCCGACATGGGCGCGCGCCTGGAGCACGGCATGGAGCGCCTGGGCCCTGGTGGCGATGTTTGTCTTGCACTCGCCGGCCAGCTCGATCCGGGGCTGGGTGGGGAGCACGAGCTTGACGGCCGGTCCCCTTTGTCCGGCAGGCTTCCAATGCGCCATGACCTGTTTGCCCAGCAGATGCCTGATGGTTTCCAGGCACCCGGCAATGATGCTGTTCGTCATTTCGACTCTGTTCATTGTCAATGAACATTGTATTACGACGAACATCTTTTGTCAAGGCCCTGCGCCGGACAGCAATCCCCTATGCTTCGAGGCCGTGCCAGCCCAGCCCCGCGACGAACGCCTGGCCCGCGGAAATGCCGCCGTCGTTGGGCGGCAACCTCTGATGGGTGAATACCTGGAACCCCGCTTCTTCCAACAGCCCCGCCGCCTTCTCGCTGAGATACGCGTTCTGAAACACCCCGCCGGTCAACGCCACGCGCTCAAGACCCGCGCGCCGCGCGACCTCCAGGATAAGCCTCGCCAAACCGTTATGAAAGCGCGCCGACACCACGCCCGGCGCGGCCCCCCTGTCCACATCCTCCAGCGCCGCGCGCACCAAAGGCTCCCAGTCCGCGACGATCGGCGTTCCCGCCGACAGAGCCACCGGATAAGCGCCAAGTTCTGCCGCATCCACCCCGTGCTCCAAAGCCATGGCCGCCTGGCCCTCGAAAGAATTCTTCTGGCGCAACCCGACCAAGGAAGCCAAGCCGTCGAACAGCCGGCCCGCGCTCGAAGTGCGCGGCGACAGCAAGGCTGATTTCGGCAAGGCTCGCGCGGCCTCCCAGCCCTCCGGGAACAAAGCCTCCAGCCGGCCCAGGTCCGCGCCCAGCTCGTGCAAAAGCCCCAAGGCACAGCGCCGCGGCTCCCGGATGGCGGCATCGCCCCCCGGCAAAGGGAAGGTCCGCAGATGCGCGAAGCGGCGGAAGCCCTTCTCGTCCACCACCAAAAACTCCCCGCCCCAGATGGTCCCATCCGTCCCCAAACCCAGCCCGTCCCAGGCCACGCCCAACACCGGCGGCGCGATATCCTGCTCGGCCATCAGCCCAGCCACATGCGCGTGATGATGCTGGACCCGCACCACCGGCAGGCCCATTGATTCCGCGTGCCGACTCGAAGCGTAGTCCGGATGCAGGTCGCAGGCGGCCAGCTCCGGTTTGAAGCCGTAGAGCCGGCACAAGTCTTTGACCGCGGCGCGGAAAGCCTCCAGGCTTGCCGCGGTCTCCAGGTCGCCCAGGTGCTGGCTCACCACGATCTGCCTCCGCCAGCCCAAGGCCACCGTGTTCTTCAAATGCGCACCCAAGGCCAGGACCGGCTTAAGCTCGCGGGCCGTGCGCAAGGGCAAGGGCGCGAATCCCCGCGCCCGCCGCAGAACCAACTGCCGGCCCCGGCTGGCGCGCACGATCGAATCATCCGCGTGCCGGGCGATCGGCCGGTCGTGCATCAAGAACGCGTCGGCGATGCCCTTCAGCCTAGCCTGGGCCTCTGGATTGTCCTTGGCGATAGGCTCCTCGCTCAGGTTACCGCTGGTCGCGATCACCGGAAAGCCCAGCGCCCGCATGAGCAGATGGTGCAGAGGCGCGTAAGGAAGAATCGCGCCCAATTGAGGATTGCCCGGTGCGGCTTCAGGCGCGACCGTGCCGGAGCCCGGCTTGCGCCGCAGAAGAACGATAGGCGCGGCCGCGTCCTGCAGCCAAGCTTCTTCCAGCTCGGAGACCTCGCAGGCCTCGCGGACCGAATCCAAATCGGGGAACATCACGGCGAAAGGCTTCTCATTGCGCCGCTTGCGCTGTCTTAGCCTAGCTACGGCCTCGGAGGAACGCGCATCGCAAAGGAGCAGGAACCCACCGATGCCCTTGACTGCCACGATCTTGCCGGCCCGGATCAAGGATGCCGCCTCGGCCCAGGAAGCGTTGCCCTCGGTCTTCTTGCCATCCTCCTCCAGCCAAAGCCGCGGCCCGCAGGCCGGGCAGGCGATGGGCTGGGCGTGGAAGCGCCGGTCCGCCGGGTTTTCGTACTCGGCGCGGCAGTCCGGGCAAAGGGGAAAGCCCGACATGGTGGTGTTGGGGCGGTCGTAGGGGATGCCGGTCACGATGGTAAAGCGCGGCCCGCAGAGCGTGCAGTTGGTGAAAGCGTAGCCGTGGCGGCGCTGGCCGGGGTCTGATATCTCGGCCAGACACTCGGGGCAGGTGGCCAGGTCCGGAAGCATCCAGGCCGAAGGCTTTTCGGCCCGGTCGCTGGCCCGGATCTCGAAGCCGGAGAATCCCGTCGGCTCCAGCCAGACGCTCTCCACCGCGGCGATGACCGCGGCCTTGGGCTTCTCTTGGATAAGCCTTTGCGCGAAAGCGCTCAGGACCGACTCGTCGGCTTCGGCTTCGACCACCACGCCGAAGGCACCGTTAAGGACCCAGCCTTTGAGCCCCAGCTCCCTGGCCACCCGATAGACGAAGGGCCTAAATCCCACGCCCTGGACCGCGCCGAAAATGGAGAGACGCAGGCGGCGCATACCGGATTATAACAAAGCCTCGGGCCAAGAGACCCAGCCGGGGGTAGGCCCAAGGTCCCTCGCCGGCCTTTCCGGACTATCGTTATACTTATCCCATGCATCTATTGAGCTTCTGCGCCGCTGCCCTGTTCGCCGCCGCGCCGTTGTCCGCGGCCCCGGTCCGGCCGGCCATGCACGCGTTAAACGCCGAGGAGCGCCTGGTGGTTTGGCTCGCATCCAACCCCAGCGTCCGGCAGAAGCTGGGCCACATCCAGGCGGTCGCCGCGCCATTCGCGGACCCCTCTCTCAAGGATGCCGTCGCCGATCAACCGGCGATCGTGAAAGCGGCGCCGCGGATCGGCTGCCGTAATCTCGCGAGCTGTGCCGTAGCACCCGTCTCCATGGACGTCCCTGCCGGCGCGGCCGTGGAGCCCGCCATCCGCGCTTTGCTGAGGCCCTGGATCTGGCTGGCCGAGGCGCGCGGCGCGCGGCTGGGCATCGCTCCGGCGGCCGGCGCTGAAACCCTGTTGGCTATCAAACTCAAGGGGATCGCCGGAGCTGGGCTCAACATCCGGCCTAATCCCGAAGGCGGCTACCACCTCTGGTTCAGCAACGGCCTGGAACTCGGCGTCACCTACGCCCGCGAGCGCGGCGCTTTCCAGACGCGCCGCACCTAGCCCAACCTCAGCCTTTCAGATTCAGCGCGGTCAGCGCGCAGACCTTGGCGTCCGCGATGAGGTTGTCCAGCACGCAGTACTCGTCAGGCTGATGCGCGGTATCGTCCAGCTTGGCCGAAACCACGGCGGGCAGGCCGAGATTGCGGAACACCGCGGCCACGGTCCCCCCGCCGATGCCCATGGGCCTGGGCTTGACCCCGTGGATCTCGCGGACGGCGGCGCCGACCAGCTTGACCACTTCCGCGTCCACCGGCGTCGGCGGCGCGGCCTCGGCGCGCTGAATGTCCTCGAATGAGACCTTCACGCCGTGCGCCTTCTCCACGGCCCGGGCCAGCCTCTTGATCTCGGCCTCCACCGTCTTGAGCTTGTACTGAGGCAGGATGCGGCAGTCGTAATAGAACACGTCCTCGCCGGGGATGGTGTTGACGTTGGGGACGTTGGCCTCCTTCTTGGTAGGCTCGAATGTGCTGATCGGCGGGCAGTAGAGCCGGTCTTTCTTCCCGAATTTCTTGTAGAGCCCTTGCATGCGCAGGGCCAGGTCGCAGGCGGCCTTGAACGCGTTGCGGCCTTGCTCAGGCGTGGAGGCGTGGCACTGTTTTCCCCGGGTGGTGATCTTGAGCCACCAGAGGGACTTCTCCGCGATCTCCACCATGCCGCCGTCAGGCTCGCCGGCGTCCGGGACCAAGAAGACATCGTCCTTACCGAAGATGCGGCGGTGCTTGCGCGCCAGGTATATGGCCCCGTAATCCGACCCCGTCTCCTCGTCGGCCGCGAACAGCAACGCCAGGTCCGCCGGGGGCCGCAGGCCGCACTCCATCATGGCCCGGGCCGCGAGTAGGCTCGCGACCATGGCCTGCTGGTTGTCCTCCACGCCGCGGCCGTAGAGCTTGCCGCCTGCCACGCGCAGGACGTAGGGGTCGCTCTTCCAAAGCTTGCGCTCGCCGGGGGGCACCACATCGAGATGGGACATGATCCAGAGGGTCTTGGCCGAGCTTTGCCCGCGCCAGCGCGCCACGATGTTGGGCCGGATGCCTTTCTTGGCCTTGGGGTCCGGGGCGTTGAACCAATGGATGGAATCGAACTTGAGCTTGCGCAGTTCGGCTTCCAGCCACTTGGCCTTGTCGTATTCGCCTTCGCCGCCGCTGGCCGGCGCGATGGCCGGGATGGCGGTCAAGCCGCGCTGGAGTTGCACGGCGTAGTCGCGATAGCTCTCGATCTTCTCAAAAATACGCTTTTTCATGGGCACCCCCGCCCCGTGCGCCCGGGCCGGGTCAAGTCTAGCAGATTGCACGCCCGAAGGATGTATAATACGCCCCGCGTGAACACGTCCATGCTGGCCATGTCAGGCTTCATCGCAACCGTCATCCTGATCTACTTCGGGATGCAGTTCTATGTCGCCACCTGGGCCATGCGCAGCCTGCCGTCCTTGGCCTTGAGCCGCGGCGCAATCATCCTCGGCGTCCTGCTGATCTCTCTGAGCTTCCCGCTAACCCTTTTCGGCCTACGCGCCTGGCGCGGGGCCTGGATCAGATGGCTGGCCTACGGTTCCTATCTTTGGCTCGGACTGGTCTTCATCTGGCTGACCTGCGCCGCGGCCGGGGACCTGTTCTTGCTGGTTTGCCGGCTCTGGGGCGCGGTGGAATCGGCCCGGCCCTGGGTCACCGCGGCGGTGCTGGCCGGTACCGCGCTGGCCGGCGTTTGGTCGCTCTACAACGCATCGCGCCTGCCGCGGCTGACGGAAGTGGAAGTCACGATCCCGCATCTGCCCGCCGAGCTCGACGGCTTCACCGTGGCCCAGCTCTCGGACCTGCACCTGGGCGTGACCATGCCCTTGTCCAAGTTCGCCGCCGTGGTCGCGCAGGTCCGGGCCTTGAATCCTGATCTGGTGGTCCTCACCGGGGACATCATCGACGCGGGACTGCGCGACGAAACCGGGGCCGCCGCCATCGGCGCGGGCCTGAAAGCGCAGCACGGAATGTTCGCGGTCCTGGGCAACCATGAGTTTTATCATGGAGTGGGCGCTTCGGCCCGGGCACTGCAAGGCATGGGCGCCCGCGTGCTGCGCAACGAGGTCATGTCCTTGCCCAACGGCCTACAGGTGGCCGGGGTGGACGACCTGATCGCGGGCCGCGCGGCGCGCGACGGGGCCGCGGTATTGGCCCGCCTCGCCCCATCCAAGCCTTCGTTATTCCTGAGCCATCAGCCCCTGCATTTCGAGGAGGCGGCAGCCGGCGGGGTGGGGTTGATGCTGTCCGGACACACCCATAATGGACAGCTTTTCCCGTTCAACCTGCTGGTGCGCCTGTTCTACCGCCATGCCCACGGCCTGTACCGGCAGGACCGCTCCTGGCTCTATGTGACCTCGGGCACCGGACAGTGGGGGCCGCCCATGCGGCTTTTCACCCGGGCCGAGGTGGTGCGCCTTACCTTGCGGGCGCCGGCACCATCGCAGGCTCCTGTGCCGGGGCCATGACCGCGGCGACCAGGGGCCGTATGGTCCGGGTCAATGACTCCATCCAAGCCTTCTTCTGGTGGTCGTAGGTCTTGACCACCACCCGGTCCGGATACAGGAAGAGGGAGTTGGTCCAGATGTTGTCATGGGTGGTCGTCCCGTGGTCGTCCTCCGAAAGGTAGCTGCGGCCGTCCATGTCACAGTTCTGGATGTTGGTCACGCGACCGGCGTAGACATTGACCTTGGGATCCACGAAGCCCGCGTTGGTCGCGCCCATGTGGACGTGGCCCGAGACCCACATGAAGACCTGAGGGTTCTGCCATAGGATTGCACGCAGCTTGTCCGCGGGCTGGGCCACGAAACTCGGCCGGCCCGCGACCTCGTTCTTGCCCTGCACCGTGCCCTCCAACGGACCGTGGAAGAAGATGATGGTCGGAGAGACCGGGTTGGCCCGCAGTTCAGCCTGAAGCCAGGCCAAGGTTCCGCTCGACATGACGGTCAGCAAGCTTGAATCCAGGTCGTCGTTGGAGATGAACAGGCAGAGGTAGCGGCCGAATCTCTTCTCGTAATGCGTCGCGGGCAGGCCGAAGGTGTCTTGGAACAACTTAAGCTTGGCCTGGCGGCCCGCGGCGGAGGCCTGCACCAGCTTCCCATCCGGACCGAGGTCGTAGATGAAATCGTGGTTGCCGGCTATGGGATAGAGAGGCTTCTTGAGCTTGGCGAAGAACGCCTTGGCAAAAGCGTACTCCTCCGCGGTCCCGCTGGTCTCGGTGATGTCGCCGGTCACCACGACGCCATCGACGTCCTTCCACTTGCCGACCGTGTCCACAACCTGGCTCTTCTGCTCCAGGAGCCGCCCGGGCAGGTGCGGGTCCGAGAACACCACCAGGCGGGTGTAGCCCCGCGGCGCCGCCGAGCCGGGGCAGGCGAAGAACAAGGCGCACAGCAGCGTCAGCAGGATCCGCATCTCATACCTCTCTTAAGGGACCGTCGCGCTCACGACCATCCTGGGAAAGATCACGCAGCAACGCGGGCCATGTTCTGCCACGTACCGGTCGAGATCACGCGCCAGTTCAATGGCCTGGCCGCGGCCCAGCCCGCCGGGGCGTTCGTCCAACAGCAAGGGCAGCGTGGCCTTGAAATAGCCGAACAGGGCTTCGGCCCCGAGACGGACTGTGGAATGCGCGCACACCCTCACATCATCCACGCGCAGGCCGGCTTGCCTGGCTAATCCCGGGACCCTGCGGCCGAAGGTGCGCGTGCCGCAATGGCGTTCGTTCCAGACTCGGAGCAAACGGTCCAACGGGGGACAGGGCGGGTCGGCGACGCAGAGGCCGTCGTCTTCCTCGATGATGAACACGCGGGCCTGGGCCGGCAACGCTTGGCGCAGGGCGGCCAGGATGTCCAACGGGACCGCCACGTGCTGGAGAAACACGCTCAGCAGAGCCGAACGGCATCCGCCGACCTCGGCCGGCGGCGGCTCCTGGCCCGCGGCCCAGCGCATGACGCGGATGCCGCCGATGCCCGAGGCCTTGATGTCATCTGAAAAATCCCGCAGCAAGGCGGTGCTGGAATCCGCTCCCAGTATCTCTAGTCTCGGAAACCGCTGGCGCAGCCGCAACGCATAGGCCCCGTTGCCGCATCCGAGGTCGAGCAGGGGGCCGCGGTCATGGGCCAGGCCCAGCTCTTTAAGGACTTCGATCTCGCCGGGAGAAAACAGGGCGCACTGTAGGGATAGAAAATCCCGCCAGACTGCAGCCTGCTCCGCCTGCATCGCCTCTTCGAACAGCATACTCCATGCATTCTACCAAAGACGCGGCGCGTGGCCGAAGGCGTGGGAAGATCCGGCTACTTCTTGGGCTCGCCCCCGCAACAGCAAGGCGACGCGGGCTCTTTCTCGAACTTCTGGAGGACCTTCTCCATCAGGCACCACTTCGTGAGCGCGGACTGGATGAGGTTGGCCCCCACGAAGGCGGTGAACCACAGGAAGTTCTGGTTCACCCAGACCGCCAGCGCCAGGCTGATGAGGATGAAGCTGCCCGCGATCAACCGGATCTTATGTTCGATGCTCATAGGCTCTCCTATTTCACGACCGGCAAGCCCGCGGCCTGCCAGGCCGCGATGCCCCCGACCATATCATGCACATGCCGGTACCCCTTGGCCTGGAGAATACCGGCGGCCATGGCCGAGCGGCTGCCCCTCGCGCAATAGACGACGATGGGCGTATTCCTGTCTTGAGGCAGCTCTCCCGTCCGGGCCGACAGAGCCTCGATCGGGATAAGGACCGCGCGCTCCAGGTGCCCCTGCGCGTATTCGCCCTCGGCCCGCACGTCCAGGACCAACGTCCCGGGCTGGCGCGCCAGCTCCACGGCCTGGGCCGGCCGCATGCCGCCGCGTTTCGCGTAGATCCACAACCCCGCGGCCAGCACCACGACCGCCACCGCGGACCATTCACCTATCTCCATGAAGTTCCTCCTCCGGGCGCCGGCGTCGCGCCAACAGGAAGTATAGCACCGGTACCGCGGTCCGTGAAAGCACGGTGGACGCCACCTCCCCCGCCATGAGCGACACCGCCAGGCCCTGGAAGATAGGGTCGAACAAGATGACCGCCGCGCCCACCACCACGGCCGCGGCGGTGAGCAGCATGGGCCGGAAGCGCACCGCGCCCGCGTCCACCACCGCGGCTTCCAAGGACATCCCTTCCTTGAGCCGCAGTTGGATGAAGTCCACCAGGATAATGGAATTGCGCACCACGATGCCTGCGCCGGCTATGAAGCCAATCATGGAGGTAGCCGTGAAGAAGGCCCCCATCGCCCAGTGCGCGGGCAGGATGCCAACCAAGGTCAATGGAATCGGGGCCATGATGACCAAGGGCACGGTGAAGCTCTTGAACCAGCCCACCACCAGGATGTAGATGAGCAGGAGCACCACGGCGAAAGCCAAGCCCATGTCCCGGAATACCTCATAGGTGATGTGCCACTCGCCGTCCCACTTCAGCGCCCACTGCCGCGAGGACTCCGGCTGGCGGGTGAAATACTCATTGAGCTCTATGCCCATGGACCGGCCCAGGTCCAGGACCTGCCGCCTAAGCTTGAGGATGGCGTAGACCGGGCTCTCCTGGCGGCCCGACACATCGGCGATGATGTAAGTCACGGGCTGGAGATTCTTATGATAGATGGGAAGGTCCTGTTGAGCGGCCTCGACCGCGGTCAAGCCGCCCACCGGGATGGCGGTGCCATTGCGGGACATGAGGGTGATGGCGCGGACCGCGGCAAGGTCATGGCGCCGCTCCGGAGGCAGGCGCAGGCGGATGTCCACCGGCTCCTTCTCCTCATCCAGATGTGCCAGGTCCACGGTCCGGCCGTCCAAAGCCAAGCTCACGGTCTGCGCCACTGCCGAGGCGGGGATGGCGTTCAAGGTCGTCTTCTGCCGGTCCACCACGAGCCGATCCAAAGGCTGGGGGTCGGGCACATAGGTGTCCACATCGACGATGCCCTCGCTGCGCTCCAACAGAGCCCTAAGCTGGCGCGCAAGCTCCGTGCGCTTGACCACGTCCGGTCCGTAGAGCTCGAAGACCAAGGTGGACAGCACCGGCGGTCCGGGCGGGATCTCCGCCACCTGCACGCGGGCCCCGAAGGAGCGGGCGATGTCCTTGATGGGACCGCGGGCCTCCTGGGCGATTGCGTGGCTCTGCCGCTTGCGCTCCTGTCGCCGCGAGAGGCTCACCAATATGTCGGCCTGATAGGGGCGCTGCTTCAGGAAATAGTGCCGCACCAAGCCGTTGAAATTGTAAGGCGAGGCCGCGCCGGCATAGACCGTGACGCGCTGGACCTCCGGGATGGTGCGCAGATAGTCCGCCATGCGGCCCGCGGCCTCCTGCGTCCGGCCCAGGGGGCTCGATTCCGGCATGTTCAGCACCACCTGGAATTCGTTCTTGTTGTCGAAGGGCAGCATCTTGACCGTCACCGCCTTGAACGGCACCAGGCTCACGGACGCTGCCAGCAGTCCGAGCATGACCACAAAATACCAGGCGCGGGCCCGCCCGTTCTCCAGCAAAACGGTCATGAAGCGCCGGTAGAAACGGTCCAGGCCGGACTCCTCGTGCCCCTGGTGCGCCCGGGGCGGGAACCGCTCCAGAATGTGGGCGAAAGCCCAGGGCGAGATGATAAAAGCGATGGCCACGGAAAAAAGCATGGCCACCGAGGCGCCCACGGGAATGGGCCGCATGTACGGACCCATGAGCCCGCCCACGAAGGCCATGGGCAGGATGGCCGCGATGACGGCCCAGGTGGCGAGCAAGGTTGGATTTCCCACCTCGGCGACCGCGTCCACGGAGAGGTCCCACAAGGACCGGCCGTCGCGCATCACGAAATGGCGGTGGATGTTCTCCACCACCACGATGGCATCGTCGACCAGGATGCCGATGGAGAAGATCAGGGCGAAGAGCGTGATGCGATTGAGGGTGTAGCCCGCCAGGTAGTAGATGAGCAAGGTCAGCGCCAAGGTCACGGGGATGGCGATGGCGACCACGATCGCCTCCCGCCAGCCCAGCGCCAGGGCGATGAGCACGGTCACGGAGACCGTGGCCAGGAACATATGGTAAAGCAGCTCGTCAGATTTCTCCTTGGCCGTCTCTCCGTAGTTGCGCGTGACCGCGAACTCCAAGGCCGGCGGCAGGAGGTCCCGGCGCGCCGCCTCGCAGCGGGTCAAAATGGCTTTGGCCACCGCGGTGGCATTGGCGCCCCGGCGCTTGGAGACCGCGATGGTGACCGCGGTCCGGGCGCCGGCCGCGTCCTGGGTGGAGACGGCGCGCTCGTCCTCGTCGGGGCCGTCGCTGACGCGAGCCACGTCGCCCAAGGATACCGGCCGGCCGCCCGAGACGCCCACCACGACCCGCTGGAGGTCTGCGATGGAGCGGATGAAGGCGTCGGTCTCGACCTGCACCGCGCCGCCGCGCCGGTCGTAATGCCCCGCCGCAAGCTTCTGGTTGGAGGCCTGGATGACGCCCGCGACCTCCAGCGGAGTCAGGCGGTGCCGGGTCAGGGCCGCGGGGTCGAAATGAACCAGGAACTGCCGCCTGCGGCCGCCGATAAGTTCGGTTTCGGAGACATCCGGCACCGCGCTGATCTCCTGGCGCAGCAGGGCCGCGGCGCGGCGCAGCGCCAGAGCGTCGAGACCCTTGCCGGAGAGCGTCAGGGCGAGTATGGGAACGTCGTCGATGGACCGGGGCTTGATCAGGGGCGGCAGCGCGCCCGGCGGCATGAAGTCGAGATTGGCGAAGGTCTTGGTGTAGAGCCGCGTCATGGCCTCTTCGGGGTTGGTGCCAACCTTGAAGCGGACGATGAAGAGCGCGGACCCCGGCTCCGAAGTGGAATAGATGTACTCGACGCCGGGGATCTCCCAGAGCTTGCGCTCCCCCAGATCCACGATGCGCGCCTCAACTTCCTTGGCGCTGGCGCCGGGAAGGGCCACGAAGATGTCGAACATCGGCACGTTGATCTGAGGCTCTTCCTCGCGCGGCAGCTTCCAGACCCCGAACGCGCCCAGGAGCACAGCGCCTAGAGCCAAAAGCACGGTCAGCTTGGAGCGGATGAAGGCCTGGGCCATGGTCCCGGCCACTCCCAAATGTTTTGCGCCGCTGGTTTCTTTGCTCATCGCGCTGCTCCCAATCCCTTTTCCAGATCTTTGACGGCCTGGCCGTCCAGGCTGCCCGCGGCCAGCAGGAGCCGCGCCTTTCCGGCCCGGACCCCGTAGAGTCCCTCCAGGAAGGCGGCCTGAGCCTTGGCCATGCCCTCCTCGGCCCGGAGCACCTCCATTATGCTCTGGCGGCCCTCGCGATACAGGGGCCGGAAAAGCCGCAAGGACTCCTCAGCCTTCTCCACCATGTCCTTGGCGATAGGCAGGCTCTCACAAGCGCCGCGGTAGTTCTGATAGACCTGCCCGACCTCTATGCTCACGCCCTCCCGCGCCCCCTGGGTCTCGGCGCGGCTGGCCTCTAAAGCGGCTTGGGCCCTGTCCCGGCGGGCGGGATAGCCCGGGTCGCCCAAAGGCAGGCGCGCTTTCACGCCGAACATCTTATTCCAGGGGTTGCCGTTGAAATCACGGGTGTCTGTCTCCATGGCGCCGAAGGCCTCTACCGTGGGCAGGAGGCTGTAGCCTTCGCGCCGCCGCCAGACCCCGGCCATGTCCTCCTGGATAGCGGATTGCCGCAGTTCCGGCCTGCGGCCCAAGGCCTGGTCGAGCCAATCGGCTTCAGAGTCGGCCGGACAGGCCTGATAGGCCAGGCCCCCCTGCGCGTCCAAAGACCGCGCCGGCTCGCCCAGCAATGTCGCCAGCCGGGACTTGGCGCCCGCCAGCCCCGCCGCCGCCTTGGACTGCCAAGCCCGCAGTCCGCCTAGAGTCGCCTGCGCCGCGAAGAAATCCGAGCCCAGGACCAGCCCTCTGGCCTTGAGCTGGCGCGCGCTCTCGATCTCGGACTCCGAGGCCGCGATACGCTCCGCCAAAGTACGGCCCAGCTCGCGCTGCAGGACGACCTGGAGGAAGGCCTCGGTTGCCGCGTAGCGCGCGGCCTGCCCCGCCAGCTCAGCCCCGCTGGAGGCCGCGTCCCGCCCCAGGCGGCCAAGCCGCTCGTGGCTCTGCAATTCGAAACCGGTGAACAGCGGCACCCCGACCTCGAAATAATTCCTGAAGTTGCTCTGGAGGCTAGGGTTGTTCAGGCTGTTGAGGCTAAAATCCGCCGCGGTGAAGGCCTTCTGGTCCAGCAAGGTCCCGAAGGCATAGACCGGATTGTCGCTCCGGGTGAAGGAGCTTTCCAACGCCAGGCTCGGCAAACGCTTCATCTGGACCTGGCGCAGGGCGGCTTCGGCCTCCTGGACACGATATCCCGCGCCAGCCACGCCGGGGCTCCGGCGCAGAACGGCGTCCACGGCCGCGCCCAATGAATAGCCGCCGGCCCGGACGGGGACCGCGGGACACAGCGCCAACGCCAAAACCACCCAAAACATTGTTCTTACCGAAATCATGCATTATTCTCCTGCTCTTTGGATGCGGAAAGCCGCAAAAGGATTCTGGCGCCGCAGCCGACCTTCAGGAAACCCCGCGCCCGCGCCGGCGCAACCAGACGCCGGCGTCGTCGAACAGGGAGTAGGCAACGGGCACGATAAGGAGAGTGATCAGCAGGCACAGGGCCTGCCCGCCGACGATCACCACCGCCATGGTGGCGCGGTTGGCCGAGCCGGGCCCGCGGCTGACGGCCACGGGGATCATGGCCGCCACCAGCACCAAGGTGGTCATGAGGATGGGCCGCAGGCGGGTTTTGTTGGCTTCGAGCATGGCCTCGTCGCGACCCATGCCCCGGCGGCGCAGGGTGTTGGTGTAGTCCACCTGCAGGATGGCGTTCTTCTTCACAATGCCGAAGAGCATGAACAGCCCCATGATGGAGAAGATGGTCAGGTACTGGTTGAGCGCGAGCAGGGAGAGAACCGCGAATGGGATGGCCAAAGGCAAAGAAAGCATGATGGTCACCGGATGCAGAAAATCCTCGAACTGCGAGGCCAGGATCATGTACATGAAGATGGCGGCCAGGAAGAAGGCCAGCAGGAACTCACGGAGCATCTTGCCCATCTCCTTGGACTTGCCCTCCATGCCGCTCGTGTAGCCGGGCGCCATGTGCAGGGCGCGTATCGCGGCGTCGGCCTTGGCGATGGCAACGCTCAGGGGGACCCCCGCCAGGTTGGCCATGATGCCCACCTGCCGCTGGCGGTTCATGCGGTCGATCTGGGAGGGGCCGGTGTCTTCCACCAGCCTAGCCACATTGTCTAATCGCACCAGCCCGACCTTCGAGGAAGGCACATACAGGGCGCCCACGACCTCCTTGCGGTCGCGGAACTGCTTGTCCACGCGGATGCGCACCTCGTAGAGTTCGTCGCCTTCCTTGTATTTCGTGATCGTCTCGTCGCCGCTGACCATGGTGCGCAGGGCCAGGGCGATGTCCTCGATCTTGACGCCCAGG
>CAIRTQ010000079.1 GCA_903881545.1 uncultured Elusimicrobia bacterium
CCGACTGACTCCCTTCACGCGACCGCTGTCCCTTCGACGAAGAATTTGATACCTTCCCATTTGGCGATTCCTCCTTTGGTGCTTCTTGTCCCAACTTGATGCTACCAAGCCGGGGGAATCGCCTCAACTCTTTTCAACTAGCCCCGGGACATCCTCATTTCAACCCCCACAGCGCCTAACCTACAATAGCCATCCACCTAAAGGAGGACGGATGGCGAGGGGGATTTATGAACTCTTGGCCAATCGCATAAGGGCCGAACGAGATCGCCGAGGCCTCACCTTGGAACAACTGGCCGCCGCAGCCAATATCAGCACCGGGTTCTTGAGCTATATCGAGCAGAACCGCAAGAAAGCGAGCCTGACGACTATCGAGCGGCTAGCCAACGCCCTGGAATTGTCAATCTCAGAACTCTTTGGCGGAATTTCCGGAAAACAAAAAGACCCCTGCCGCGAAATGCACCAAATTGCCTCAATCATTCGCAACGCATCTCCAAGCAAACGCAAGACGATGTGTAGGGTTATCAAGGCCCTCGGCAAAGCCACCTGATCAATCCGAAGGCTTGGCCCCCCTGCCGCCAAAAAGATATATTCCCTGACATGAGCTGTTGGTTGCGCCCGCTGGCCGTTTCCGTCATCCTCGGCCTCTGCGCCTGCATGTCCAACGTCCAGCCCCTGGATATGACTGACGCCGGCATCAAGGCCCGCGTCGAGACCGCCCTGCGCGGCCAGCCGGACCTGGACATCAGCCACCTCACCATCGACGTCATCTCCCGCGTGGTCACCATCTCCGGCATGGTCAACAGCTATCAAGAGAAGGCGATCGTCACCCGCGCCGTGCGCCGGACCAAGGGCGTGGACCAGGCCTTCATCAACGTCCTCTACCCGGAGTGACTAAATGTAGGGAGGATAAACGCGTAATCCGGGAAACATAATCGAGCTTAGCGTGAGTTGATGCTCCCGTTCAGGCCCCCAGGGAGCCTGGCCCGCTATCATACTCTAAAATTCGATAGGAGTACACTCCGGGATCGGAGTCAAAAGGTCAGGCGGCCAGCATCGAGGCAGAGCCGTGCCTAAGCCGCGTGGAAATCATCGGCCGGAGGAACGTCGACTGCTTCGTATAAATCGGTTCTCGGGTCGAGCTGGCACTCGTCCCCCGGCGGGCCGAGCATGACCTCCGCCAGCTTGGTCCTCGCCGGCTTCGCCGTTGGGAATTCCGCCGGCAGACCAAGGTATTCCAGTATCCTAGTGACTTCAGCGTCCTTCAGTATGGCTGCCACCGCGACCATGGTCTCGCCGCATCTTGGGCACACCAACGGGTCCACCTCGAAGACGCGGCTCAGGCACGCGGCCCAAGAACGCAGGCTCGCGCTGACCTCTTCCTTGACCCCATCCACCCTGGCGCGCAGCCGCGCCTTGGCCGCCCCCCGGCTCGCCGCGGCCACCAGCAAAGGCCGCAGCTTCGAGTTCGGGCCCAACGCCCCATAATAGCGCAGCAAGTTCTTGCGAGGCGGCGGGATCAGCAGGCCCCACCGCCTCAGGAACTCCACCGGCTCGAACGACAAAGGCAAGGCCAGCCCGTTCTTCGCCTCGCTCCGGTAGACCACCAGGCTCTTCTTGGGCGAATACGACAGCTTCATGGGCGAGAGCGCCGGCTTGGCGCAGTAATAAAGCAGCCGTTCCAGCCCCTTGCGGTCGCCCGGAGGCACGAATACCTCGGCGTGCACGGAGAAGCCCGAGTTGGGCCAAGCCAGCATGTTCTCGGCCATGTCCTCGGGGATGGCGTTGAGCCTGCGCAGGCGCCTGAGTATCTCCCGGCGCAGTCGATCGCAAAAGCCCAGCGCCGAAGATCAGACCGGCGGGATGCGCATGTGCTTGCCGTCCCGGCCGTGGTGCACGGCAAGGATCTCGGCCAAAACCGCGATGGCGATGGCCCCAGGAGACTTCCCCCCGCAGTTAAGCCCGATGGGCGCGAAGACCCGGCGGTCCTTCTCCGGATGCAGACCTTTGCGGTTCAGGAATCTGTAGGCGGAAGGCACCTTGCTCTTGCTGCCGATCATGCCGATGTAGGGCGCGGGCGTCTTCATGGCCGCGGCCAGGCATTCCTTGTCCAAGGCATGGCCGCGCGTCACGATGATCACATAGGTCTTCTTGTCCACGCCGGCCAGCTTCACGGCCTTGTCCGGCCGCTCCACTAAAATGCGGGACGCCTGCGGGAACCGCTCCGGATTAGCGTACTCCGCCCGGTCGTCGGCCACCAGATGCGGGATGCCCGCCATGGCCGCGGCCTCGGCGATCTTGAGGCCCACGTGCCCGCCGCCCACGATGAGCAGCTTGAGGTCGACTTTATGCACATCGATGAAAAGCTCCACCCGGCCCATGCACTCCATGCCGATGCCTTTGGGAGTCAGGTCCATGGTCACCTTTCGGCTGGTCCCTTCCTTAAGAGCCTTCTTGGCGGCCGCCACGGCCAGATTCTCCAGCATCCCCCCGCCCACGGTGCCGGCGGTGGCGCCGTCCTCGTAGACCACCATTCCGGCCCCGCATTCCCGCGGCGTGGAACCATCCGCCGAGATCACGGTCACCAGCGCCGCGCCGCGGCAGCCGGCCATGGCTTCCGCCATCAATTTAAAGACGCTCTCAGCTTCCTGCATAGATCACTCCCTGTCGCGGACCAAAGCCGCGAATGAGCGGTCATAGGTCCGCTCCCCTTTCTTCGTGAAGAAACAGGCTGGGAACTGTCCCATCCCGCGGTGGAAGGAGACGCACTCGCAGCATTTCCCCTTCTTGGAGCAGTCGTAGGAGCAATTGCACTCCTTGAGGTTGGACGCCTTCTGCGCGCATTCGGCCATGAGCGGACCTCCCAGTCTGCCCGGATATCATACAACACCAAGGCGCGGCCCGGCTTTTGGTATGATAGTCCCCGCCGGAAACGCACATTCACGCACGAGGAGACCTCATAATGGCCCAAGAACATCTGGGATTGCCGGAGAACGCGCGCAGGCCGCTGGCCCCGGGGGAGAAATACATCCCGCTGGTGACCTCCTCGGAGAAAGTGGAAGAAATATCCTGGCGCTCCGTCATCCTGGGCCTCATCATGTGCGTGGTGTTCTCCGGCGCCATCACCTACCTGACGCTCAAAACCGGCAACGGCCTGGAGGCCGCCATCCCGATCTCGATTTTGGCCGTGGGGCTGTCCCTGGCCTACAAGCGCCCCAGCACCATCCTTGAGAACGTCATGATCATCGCCATCGGCAGCACCTCCGGCATCGTGGCCGGCGGCGCCGTGTTCGTATTGCCCGCCCTCTATGTCATGGGCCTGGAGAAGCACACCAACCTGTTCCAATTGTTCTTCATCCCATTCCTGGGCTCCGTGCTGGGGGTCATGCTGCTCATCCCCCTGCGGCGCTATTTCGTCTCCGACATGCACGGCAAGTTCCCCTTCCCCGAGGCCACCGCCACCACGGAAGTCTTGGTGGCGGGCAACAAGGGCGGCCGCGACGCCTTGGTCCTGATCTACACCATGGTCATCGGCGGGGCTTATGATTTCCTGGCCGTGACCCTGCGCGCCTGGCGCGAGACCTTCTCCACCGAGCTGGTGGGGACCTGCGACACCATGACCAACAAGTTCAAGGCCGTGTTCTCGACCAACACCGGCGCCGCCATCACCGCCATGGGCTACATCGTGGGCATGGAATACTGCCTGATGATGTCCGCGGGCGGCTTTCTCTCCACCCTGATCCTGGTGCCGCTCATCGCGCACTTCGGCGACCTCTCCGGCGGGACCAAGTTCGCCGCCATGAGCGCCTCCGACATCTACTCCGGCTATTCGCGCATGATCGGCATCGGCGCCATCTTCATGGCCGGCATCATCGCCATCATCAAGTTCATCCCCATCATCTACAAGTCCACCGTCGAGGGGCTGGCCAAGGCGTTGAAGGCGCAGACCGGCCACGGCCACCGCAGCGAGCGGGTGGACCGGGACATCCCCATGACCCTGGCGGTCGCCCTCACTTTGGTGACCCTGGCGGCGATCTGGCTTTATTTCCGCTACTCGGTGCTGAGCGGCCAGGCCAATCCGTTCTTCCTGGCCTGCGCCGGGCTGGCCAGCACGCTGGTGCTGGCGTTCCTGTTCAACAGCGTCTCGGCCTATGCCATTGCCACCATCAGCGTCACCCCGATCTCGGGGATGACCATGCTGACCTTGCTTTTGACCACCATCATGATGACCAAGGCCGGCCTGGTCGGCCCAGAGGGAATGGTGGCCACCCTGCTGGTCGGCGGCGTGGTCTGCACGGCCCTGTCCATGTCGGGCTCGCTCATCACCCAGATGAAGATCTCCTACTGGGTCGGGGCCACGCCCAGCCGATTGCAATGGGCGAACGTCGCCGGCTCCGTGGTGGCCTCCATCGTCACGGCCGCGGTCATCGTGGTCCTGGCGCACACCTACGGCTTCAACAAGAGCATCGAGTTCCCGCATCCTTTGCCCGCGCCCCAGGCCAACGCCATGGCCGCGGTCATCGGCAGCATCATGTCCACCGGGGCCCCCTGGTTCCTCTACGCCATGGGCGCCCTGATCTCGGTGGTCATGAACATGCTGGGGGTCTCGCCCCTGGCTTTCGGCCTGGGCATGTACCTGCCGCTCGAAATCAACTTCCCCATGCTGGTCGGCGGCACCGTGTCCTGGCTGGTGCAGAAGAGCGCGGGAAAGGACAAGAGGCTGTCCGCCCAGTACAACGAGCGCGGCACATTGATCTCATCGGGCCTGGTGGCCGGCGGCGCCTTGATCGGCGTGGTCGCCTCGCTCATCAAGTGGATAGAGAAGGAGCACAGCGTGCGCATCCTGCCCGACCTGGCCAACGACGGCTACTGGGGCAACTGGATGGCGCTGGTGATGCTGGGCCTGTTCTGCTCCTACATCTTCTGGGACGCGCGGCGCGTCAAGCGCCACGAGCACGAGCCGGCCGCACCGGCCGCGAACTAGGAAAGTCCGTCCCGCGAGCGCCCGGCGGCCGTTTGCCGGGCGCAACCGACCCGCGAAGCGGGTCGGAACAACCAGGTACGCTAGGCCACGCGGGGAATGGCGCCTTCGGCGCGACTGCCGCTCAGACGCTGTGCGTCTGAGCGGCAGTTCAATCTTAAAGGCTTCTTAGGATTGCCAGGAGCTCTTAAGGGGCCCGATCTCGGCCTCGACCGCTTCCAGCACGGCGCAGCGCTCCACCGCCGCGGCCATGGCGTTATGGTCGGGGAACAAAGGCCGGTCCACATCCAGGTGCTCCACCACCTTGCGCACCGCCGCCTTCGCGGCGCGCGTGCCCTTGCCGGGGGTGAATTCCCGAAAGTCGAGGCCCTGGGCCGCGGCGATGAACTCGATTCCGAGCACGCCGAAGGCGTTGTCCAATATCTGCCGGGTCTTCAGGGCGCCGTTCATGCCCATGCTCACGAAGTCCTCCTGGTCGGCCGCGGCCGGGATGGACTGCACGTAGGACGGAGCGCTGAGTATGCGCTGCTCCACGATGAGGGTGTCGGCGGTGTACTGGCTGAGCATCAGGCCCGAGAACATGCCGGCCCCCTTGGTCAGGAAGGCGGGCAGCTTCACGCTCAGGGCCGGATTCAAGAGGCGGTTCAAGCGCCGCTCGGAGAGGACGCTGACCATGGTCACGCCCGCGCCCAACATGTCCAGCGGCATACTTACCGGCGTGCCCTGGAAGTTGGCGCCGGTCAGCACAGTGTCGGTCTCCGGCAGGAAGATGGGGTTGTCGGCCACGGCGTTGAGCTCGATCTCAACCTGGCGGCGGGTGTACGCGGCGTGGTCGCGCAGGGCGCCGATGACCTGGGGCGTCGAGCGCATGGAGTAGGCGTCCTGCACCTTGACCTTGATCTTGCCCGTGACCAGGTCCGAGCCCTCGACCATGGCGCGGATGTTGGCCGCGCTGGTGATGGCCCCGGGGAAGCCCCTCAGCTCGTGAAGCCGGGCGTCGTAGGGCTTCATGTTGGCCAGCAGAGCCTCCAGGCTCATGGCCGCGGCGATCTCGGCCTGCTTGATCCAGCGCTCCGCGTCGTAGAGTGCCAGGCAGGCCATGCCGGTGATGAGGTTAGAGCCGTTGATGGCGGCCAGGCCGTCGCGGGCCTGCAGGCCGGGGACCTTGATGCCCGCCTTATCCAAGGCGGCCTGCGCGGGCATGCGCTCGCCCTTGTAGAAGCACTCGCCCTCGCCCATCAAGGTCAAAGCGGCCTGGCTCATGGGGGAGAGGTCGCCGCAGGCGCCCACGCTGCCCTTCTCGCAGACCACAGGGGTGACGCCCTGGTTGAGCATGGCCACGTAGGTCAAGGTGATCTCCGGCCGGCAGCCGGAATGGCCCCGGGCGTGGACGTTGATGCGGGAGAGCAGGGCCGCGCGCACATGCTCGATGGGGCAGGGCTTGCCGATGCCGGCCGCGTGGTTGTAGATGAGGTAGCGCTGGAACTGCTGGACCTGCTCGTCGTTTAAAACCACCTCGGAGAACTCGCCGATGCCGGTGTTGACCCCGTACATGATCTCGTGCGCCGCGATCTTCTTCTCCAACATGCCGCGGCAGCGCTTGATGCGCTCCAAGGCCTCGGGGGACAGCTCCACCTTCTCGCCGCGCCGCGCGACCGCGACCACGTCTTCGATCTTGAGCGACCTGCCGTCAATCTTGATAGCCATGAAAAGCTCCTGAAATCCGTGTTTTGCGCGCCCGAGGCGTCCTACAAAATACCAATTTGCGCGCGCGTTGCGCCACCGCGCCGCCGCGGGCGGGGCCGGGGTTGACGCGCCAGCGATATATTTAAGAATATATATCGCCCATGAAAAGACTCCACGCGGCGGCAGCCCTGCTCCTCCTCTCCTCTTCGGCCGCGGCGCAGGACCTTGCCCTGCCTGAGGACATCGTGGTGACCGCGACCCGCTACGAGCGGCCGGCACAGGACCTGCCCGCCCGCGTCACGGTGGTCACCGCGGCGGACCTCCAGCGCGAGTCCATCGAGACGATCGACGAGGCCCTGGCCTTCGTGGCCGGCGTGACCCAGGCCCGGGCGGACGGCGACTATTCCTT
The DNA here is from genome assembly GCA_903881545.1 of uncultured Elusimicrobia bacterium. GTDB lineage: Bacteria > Elusimicrobiota > Elusimicrobia > UBA1565 > UBA9628 > UBA9628. The sequence goes on from CAIRTQ010000079.1 coordinate 7,074, forward strand.
CAAGAGCGTGGTGTCTTTGCGCGGCATGTCCTCGGCCCAGCAGGGCCGCACCCTGGTCCTGCTCGACGGCGTGCCCATCAACACCGCCGCCACCGGCGAGGTCAACTGGAACCGCATCCCCGTCGAGCTGGTCGACCGCATCGAGGTCTTCAAGGGCCCGGGCTCCTCCATCTACGGCGGCAGCGCCATCGGCGGGGTCATTAACGTCATCACGCGCCGGCCCGGCCGGAAGCTGGAGGGCTATGCCCTGGCCGAGGCCGCCAGCTACAACACCGAGAAGGCCGGCGCCCTCGCCGCGGCCAAGTCCTCGGGCCCCCTTGAGGGCCTCTACACCCGCGTTTGGGGCGCCCTCGCCCATAGCGACGGATATATCTCCAACCCGGCGCCGACCTCCACGACCATCAAGAGGTATTACCAGGAGAACAACGGAGCGGCTTTAGCGGGCTGGGACTTCAAGGGCGGCCGGCTCGAGTACGAGTACACGAATTCCGACGACCGGCGCGGCGAGGGCATGCGCATCCTGGCCCCGGAAGGGGTCAGCCGGATGTTCCCGACCGAGACCCACCGCCTCAGCGCCGAAGGGCAGCTCGGCGACGGGTCCTGGCGCCTGCTCGCCTACCGCCAGCAGGAACTCTACGGGAGGCTGAGCGAGTCTGGCACCCCCTCCGCCTACTCGCGCATCGACACCACCGTGGACCGCCGGGACTACAACGTCTCCGGCAGCGTCACCCAGCCCCTCGGCCTGGGCCAGAAGCTCACCCTGGGCGGCGAGTTCAAGGCCGGCCGGGTCAACGGCATCGACCGCTCCAACGTTGACATTGTGGACGCCGGCAAGATGGACACCTACGCCTTCTACCTGCAGGACGACGCGACGCTCGGCGACGGCCTGCCTACGGTATTGGCGAGCCTGCGCTACGACGCGGCCCGCTTCTACCAAGGGTCCTACAACAATCCCACCAATCCCAGCTGGGCCACGGTCAGCGGTCCCCTGCCGGCGCAGAACTGGGGCTCGCTCACCTGGCGCGGCTCGGCCCGCCAGCGTCTCGGCGATGATCTCAGCGCCTACCTCTCCTACTCCCAGGGCTTCCGCCAGCCCAACCTCGAAGACATGGTGGAGACCCTGCTCAAGGGCAAGGGCTCCACCCAGTTCCTCATGCTGGCCAACCCGAACCTCCGACCGGAGCGCGTGGACACCTATGAGCTGGGCGCCGACTACACGCCCCTGGCCGGTTTCAAGTTCTCTCCCAGCGTGTATTATTCCTGGGCGCGCGACTTCATCTATTCCGTCAACACCAACGCGCCCGCCACGGGGTTCAGCGGCGGCCAGTGCGGAGGCAAGCCCTGCATCTACCAGAGCCAGAACGTGACCGCCGTGGACATCCTGGGCGCCGAGGCCGAGGCCTCCTACTCGGCCGGCCCGGCGACACTCTCCGCCAGCTACTCCTTCGACAGTTCGCGCATCCGCCATTTCCTGGGCAACACGGGCCGCGAAGGCAAATACCTGGCCGACGCGCCCCTGCACCAGGCCGGCGCCGTCTTCGCCTGGCGCTTCTTCTGGGTCAACGCCGCGGCCTCCTGGCGCTTCAAGGGCGCGCAGTTCTACGACGACGCCAACACCGTGCCCATCAGCCCCTATTCCACGCTGGGATTCAAGCTCTGGCGGCCCTTGGGCCAGCACGCCACGATCTCGCTGGCCCTGGAGAACGCGCTCGACAACCGCTATCAGGAGAGCCCCGCCAACGGTCCCTACGCCGACATGGCGCCGGGCCGCTACCTCAGGGGCGCCGTCACCTGGAGCTTCTGACGGGCCGGGGCCCGCGCCGCGCGCTTTTTGCTACCATCTGCCGGGATGGAAGCGCGCGTCAGAATCAGCCTCGCAGACGGACGCCATGAGCCGTTCATGGGCATCGGGCTGGTCTGGCTTTTAAGCCGGATCCGCAAGCTCCATTCCATCAGCCAGGCCGCGCAGGACATGGACATGTCCTACGCCAAGGCGCATTTCATCCTCAAGCGCCTGGAGCGCCATCTCGGCCGCCCCCTCTTGGTGCGCTGCCGCGGCGGGGCCGACCAGGGCGGCGCGGAGCTGACCCCTTTCGCCGAAGAATTCCTCGCCGGCTTCGTGCGCGGCCACGAGCGGGTCGAGCGCTACGCCAAGAAAGAGTTCGCCGCCTTGATCAAGCGGCTGGGGCGGGCGCCCGGCGGAGCTCGGCCAAAAGCTCCCGCGCCTGCTCCGCGGTCCCGGCCCGCGCGATCCGCACATCGGCCAAACCCCACCGCTTCCTGACTTCCTCGACGAGGGATTCCCGCACCACCCAGACCATGGGTTTCTCGCGGACGAAAGCCAGTGTGTCGAGTTGCCGCGCCCAGCCTTGGCCCTGGAGCTCCAGATAGCCCACCTCGTCGACCATCAGCACGTCCACGTCGCGCCGGCCCGCGGCGTCCAAGGCCTGTTGGCCAAAAGCGATGCCGTCGGGGGAGAACCGGAACGGCCCCAGGGCCGTCCAGTCCCGCGGCCCCTCGGTGCGGCACAAAGGCCGCCTTTCCGAGGTGAGCAGGTCCACGAGGTCGAACCCGCCGCGCCGGCCCCCCTCCCAGAAGCCCGGAGCGTGGAGCCCGCCCACGGACGCTCCCTCTTGCCGCAAAGAGTCGGCCAAAGCAGCCACCATCTTGGATTTTCCGGAGCCGGACTCCCCCGTGATGAAGAAGACCCGCCCGGGCTTCCGGACGGCCAGCAGGTCCGGCGCCGCGGAAATCGCCGCCCGCAGGCACTCCACGGGCCGGCGCAGCAGCTCCGCGCCGGAGGGCAGGCCGGCCAGCACCCCCGGCAAGGTATCGAAAGCCAGCTCCAAAGCGTCGAAGAAGATGCGCCCGCCGCGGCGCTCCATCCAGGCGCGCAGGCGTGGGTTGCGCAATTCGACGCCGATGCAGGCGAAGGCCAAGGTCAGCAGGATGGCCCGCAGGCCCATGCGCAGGCCCGCCTGCCAGCGCCCCAACAGCAAGCCGGCCAGGACCGCCACGGCGAGGACGCTGGACCACAGGCCGAACCGCTTGAGCTTTTTGGCCACACGCGGATAGGCCCAGGCGCAGACGGCCGCGTAAGCGATGCAGACTCCGAACCACGCCGCCAGGGAGACCTTGTGCCCCAGCGACATGGCGGCGATGACGAAGGCGGCGTGCAGGGCCAGCGCCGTCAGGGAGTAGGCGCGGGCTTCAGCGGGCTGGGGCCGGGGCGCCGCTGGCAGACGGGAGGGTGAGGCGGCCGTCCGCGCGGGCGCCTCGCGCCCGACGCGCAGGCCCAGGGCCGCGGCCAGGCTGCCGCCCAAGAAGTGCGCGGCCCCAAGAATGGCGAGCGGTGTCCAGGGATTGGCGGAGCGCAGGCCGGTCCAAGCCCGGACCTGCTCCAAGCCGCGCAGATACACGGCCACGGTGTCCGTGCCGTACATGATGACGAGGTTCCCGGTCTGATGGAGGAATGGCCAGGACATGGCCAAACCGCCGCCCAAGAGATAGCCCACGGGCGTAGCCCCGGCCAGGAACACTCCGGCTTCTAAAAGGAACGCTTCCATGGCGATGGCGATCATGGGACCCATGATGACCGCGCTGGGCGAGACCGACTTCATGACCGCGCAGACCAAGCCCGCCCGCCACAGCAGGCCGCGCTCCGGCCAGAGCCTGTGGCCTGCCACCAGGATGATGACGCCGATGCCGGTCAGCAGGTGCCCCGCCAGGGGGACATGCGCATTGTGGAGGAAACTGCCGAGCACGATCTCGGAGGCGGCCCAAAGACTGCCCAGCACGGCAGCCTTGCGCCACAGGGCGTCTTTCTGGGCCGGGGTCATCGCGGCAGGAGGTTTACCTTACGGGCGCATCGTCCGTAGAGATGCCGCGCGCTGGCGCCCTGGGATAATAGGTCCAGCGCGGCGCCCGGATCGGTCAAGACGCAGCCGCTGGCCATCTTCGCGCCCCGGCGGAAGAGCGCGTCGGGCAAAATGCTGCCGGTCGGCCCGACCACGACGTTGAAGGCCCCTGGCCGCGCCAGGCGCAGCAGACCCTCGACCGTCCCGTTGGCAACGGTGAGCCCGGTCATGATGACCGCGTCGGCCGCAGACAAGACCTCGGCGGCACGCTCCGCGGGGACGAAGAAGGGCATATCCTCCTCGCGCAGGGCATCCGGCCGCAGTTCCAGGACCTTGAGGTCCAGCCCGGCGACGGCCTTGATGCGTTCGATGTAGGAGTGGAAGGCCCCGACCAAGACGACCTTCATTCCCGCCTTGAACTCCACGAGATCCAAAGCATCGCAGTCGAATACGGCACGGTATCGGTCCGCGTTGAGCCATTGCGCGGAGAGCGCGCAGAGCGAGGCCACCGCCAAGGAGTGGGCGTAAGGTTCCTCTGGCCAAGGATCGAAGAGCTTACGGACCGGCAGGCCGACGATGGCGCCGGGTGGCGGTTGGCGCCGGTCGAATGCGGCGCAGCAATCCTCCGGCCGGGGCGTGCCGGCCGTGCCTCCGGAGCCGTCCGAAAGCAGGACCCCGGAGCAGACGATGCCGACCACGGCCCTCTCGACGCGGAGGCGGTCCAGATCCGGCCCGAGGAGCCCCCGCAAGGAGGCCAAAGTCTCTTCGAGCAGGGCGTCGGGGGCGTGGCCGGGCATACGATATATTAGTGATTATACAACGAAAGCCGCGGGCAATACAGGAAAGACTCTTTTGATATACTCTCGACGATGGCAGAGCATATCCTGCGCGAAGCCGACCTGCGCGAGACCTTCCTGCGCGCCTCGGGCCCGGGCGGGCAGAACGTCAACAAGGTGGAGACTGGGGTCTTGCTGACCCACCTGCCCACCGGGCTCAGCGTGCGGGTCACCGACTCGCGCTCCCAGGCGCAGAACCGCTGGCTGGCGCGCCAACGGCTGGCCGCGAAGCTCGCGGCGCGGCAGGCCGAGGCCAAAGCGCGGCGCGTGCATGCCGCGGAGCTGGAGCGCAGGCGCAATCGCAAGCCCAGCCGCCGGTCCAAGGAGCGCACGATGCAGGACAAGAACCGGCGCGCCCGACTAAAGGATAACCGCCGGCCGGGCAACGACTACTAAGGCCCGCCCCTACCAGGCTCGGCGCCGGCACATGAAATAGAATGCCTTGCATTTCTTCAGTCGGACTGAAGAAATACAAGGCATCGTACCCTTCCCTTCACCAGACGCGGTTGACCGCTTGCGGGGTCATGGGCGAGCCCGCCGGGCATGAGAAAGCCCGGCCGAACTCCGGCATGTTGGAAACCACGCCGTTGACGCGGAAGCGGCCGGTGGAGTGCGGGTCCACCTTGGCCGCCTTCTTGGCCGCCTCGTCGGTCTGGTTGAAGCACCAGCTCTGGCCGTAGCTGACGAAGAAGCGCTGGACGGCGTCGAAGCCGTCGAGCTTCGGCCCTGTTTCCTTGCCTAGCGTGTCCAGCAGGGCCATGTAGGCCAGCATCAGGCCGCCGTTGTCGGCGATGTTCTCGCCCAGTGTCAGCTTGCCGTCGAGCCTGACGCTTTGGGCCGGGTCCTTGGGGTCCGGCAAGGTGACGAACTTGGAGTACTCAGTCACAAAGCCCTGGGCCCGGGCCTCGAAGGCCTTGCCGTCCGCCTCGGTCCACCAATCCTTGAGATTGCCCTGGCTATCGTAGTGCCGGCCCTCGTCGTCGAAGCCGTGCGTCAGCTCATGTCCGACCGTGGCGCCCAAGGCGCCGAAGAGGGCCGCGGTGTCGGCCTTGAGGTCGAAGTTGGGCGGCTGGAGGATGCCGGCCGGGAAGTTGATGTCGTTCATCTGCGGGTCGTAGTAGGCGTTGTCCGTGGGCGGGCTCATGTACCACTCCCCGCGGTCCACGGGCTTGCCGATCTTGGCGAGCTGGCGGCGGAACTCGAAGGCCGCGACGCGCCGCGAATTGCCCATGGCATCGCCCGGGACGATATCGAGCGCCGAGTAGTCCCGCCACTTGTCGGGATAGCCGATCTTGTTGGCCAGGCCGGCCAACTTCTCCAACGCCTTCTGCTTGGTGGCCTCGCCCATCCAGGGGGAATCATGAATATCGGCCGCCATGGCCTTTTCCACGGCGCGGACCAAGCCCAAAACGCGCTCCTTGGCCTGGGGCGGGAATTCCTTGGCAACATATTCACGGCCCAAAGCCTCGCCCAAGCCTTGGTCCGCGAGGTCCACACAGCGCTTCCAGCGCGCCTTGAGCTCCTTCTGGCCGCCGAGCCTTTTGCCGAAGAAGTCGAAGTCCTCGGCCACAAAAACCTGGGGCAACATGGCGGCCGAGCCATGGAGGAGGCTCCAGCGCAGGTACGACTTCCATTCGCCGAGAGGGATATTGCGCAAGGACGGCTCCAGCCCGGAGAAGAATCCGGTATCCGCGGCGTCGAGGCTGGCGAAAGCCGGCGCCTTGGCCGCGGCCAGGTAGTCTTTCCACATAAACGACGGCGTGAGCTTTTCGAAACCCACGATGTCCATCTTGTGATGGACGTTCTTGGGTTCGCGGCGCTCCACGCGGCCCATGGCGGCCGTGGCCAGGATGGTATCGACCTTGAGCGCTGCGTCGGCCTCGGCCGCGGCTTGCTCTGGGGAATCGCCCAGCAGTCTGAACATCTTGCGCAGATGCGCGAGGTAGGCGGCGCGCTCGGCCTGGAATTCTTCCAGGAGATAGTAGTCGCGGTCGGGCAGGGCGAAGCCGCCTTGGTCGGCCTGGGCGATCTGTTGGCCGGCGTCGGTGTAGTCCTGGGCCGCGCTGAAGCTGAAAAGGGCGTTGGTGCCGAGTTCGTGCAGGCGGGCGATCTCAGCGGGCAGGGCCGCCTTGTCCTGGAGCGCGGCGATGCGGTCAAGTTCGGGCCGCAGGGGGGCCAAGCCTTTGGCTTCGATGGCAGGAGCGTCCATGCAGGCGGCGTAGTAATCGCCGATCTTGCGGACGCTGGGGGAGGCATGGTCTTTTTCGGCGGCGGCCTGGGCGAGTATGTCGCGGAGCACGGCGCGGGTGTGCTCGTCGAGGTCATCGAAGCGGAACCAGCGGGATTGGTCGGCGGGGACGGGATGCTCCTTGAGCCAGTTGCCGCAGGTGAACCGGTAGAAGTCCTGGCAGGGGTCGGCGGTGCGGTCGATGGCCGCCGGGTCCACCACGGGCGGGAGGGGCTCGTAGGCGCGGGCCAACGACAGGCTCAACGCGGCGACGACGAAAACGAGTGCTCCGGAGATGTGTCTCATAAGGGCCCGGGAGAGTCCGCCGCCGGGAGCTAGGGCATCAGGTCGTTGACGCACGACGAGTTGCTGCACGTCATGGGCGACGAGGCGTTGCGGTCATAGGTGAGGCTGTAGTTGCTGTAGAGGCCGGGCAAGGGAGCCTGCCGCGTGAGGGTGATGGTCCAGCCGCCCATGCCGGTGGTTCCGGCCGAGCCGACGCCCAGGGCGCTGGTGGTGAAATATCTCATGGAGCCCGGATCCACATCGAACGTGCAGGAACTGTAATTGCCTGAGGTGCAGTAGGAGCCGCCCTTGACCAGCAGGCGTTCCTGGGCGGACCTGACGGCGTCGACCCAGGAGGTGGCCTCCGCGAAGCGGCCCTTCTCCACGATCCTGAAATATTGCGGGATGGCGATGGAAGCGAGTATGCCGATGATGAGCACGACCACGAGTAGCTCGATCAAGGTGAAGCCCTGCTTCCGGCGCCGCTGTTCCGTGGCCATCTCTGCCCCCTGGGTTGCTTGCCTTCCGATGATACTATTCCTCAACCATCCGGCGCCAGGTTGCGCTTTGACGGGGAAGAACTAGGCGCGCCGGACGGGGGCGCAGGCCCAGGTGACGAAGCCGCCCATGACCAGCATGGGGAAGGCGGTGAGCCGGATGCCGTCGGCGCCTTGCTTGAGCCACCACGCGATGATGGCGTGAGCGCGGTCTATCGCGAGCAGGCCGACGAAAGCGGTCACTATCCCGGCGATCAGGATGATGTAACCAAGGACCCGGATGGCCTTGGGCTCGCGGGATGCCGATGCGGCTGAAATCAGGACGAGGCCCATGGCGATCCTAACCACGGCGCCGAAGTAGAAGACGCGGGGAGTGACGGCGTGTTCGGCGATCCAGTTGAGGCCGGAGGGCGCGATGAGGCCGGCGGCGGCGAAGGCGGCGATGAGCAAACCGAATATGAAGGCGAGAGTCTTCATGATGTCCCCCTTACAAGCTGGCAACACAGCTCTCGGCCACCCGCGCAGCGCAATGGCCGAAGCGCCTGGTTGGGCTATAGATTCTGTTTAGGTCGCCTGGGCAAGCCGGATGCGTCGTCCGTCGATTTCGACTTCTGAGGCAGAAATCACACGCATCGCACCATAATCCAACATCTTATGATGGTTGGCACAGAGAATCAGAATGTTTTCTGGCACATCTAAACCAGTCTGCCGGCCACGAAGCGGTCGCACATGCGCAGCTTCGCAGTAACTCCCCCCTGACCGAGTACGGAATGTAAAACGGCAGGTTTCGACCTGGCAAGCAGATCCAAATCTTCGTTTTAGTGCCTGAACGAGTCTGTAATTTCGTTTCAGACGCGTTATGGTACGCCGAACTTCCTCTGTAGGCTTATCACGACTAAGCTCCGCAAATCGGGCAATGAGCGCGTCAATATCTTGCCCGCGAGTTAGCTCATCAGTAAGAGCGAGATCTTCCGGAGTAGGCTTATCAGCCGCAGTTACTTCGCTCAACTCCTCAGCTGGCGAGACCTGGATATCGCACCCATTACCTTCTTGCCCAAAATCCTTTGCCCCCTCAACAGGTCCCCGTTGGTGTCGCGCGATTGCGTCATCAATCAGCGCTCTCGTCAAAGAATCTATCGAGCTGGAACCCTGCCTGACGATGTCGGCCCAAAGGCGTCCAGCATTGTCGAGAACAAGCCGCCAGAACCACTTATGTCCGCGGCCCTGCGCCGAATTAAAAGAGGCCTTATCGACTTTCCAGGATTCAATGACAGGTATTCGGCCGATACGACCCTCATTAGGTCTTGCCCCTGTGGGACGCCACCATTCTATCGTCTCAGAGATGACACGGCCGCGAGAATCCCGCCAATGGACCTGCCCCGCCCTAACACCCTGTTTGGGACCGCGCAGAACGAACATCCTTCTCAGGGTAGGATTCCACTCGCCCCAAGGGGACAGCCGAAGATCGCGCGCGCCCCCACCAGATGAGGCGCGATTAGATTTGGCCTGCTGCTTCTTTACATCTCCCGCCAGGATTTCGTGGATCAAAATGATCCGCGGCTTTCCCGGACGAATCCCTCTCACCATCGATTTTGGTGCCACGCAAGAATGATGGAATATAAGGCACCGCGCCCGCAAGTCGTGCCGCCCTCACCCGATTATGCAGCGTTTCGCGCTGGTCCCTGGTTGGAATCCCGTCCCGCTCGGCACATCTCATCAGAAGTAAGTCTCGCGTAATCGTACTCCGAACTTCTCCGGCGAGTGCCGGCTGTCCCCTGTCGAGAAGCGGGAAGTCATTTAGAATCATCCGCAATGCAGAAACATCTAACCCGTAAAGAGCCGAGACACCCAGGTCCAAATCAGCTCGAAGATTGGCGCGCTGCCAAGGGTCGAGCGCCCTATCCTCGCTGAGCCGTCGCCCGGCATTGGCGAGCGCTTGGAAAGATGGTTCCTTTGGCGCTATGACCGGGAATGGCATATCCAATAGATGGAAGAAATTAATTGTGGTTGTTACCACGCGGCGCAAGAGCCAGTCGAATGCGAAGCTGTTGCATATCGCAAGCCAAGCGAACATCCGCTCTTCTGGAAATGAAGAGGAAAAAGACACAGTCGGGACCTTGTTCCCGCACACAACATCCCTTGGAATCAACGCCGCAAGCATCGTACGCTCATTCGTCTGCCCGCTGATATCGCAAAAACCTATTCGTGGCCTCGCGATTCTCATTCGGACAGCTTCGGGCAAGCGGTCCACAGGGAAATAAAATTGCGGCCGCAACGCAACACTTTCCGCCGGTCCAACAGCCCGCCAAACGGCTCGCCGCCCAGTCCCAGAGACGTACTGTTTTATTCCAAAACAATATTGATGCACCATCCTCCCCTCGATAAGCGGGACCCGACCGTCGAAAGCGCTCTTACGGAAAAGGGCACTGTCGAGTGTCATGTCAACCTCACGAACAATCTCCGGTGACCAACCTGCCTCCGGCGAAGCCAGCCGCTGGCCCTTTTGTGCCATCTTTTGAAACAGGCGCCATTCCTGGGCAGAACGCACTTCGGGGAGGGAGAGGTCTGGACGAATTCGCGCCAAGAGAGTCCTCTGAATCGAAACAGAAGCCTCAAGCACCACTTTATTGGCAGTCGCATGTCCATGTGCCAGCTGAATAGGCCGGGCAACTCGCTCTTTCGCCTTTATCCCCTGCACCGACAGAAACTTAAACCTCGAGTCAATCGCAAAAAATCTTGACCTATTATCGAAAACGTTAATTATTACCTCGGATGAAACGCCGAACAGAACCTCTCTCAACGCTTGCGTACCCTGAGAGCGAATCAGCCCGGCGGGAACCAAAAATGAAAAGCGCCCACCAGCACGAGTAGCTGATAATATGAGCTCAATAAAGAGCTTGTACAAATCCACGTCTCCGGAACCCTGTAGCTCAAAAACGTGACGCAAGTCGTCCACATAAGTCTTCAACCGCACCTTCCGCTGACGAAGCCCCTCAACTGCCAAATCCTCACGATATCGATCCCCGTAGTGCCGTTCGATGCCGGCCATACGAAGGAATTCGTGACGAGTGATCTTTACTCTCTCCCAAGGCGGATTGGCGATCATGGCGTCAAACCCGTTCGTATAATCGCGCCATCCCGCAATTCCAGCCGCGAGGCTATCCATTCGCCGGAGCCGCGAAACGAGATTCTCTATCACACGTCTGCTCTTTGTCATCGAGCACAAGGATAGGGCTGCACCCCTCAGCGCTTGCTCAGAAAGGTCTGCTCCACAGATCGTTTCCGCCAGAAGGCTATCCGTAATCTCTCGAGATCCCCTGGCCAGCGCAAGCGTAGCTGCGCACAGCAACATCCCGCTTCCACACGCGGGATCCAGAAGCGTCTTCGGTCGTTCCTTTTCAGGCGCCAGCCCACCAGCGAGATGCAGAGCCAGTCGAAAGTCTGTGTAGAAAGCGCCGTGCTGCCTCTTGCGATAGCCTTCGAAATCAGGGCGCGCCAGAGAGGCAAGCGCCAACCCGGGCGCCATCGGAAGGCCCTCGAACAACAGAGAAATCTGCTTAGCAATTCTGATTTTTAACTTATCGCGAGAAGCATCCCCAATCCACGGCCCCAACCATTCAGCATGGTAACCGCCGATTTCTGCCGAGATCAATCCGAGCAGCTCAAGACGCGCCTGATTCCTAGCGTCTCCCTGGAATCCTTTCAAAGCCATAGACAGATGCCGCTCTATTGCATCGAGCATCGTTGCCTCGACCGGCCGCTGATGGCTCATCGTCTAACTCCCAAATCAAGCAGACTGCGCTTTGCCTTCGTTACTTCCTGATGCTGATAACGGACGAGGTATTCAGTCACGGAGTCCTTTAGCCCAGCCACATGATTGGGTCGATATCTTCCGATGCTTCCGAGGTCAATCGTAGTTACAAGCCCCGTTTCTCGGAGCCCGGTTTCCAAATCGCTCAAATTGATGTGGCCCTCAGAGCTGTAGGAAATAAAGACATCCTTCGCGCCGAGCACCCCGCAAAGCCTTGTTAACGAAGACAGAGCAGTTTTTCTAAAACAAAACGGCGAGGACTTTGCGCGCCAGGGCCGAAGACCCGTAACGCCGCCGACCTCGGGTTTGTCACCCGCAACAATCGTTTCAAGGACATGATAATAAGCCGCATACTGGCGCTTGTTATAGGGAGGGTCCAGGTACACCACATCTTCCGGCCGCACAGCAAGGGCGAACGCATCAGCGCAGGTCACGGAAAAATCCCGTTTCACGTGCCGCAATATCCGCGGCTCAAGAGTCAGATTCTTCTGGGCGGCTGAAACAAATTGACTAAGGAAACAGCCGTAGGTGCCAGCGATATTCGCGATACGATTTGCGGCTTCCATCAGATCGGCGAGCAGGACGCGGTACTCCCCTTCGGAGATACTGTCCGCTCGCCGTAGGCGCTCGATTTCTGCACGAATACCGTCAATGCGGGCGGCATTCTTAGGAGTAAAGTATTTTCGCTCCTGGCCCGAGCGGCTACGGCCTGTAGGAGCATACTCATCAAAGATAAAACCTTCCACCGGAGATACCTCGTTGAGGGCGGAAACAGCCTCCTCGTACCCTCCCCAGTACCGAAAAAGAACATCACCTTTCGAAACGAGCTGAGCAAAGGTAATGGTCGCCGAAGAAACCAAATGATCGTTCGCCTTCACAATCCAGCCGCGGTCGGCGGCCTCCCGACCTACGACCCCGGTTCCCGAAAAGACATCTACAAAGCGCCCGCCAGCAGGGGCACCAATGACATCCAAGATGGCGTGCACTATCCGGGCCTTCGATCCGATGTATCTAAGTCGCCCCATAGCCTATTTGGAATCAACCCTGCGAAATAGTTCCCATTACGATATTCCGAACCAATCCAACAATCCGGAAGTCATCAGATGCAACAATCGGATCGTACTTAGGATTGAGTGACACAAGGAGCGCGCCGTGCTTTTTGCGAACAAATTTCTTGATGAGTGCCTCTCCGTCATTAACGCAAACCACGACTTGGCCCGGATCTGCGTGACCCTGCTTGTTTGCAAGGACGATGTCACCAGCACAAATCCTTGGCTCCATGGAATCGCCATGTGCCTTTACCAAGAAAGCTTGTTCTACCGGAAAAGTAATGAGACGGGTCGCAATCGCAATCTTGTCAATTGCAGCATCATCCAAGAATGAACCTTTTGGTCCGCATTCAACAAGTCCATATAAATTGAGGTGAGAAATACCGGCATCAGGGCGGCCAACCACCTGGTAGTTCCGCGGATCCGCGGAATCGCGTATAAGGTAACCCTTTCGCTCCAGCTCCTGGAGGTGATAAGAGATGGTGTTTGTCGATGACACCGCTACTCTTTTCGCCAAATCACGATAAGGCAGCGGGTGATTCGGATGCGCGGCTAGAACCTTGAGAAGTCGCGTCTGAAGCGAACTTAGTTGCCGCAACATAATTAAGGGTCTTCTCCAAAGCGAGTGGGTGATTTTCACCTGAAATCATATCGGATCGAGCATGCAGGTGAGGACTTTGAGGCGCAGGTACTCCTCGTCGCGTAGGCCGTAGCTGCGCCGCTGGATGACGCGGATCTTGTTGTTCAA
>CAIRTQ010000080.1 GCA_903881545.1 uncultured Elusimicrobia bacterium
CCGCTGTCCCTGCGACGAAGAATTTGATACCTTCCCATTTGGCGATTCCTCCTTTGGTGCTTCTTGTCCCAACTTGATGCTACCAAGCCGGGGGAATCGCCTCAACTCTTTTCAACTAGACCCGGGACATCCTCAGAATGAGAAGAGCCCGGACGATCTCATGCTGGTCCATTTCGTCCAGGACGATCTGACCCAAGCCAAAGGCGGCCCCTACCCGCACATCTCGCCCGTGGGGGCCTATGACTCGGCGCGGCGGCGCGTGCTCATCTTCGATGTGGACCGGGAATGGTACGAGCCCTACTGGGTGCCGGACCGCGCCTTGCTCAAGGCCATGGCCCACCCCACGACGACTTTCGGCCGCGGCGGGGTCATCTGGGTTGGCCGAAACCCAAAGAAAATGCAATAATTTCGGTGTAGATTCACCCGCGCATCGGGAATTGGCTTCTTCAGGGGGATAGCAATGAACAAGAAGGGGATTTTCGTCATTCTGGCGGCGGCGGCTCTGGCGGCCGGCTGCAAGCACAAACCAGCAGCGAGCATTCCGGGCGCCAAGGTGACTTTCAACTACACTTTGACCGTGGACGGCCAGGTGGTGGACAGCTCCGCCGGCAAGGCCCCCATGGCCGTGACCATGGGAGCCGGGCAGATCGTGCCGGGCGTCGAGGAAGCCCTGGCCGCGATGCGGACAGGGGAGAAGCGATCGGTCATAATCCCGCCCGAGAAAGGCTATGGCCCCTACCGCGCGGATGGCGTACGCCAGGTCCCCAAGAAATCTTTCAAAAACGTGGCCAGTCTCAAGCCCGGCATGGTGGTCAACGGACAGTCCGGCGGCAAGCCCTTCATGGCCCGGGTCAAGGATGTCGGCGCCAAGGAAATCACCTTGGACTTCAACCATCCTTTAGCTGGAAAGACGCTCAACTTCGACCTGGAACTGGTCACCGCCCAAGCCCCCGGCGCCTAAGCGCTAGGCCAAGCGAAGAATGGCGCCTTCGGCGCTACTGCCGCTCAGACACACGGCGTCTGAGCGGCAGTTCTATCTGCTACGACAGCGTCGTATGAAAGCGACGGAAGCTGGCCACGCCGCTGGCGATGGCCAGCACGGCTAGCACGCCGATGTGCCACGCCAGGGTCCGCGCGTCGCCGCCCTTGAGCATGATGTTGCGCAGCAGGGTCAAGTAGTGAGCCAGCGGGTCTATGAAGGACAGCCAATGCAGGCTGGCGGGCATGTTCTCGATGGGGAAGATGATGCCCGAGAACATGATGGCCGGGAATATGAAGAGGAAGCCGCCCATGCTCGCCTGCTGCTGGTTGGCGCAGAAGGTCGAGATCAGCGTGCCCATGGCCACCGTGGTGCAGACGAACACCAGAGTGGCCAGGACTAGGGCCGCCAGCGAGCCGCGTATGGGCACGTGGAAGACGAAGACCGCCACCAACAGGAGGAGCGGCAGGTTGGCCATGCCGATGATGACGTAGGGCAGGGTCTTTCCGAAGATCACCTCCGCCTTGGAGACCGGCGCCGAGATCAGCATCTCAAAGGTGCCCAGCTCCTTCTCGCGCACGATGGCGATCTGCGTCAGCACCAAGGTGGTCAGCACCATCAGCATCGTCATCACGCCGGGCACCATGAAGAGGGAGGTGTTCAGCGAGGGATTGAACAGGACCCGCACATCGAGGCGGATGGTGGGGGCGGGCGGCGCCAGGCCCGCGTCGTCTTTCAGCACGTCCTGGATGATGGCCCTAAGGTAGGCCTCGACCGCCTGGGCCTGGTTGACATCCGTGGCGTCGATCAAAAGCTGCAGGGGCGCGCCGCCGCGGCCGAGGGCGCGGGTAAAGCCCCCCGGCGGCGGCACCAACACCGCGTCAGCCCGGTTGGAGCGGATCAGTTCGAAGGGGTCATCGGTGCCGGCTCCCGCGGCCCGGGCCGGCACGAACCACCCGCCCTGGATGGCCCGGTCGTAGACCTGGCGCATCACCATATCCTTGGCGTCGAAGCGGGCGGCCAGCCGTATATTCTTGACCTCGTTGGAGAGCGCGACGCCGAAAAGCGTCATCTGCACGATGGGCGCCACGAAGAGGATGAACTTCATGCGCGGGTCGCGCAGGGCCTGTAGCAGCTCCTTCTTGATGAAGGCCGCCAGGGTGCGGTTGATCATTCCAGCGTCCTCTTGAACCGGCGCACCGCCAGGGCCGTCATGACCGCGCCGCAGAGGGCCAGCGCGGCGAACGGCACGGCGAGCTGGGCCAGGTCGGAGCCCTCCAGAAAGGAGCGGCGCGCGATCACCATGAACCAGCGGGCCGGCAGCAGCATGGTGAAGTACCAGAAGAACTTCGGCATGCTGGCGATCGGGAAAACGAAGCCCGACAGGAGGTTGGAAGGCAGCATGCCGGTCAGCATGGAGAACTGCATCGCGATGGTCTGCTGGCGGGCGACCACGGAGATCAGCAGTCCCTGCGCCAGGTAGGCGACCAAGAAAAGCAGGCAGCCCAGGCCGAAGACCCACAGGTGGCCGGCGAAGGGCACGCCGAAGACCGTCCGCGCGATGATGTAAACGAAGGCCATCGCCAGCATGGCCAGCGCCGCGTAGGGCGCGGCCTTGCCCGCGATAATCTCGATGGGCTGCACCGGCGTGGACAAGAGCAGCTCCATCGAGCCGTTCTCCCACTCGCGGGCCACGGTCAACGAGGTCAGGAAGATGGAGAGGATGGCCATGATGACCACGGTCAGGCCCGGGATCACATACCACCGGCTGTTGAGCTCGGGATTGAACAGGAAGCGGGTGCGCAGCTGGTAGGGCGGGGTCAGGTCCGAGCCGGCGATGCGCCGGGAGGCGAGCGCCTGGATGGAGCCCACATATTGCGACACCGGGCCCACGGTCGCGTTGTCGGCGCCGTCGATGAGGACCTGGGCCCGGCCCTCGCGCCCGGCCAGGAGGTCCTTCTCAAAGCGCGGGGGGATGATGAGGGCTGCCCGCGCCCGCTCCGCCGCCACATCCCGCACCGCGTCGTCCGCGGAATCCACGGGATGGACGCGAAAATAGTCGGAGCTCGTGAAGGTGTCGATCAGGCGCCGCGAGGCCTGCGACCGGTCCGAATCGCTGACCGCCAGCCGCACGTCCTTGATGTTGAAGTCGATGGCGTAACCGTAGACCAGGATCATGACCAAGGGCAGGACCAGGGCCAGCGCCAGCGTGAAGGGGTCGCGCCGGATGTGGAACCACTCCTTGCGCGCCACGGCCGCCGCGCGCCTCCAGGAGAAGGTCATGGGCGCCCCTCCACCACGCGCACGAACACATCCTCCAAGGACGGGGCGATGGGCCGGATGCGGAAGACCTTCTCCAGCTCCGGGGCCCACCGCGCCCACGCCTCGGGCCCGGCCGCGGCCGCGTGGAAGCGCGGGCCGTAGGATTCGAAGAAGGCGAAGGCCTCGTGCGCCGCGTAGGCCGAAAGCTCGGAGGAGCTCAGGCTCCGGAGGGGGTCGAACTCGAAGACCGGCTCCGGGAACACCGACTTCTTGAGCCCCGCCGGGCTGTCCAGGGCCACCAGCCGGCCGTCGCGCATGAGGCCGATGCGGCCGCACTGCTCGGCCTCGTCCATGTAATGGGTGGTGACGAACACGGTCTTGCCCTGCCCGGCGACGAGGCGGATCAGCCGCCAGAAGCGCTCGCGCCCTGCGGGAGTCACGCCCGCGGTGGGCTCGTCTAGGAACACGATCTCCGGGTCGTGCAGCAGGGCGGCGGCCAGGGAGACCTGCTGCTTGGTCCCGCCCGAAAGGTCCTGCACCCGGGCGTCGAGTCCTTTCTGGAAGGAGATGAGCTCCAGCAGCTCCCGGCGCCGCCGCGCGTAATAGCCGGGATCGAGCTTGCGCAGGCCGGCGATGAAATCCAGGTTCTCGGCCACGGTCAGGTCGTTGTATAAAGTGAACCTCTGCGACATGTAGCCGACCTTGGCCTTGATGGCGCGCTCGCCGTCCTCATAGCCGCGGCCCGCCACGCGCACGAACCCCGCGCTGGGCCGCAGGAGGCCGCAGAGCACCCGGATGGTCGTGGTCTTGCCCGCCCCGTTGGCTCCCAGGAAGCCGAAGACCTCGCCGGGGGCCACGGAAAACGAGATATGGTCGACGGCGGTGAAATCGCCGTAGCGCACCACCAGGTCCCGCGTCTCGACAGCCGGAGCGCTCATGGCGCCGAGGCCGCCGCCCGCCGCATGAACAGCTCGTCGAAGCTGCGCGCGCCCTCGACTTCGAGCAGGCGCCGGGGCTCGCCCGCGGCCACGACGCGGCCGAGCTCGACCAAGTGGACCTTGGAGCAGCGCTCCGCCTCATCGAGGTAGGCCGTGGTCACCAGGATCAAGACATTCTCGTCGAGCAGGCGGTAGAGCAGGTCCCACAGCTCCCGGCGGCTGATGGGGTCCACGCCGGTGGTCGGCTCATCGAGCACCATGACGCGCGGCGAGCGCAGCAGGGCGCACATGAGCCCCAGCTTCTTGTACATGCCGCCCGAAAGCTGGCCGGCGGGGCGGTCCACGAAGCCGGCCAGCCGGGTGACGCCGAGCAGCTCCTCACGCTTGCGGGCGTAGATCTCCCGGGGCAGGCTGTAAAGGTCGCGGAAGAACTCCAGGTGCTCATCGATGGAAAGGTCCGGATAGAGACTCTGGGTCTGCGGCATGTAGGCGAGGCTCGGGCGCAGGGCCTCGAAGTCGGCGGGGCGCCCGTCTTCAAAATACTCCACGCGGCCCTGCGCCGGGACCAGCAGTCCCAACATGATCCGGAGCAAGGTGGTCTTGCCCGAGCCCTCGGGCCCGATGATGCCGTGCATGCGGCCCGCCTCGAACTCCAGAGAGACGCCGTGCAGGGCCGGGAAGCGGCGGAAGGACTTGCAGACCTCCCGGACGGAGATGGAGACGGCGCCGTTCATTTGGGCAGGGCCACCTCGATGGTCATGCCGGGCTTGAGGATCTCCTCGGCATTGGCGCCCAAGAAGCTCACCTTGACCCCGAACACCAGCCGCTCGCGCTCGGCGCGCGTCTGCACGTTCTTGGGCGTGAACTCGGCCTCGTCGTTGATCTTCAGGATGGTCCCGGAAAAAGGCCGCAAGCGCTGCTCGGGCAGATAGCCCGTGAGCCGCTGGCCGGGCGCCAGCTTGGCCACCTCGGGCTGGGGCACGTAGATATAGGCCCAGATGTCCTTGATGTTGGCCAGCGTGAGCAGCTTGACGCCCGGGTTGACCCACTCGCCGGGCTCGTGGTAGCGGCTGAGCACCGTGCCGTCCAGAGGCGAGCGGATGGAGCACCAGCCCAGGCGCACGTCCGAGTCCTGCTTGCGGTTGCCGACCTGGTCCATGGCGTCCGGCGAGATGGTGCCGCTATGGAACAGGCGCAGGCTGCGCCGATAGTTGATGTCGGCCAGGCTGGCGGCGACCTTGGTGTCGTCGCAGACCAGGCGCACCAGCTCCGAATCGCGCCTCACGCGGTCGCCCTCCTGCGGAACGACCTCGGCGATGGCCGAGGAGATCCGGGCCGAGAGGTCCACCTTGGTGGCCTCCAGCGTCCCGGCGTACAGGAAAGGCGCGCGGAAAAAGAACCACTTGACGGCCGCCGCGGCGGCCGCGAGGGCCACGACGGCGAGTATCCGGAGCTTGACCTTGTTCATGGGTTGACCTTGGACTGCGATAGGCTGTCGAGCGTCGCAAGCTGGATGAGCAGCTGCGTCCGCGTGCGGGCCACCGTCACGCGCGCCCGAACGGCGCTGACGTTGGCGGTCTCGACATCGAGTATGGTCGAGCCGCCTTCCTGATAGGAGGCGAAGCGCAGGCGGGCGATCTCGGCCGTCTCGGAGACCGACTCCCGGTCCAGCGCCTCCTCGTCGCGCAGGGCGGCGAACTGGTCCCGGGCCTTGTGCCAGTCGCGCAAGAGCTCGTCGTAAGATTGCTCGCGCTGCCGCTCGCTGGCCTGAGCCTGCGCCGCCTGCGCCTCGGCCAGGCGGCGGGTGCGGCCGAACTCGAAGAGGGGGATGCTGGCGGCGACCAGCGCCGCGTTCTGCCAGGCGGGCTTGAGCAGGGGCAGGTTCGGATAGAGGTAGTCCGATTTATAGGATAGCTGCAGCTTCGGCCAGCGCCCCGCGGAGATGCTGTCCGCCGCCAGCCTCTGCGCCTGCGCCTGCCGGGAGAAGACCAGCAGCTGCGGGTAGGCCTCGTCCACGAGACCTGCGGCCGCGGCCTCGAGCGCGGCCTCCACCGACTCCAGGGCCTCCAGCTCGACGCTCACCGTGGGCGCGCCCAGGCCCGCCGGCAGGACCCCCTCGACACGCGCGTCGAGCGGCACGGAGACATCGGCGCCCTGCCCCTGGCCGGTCTGCGCGAAGAGGGTGCACAAGGCCGCGGCCAGGTCGGCCTGCGCCGAGCGTAGGTCGCGGCGCCGGTCGAGCACCTGCTGATGGGCCGAAAGCCAGTCGATACGGCTGGCCGCTCCGGCGCGGAAGCGCTTAGCGATGTCGCCGTACTGGGCCTCGGCCAGACGCAGGGAATCGATGAGGGAGCGCTCCTGCTCCAAGGCGAGCTGGACCTGGAAGTAGTCGAGCCGGGTCAGAAGCCGGACCTGGCGGCGCACGAGCTCGCGCCGGGCGTCGAAAGAGCCGGCCAGGGCCTTCTGGCTGCGCCAGGCCTTCAAGAGGCCGCCCTGGTCCCACAGGGTATAGCTCAGCGTGGGCCCGATCGCGTAGCCAAGATGATCGCCGAACTGGAAGGGGGGGGCGCCGGGCGCCAGGCTGACCCGGGGGACCTCGGTCTGGTACTGGACGCTGCCATCGGCCGTCAGGCGCGGCAGGAGCCCGGAGAGCTGAACCTCGACTTGGGCCTCGGCCGCCGCCAGGTTGCTCTCGGCTGCCTTGAGGATGGGCGAATGGGCGAAGGCGGCTTGCTCGGCCTCGGCCAGGCGCAGGGATAGGCGGGGGGGCTGGGCCTGGGCCGCCAGGAGGCCGCAGAGCGCCAGCGCGGAAAGGATCAGGCCCACGCGCTAAGTGGCAAAGAGGCGGTCGCCCGCGTCGCCCAGGCCGGGGACGATGAAGCCCTCGCGGTTGAGGCCGGCGTCCACGCCCGCCAGGTAGATGGGGACGTCCGGATGCTCCCTCTGCACCCGCGCCACCCCCGCCTTCGCCGCGATGACGCTGAGCAGGACGATCTTCTTGGCCCGGTCCGTCTTCAGGATGTGCAGGGACTCCAGCACCGAGCCGCCGGTCGCCAACATCGGGTCGCAGAGCACCACGAAGCAGTCCCGGATGTTCCGGGGCAGGCGCACGTAGTAGCGGACCGGATTGAGCGTCTCCTCGTTGCGGTAGAGCCCGATGTGCCCGACGTGCGCCGAGGGCAGGAGGTGCTGCAGGCCGGGCAGCATGCCCAGGCCGGCGCGCAGGACCGCCACGAACACCACCGGCTGGGTGGTGACCATGGCGGGAGAATGGCCCAGCGGCGTGCGCACCGAAGTCCTCTTGGTCGGCAAGCCGCGCAGGGCCTCCGCCCCCAGAAGGCTGGAGACCTCCGCCATGGCGCGGCGGAACTCCTCGGGCGCGGTGGCCCGGTCGCGCAGGGTCGCGAGCTTTTCCTGGATGAGGGGATGGTCGCAGACGAATAGCTTGGAACTCATCATGATCTCCCGCGGGCGGCGCCGCTCACTTGACCACCTGTCTGATGACCGGCATGGGCTTGGGCCTGCGGCTGTCGATGCGCAAGGCCGTGAGGAAATAGGCGGCCGCTTCCTCGACCTTGGCTTTATCGTCGCCGTGGATGAGGGCCACGCGGTCGCCCTTGGCCACGCGGTCACCCACCTTCTTCTCCAACACGAACCCGGCGCCGTAGTCGAGCTTCGAGTCCATATGGGCCCGGCCGGCGCCCAGGATGACCGCGGCCTCGCCCACCCGGCGCGCGTCGAGCCAGGCGATGTAGCCCGCCTTGGGCGCCTTGATGTCGCGGGTCAGGGCCGCCCGGGGCAGCAGGTCCAGATTATCAGCCACTTGCGGGTCGCCGCCTTGGGCCGCCACCATCTCGCGGAACGCCGCCAAAGCCGCGCCGGAGCGTATCTGAGCCTCCAGCCTGGCCGCCCCGTCCTTCGGGGTCTTGGCCTTGCCGGCCAGGTGCACCATCCAGCCGCCCAGGGTCAGCAGGCACTCCGCGTAATCCGCGGCCGCGAAATCACCGCGCAGGATCTCGACCGCCTGGCGCACCTCCAGGGCGTTGCCCACATAGCGGCCGAGGGGCTGGTCCATGGCTGTCAGCACCGCCACGGCCTTGAGCCCCAGCTTGCGCGCGGTCTTGACCAGAGCGCGCGAGAGGGCCTGCGCTTCCCGCGGGTTCTTGAAGATGGCGCCCGAGCCGATCTTGACATCGAGGACCAAGGCGTCAAGGTCCTCGGCAAACTTCTTGGACAGGATACTGGCCACGACCAAAGGCACGGATTCCACCGTGGAGGTGGCGTCGCGCAGGGAATACAGCTTGCGGTCCGCCGGGGCCAGGTCCTGGGTCTGGCCGAACATGCAGACGCCCGTGCTCTTGAGCTGGGCCGTGATCTCGGGGATGCTCAGGCGCACACGGAAGCCCTTCATGGCCTCAAGCTTGTCCAAAGTGCCGCCCGTATGCCCCAGGCCGCGGCCGGACATCATAGGCACGGCCAGACCGGCCGAGGCGATCAAAGGCGCCAAGGCCAAGGAGACGCCGTCGCCCACGCCGCCGGTCGAATGCTTGTCCACCCGGGGCGCTCCGAGCCCGCCCAGATCGAGCCGCGCGCCGGAGCGCGCCATCTCCCGGGTCAGGGCCGCGGTCTCGGCCTCGCTCATGCCGCGGCAGCACACGGCCATCAGCCAGGCGGACATCTGGTAGTCCGGAACCTCCGGCTGGGGCGCGGCGGCGGCCTGGACGATGAAACGGATCTCCTCGTCGCTATGCGTGCCGCCCTGGCGCTTCTTGGCGATGATGTCGAGCATGCGCATAAGAACCTCCGGGCCGCTCAGGCGATCTTGATGAAGTCGTCGAGGACGAGGCGCAGGCCGCCGGAGACCTTCGCGCCCAGCTCCAGGACCTCGGCATGGTTGAGGCTGGCGCCCTTCATGCCGCTGCACATATTGGAGATCCAAGCCACCGCCGCAACCTTGACGCCCATCTGCCGCGCCGGGATGGACTCGGTGACGATGGACATACCCACCACGTCGGCGCCCCAGGACCGGAAGGCGCGGATCTCCGCGGGGGTCTCGTAGGCCGGGCCGCAGACCGCGGCATAGACGCCCGCGTGCGCGGCGAGCCCGCGCTGGCGGCAGATCTCCAGGACCTGCCGGCGCAGATCCGCGTCGTAGGCGTTGCCCAGGTCCGGGAACATAGTCCCGAACTCTTGCTCATGAAAGCCCCGCAAGGGATTGCTGCCCATCAAATTGATATGGTCGGTGAGGGCCACGAAATGGCCGGGCTTGATCTCCTCGCGCACCGAGCCCACGGCCGCGGTCAGGAACACGGTCTTGAGCCCCAGGCCTTGCAGCATGCGCAGGGGCAGGGCGATCTCCGCCATGGAATGCCCCTCATAATAGTGGAAGCGGCCCTGCATCACGGCCACGGACTTGCCGTGGAGCCGGCCCAGAACGAGCTTACCCATGTGCCCGGCCACGGTGGTGCGGGGAAAGCCGGGAATATCCCCGTAGGGGATGGTCACCGCGGCCTCCAGAGGCGGCACGGCCTGGGCCAAGCCCGAGCCTAGGATGACGGCCACTTGGGGGGTGAAGCCGGGCGCTTTCAAACGCACGAAATCCGCGGCCTTGCGCACGGCGGCGATGTAGGTTTTGGTCTCCATAGCGTGGTGGCAGCGCTCCTTTAAGGTTGCTCGATTCTAGCACATTTAGATAAAATGACGCCCATGGATGCTCTCGCCTCATGGACCCGCGCCCTGCGCGCGGACATCATCCGCATGATCGCGGCCGCGGGCTCCGGCCATCCCGGAGGATCCCTGTCGGTCATCGATATCCTGGCCGTGCTCTACGCCAAGCACCTGCGCCACGACCCCAAGAATCCGGAGCGGCCGGAGCGCGACCGGCTTATCCTCTCCAAGGGCCACGCCTGCCCCGCCCTTTACGCGGTACTGGCGCATCGCGGGTTCTTTCCCATGGAACGGTTGGCGACCTTGCGCCAGCTGGGCTCGCCCCTGCAAGGGCATCCGGAACGCCACCGCCTACCGGGCGTGGAAGCCTCGACCGGGTCCTTGGGCCAGGGCCTCTCCATGGGACTGGGCATGGCCTTGGCCGCGAAGCTCGACGGCTCTAGCCGGCGCGTCTATGTCGTGACGGGCGATGGCGAGATGCAGGAGGGCCAGATCTGGGAAGCCTTGCTGGCGGCGCCCAAGTTCCGCCTGGACAACCTGACGCTTATCGTGGACGCCAACAACGGGCAGATAGACGGCCATGTCAGCGAGATCATGCCCTTGGACCCCTTGCCCGATAAGCTGCGGAGCTTCCAATGGGACACGCGCTGCGTGGACGGGCACGACCTGGAGGCGCTGGACCAAGCATTGGCCGCGATCCAAACCGTGCGGGACCGGCCCCAGGCCATCGTGGCCAAGACGACCAAGGGCAAGGGCGTTTCCTTCATGGAAGATCAGATCGCCTGGCACGGCAAGGCCCCCAACAAGGATGAAGTCGAGAAGGCGCTCAAGGAGATACTCGGTGGGTGAAGCCACGCGCGAAGCATTCGGCCAGGCGCTCGTCGCCCTGGCGGACCGGTTCCCGGAACTGGTTGTCCTGGACTCCGACTTGTCCAAATCCACGATGACCGCGGAGTTCGCCAAGCGGCATCCAGCGCGCCATTTCGACCTGGGCATCGCCGAATCGAACATGATCGGGGCGGCCGCGGGCCTGGCTTTGTCGGGCAAGATCCCGGTGGCGACGAGCTTCGCCTGCTTCCTGGTAGGCCGGCTGGAGACGATCCGGGTGGCCGTGACCCTGAACCGGGCAAATGTGAAGCTGGTGGGCACGCACGCGGGACTGGGCATCGGCGACGACGGGGCCTCGCAGATGGGGCTCGAGGACTTGGCCGCGATGCGCGCCCTGCCGGGCATGACCATCCTGCAGCCGGGCGACGGCCTGGAGACGCGCCAGGCGGTGGAGTGGATGCTCGGCCATCAGGGGCCGGTCTACCTGCGCCTGACGCGCCAGAAGCTCGACGACGCGCACCGGCCGGACTACCAATTCGCCTGCGGCAAGGCCGACGTGGTCTGGCTGCCGGAGCCTCTGCCGAAGAATTTCCAAGCCACGGTGTTCGCGTCGGGCGGGACGGTGGGGGGGGCCATCGCCGCGGCCAAGGGGCTGCTGCCCAAGGGCTTCGCGGTCCGCGTGGTCAACGTGGGGACGATCGCTCCTTTCGACGTGGACGCGGTCGAGGATTGCGCCAAGGACAGCGCGCGGCTCGTCACCGTGGAGGACCACAACATCGTCGGGGGCCTGGGCAGCGCGGTCTGCGAGGCCGCGGCCATGCTGGGCCTCGCCAAGCCGGTGGTGGCCTTGGGCGTGCGGGAGATGGGGGAATCAGGCACTCCCGCGGAACTCTACGAGCGCCACGGCCTGAGCGCGCCGCATATCATGGCGGCCTGCATCAAGAACCTGGCCTGAATCCATGCCCAAGGGACCGGTCTTCCTCATTCTGCTGACGGCGCTGCTCTGGGGCGTCTCCGGGTTCATCGACAAGTTGACCTTGCGCTATCTGGGGCCCCACGAGGCTTTCGCCCTGCGCATGGGGGTCAACGCTTTGTTGTCCTTGGCCGCGTTTCTTTGGGGCTGGCCAGCGGCGCGCGCGAGCGTCACCGCGGCGGGCAGCCTGCCCATCCTGTTGGTGACGGCGAGCCTGATCCTGACTTTAGGCGGGGTCTTCTGCTACATCAAGGCCTTGTCCTCGGGAGAGGCGTTGCGCCTGGTGCCCTTGAGCTCCACATTTCCGCTGGTGACCTTCCTGCTGGCGCTGGCGTTCCTGGGCGAAGGTTTTTCCTGGGCGAAGCTGGCCGGGACCATCCTGGTCTGCGCCGGCGTCGGACTGCTCGCCTTCTAGCGGTCTTTTTCCAGACCCGGCCGCGCCATCGGCATCAATTTAATTTCATGGTATAATAATGTCACTTAATACTTATTATGTAAAAGGGATTTGCGAATACATCGCAATTTCAAGCTCACAAGCGCCACGCGATGATTTCACGGCAGACATATCAAAGGCCTGATAAAGTACTACAGTCTGGCAATATCAATACGCTGAAGCCATCGTCGTGAAAGCCCATGCCTAAAATCAAATTCAGCCGCCTCAATCTCTCTCAAGCCGCCCCGAAGACCGGCGCGGACGATCCTCGCCGCCCGACATCGACACGGCCGCGCCATCAAAACTGCGCGGCATGTCCCCTGCACGATCAATTCCTTCAGGTGATCCGGCGCATCCGCAGCCAGGTCGCCCTGGCGCACCAGGCGCACCGGAACGGGAACCATGACCTATCCCATCGTCTGTTCGGCCAAGCGCAGGAGGCGGCGGTCGCCGCGCTCGAGACCTGCCTCCAAGACATCCTGGGGCTTCTCGCCCAGAAGCGCCTGCCCGCGGGAATGGCGGAGCTCTATGCGAGCCTGCCCCCCGCTAGTCAGATCCGGGAAATCGCCGGCTGGCGGGAGCTTTTCGGCGAGATGGGCGTCGATCCCTTCACGACCCTCTCTTCAGATGCCCTGAAGCGGCTGCGACTCGGCCTTGAGCGCTCCAGCGCGGCCGTTGCCCCGGCCGCCGAGGACATACTGCGCTTCTGCCAGATCGCCGGCGACGTCATCCGCTTTCTCGATGAGAAACTCCCGGAGTTCGCGCGCCAGGCGGCCATCGCGCGCCGACAAGCGGGGCCGCCGCCCGGATTCGAGTTGCTGGGCGCTTCGCGCCAAAAAGCTCTCGACGACATATCGCGTTCCCACCATGCCGCCGGCGGCATCATCCGATCCATTGAAGCGGATATCCCCCAACCAGCCATCCCGCCGGCCGCCGCGCCGCGCCACCTGGAAACACGCAGCCACGCGCAGTTGCGCGTCGCCTGCCGCCAGGCGCTCGACGATCTCTCGCGTTCCTCCCGTATCGCCGACAAAATCATCCGGTCTATCGAAAACGGCCTCCCCAAGCTGGCGGCCCAGCTGGCCTTGCCCGGCGCGGAAACACCTCTTCCCAAACGCCTGCGCGTCTCCTGCCGCGGCACTTTGGTCGCGGTGCAAGGGTTCTTCACGCGCAAGGCCGAACCGATCCAGGGAGTCGCCAGCGAATTGGACCAGGAGGGCGCCCTCGTCACCACGCGCCAGCC
Organism: uncultured Elusimicrobia bacterium; assembly: GCA_903881545.1. Classification (GTDB taxonomy): domain Bacteria; phylum Elusimicrobiota; class Elusimicrobia; order UBA1565; family UBA9628; genus UBA9628. The sequence goes on from CAIRTQ010000080.1 coordinate 13,324, forward strand.
TCCGGCCGTGGGCAGCGCTGTCATTTTCAATTTCCGGATGCCCCAGGCGTTGAACTCTGACTACCAGGGCCTGCGCGCGGCGTTCCCGGCGCGCGTCAGTCAGGTCCGCACCGCGGCCGAGGCCGCGGGCCGAAGCCCGGTCTACGAAGTCGCCCTGAAATGGGACCGGCCCTTGTCCGAACTGGTCGATGGCGTCACCTCCGCCTACCACCGCAAGATCGTCGCGCTCATCGCTCCGCTCGCAGTCCTGGGCGTGTCGCTGAGATGGTGCAGCCTCAGCAGCTTCTGGTACGCCCCCCTGGTCTATCTCTACAGCATATCCTTGCTGGCGTTCCTCGCCTCCCGGTTCCTCATCTCCTGGCTGCATCGCTCGCCGCCCCTGACCGGTTACACGCCGTCGATCAGCGTGATCATCTCGGTGCGCAACGAGCAAGAGGCCATCACGGGAACGGTGGAGTGCTGCTTCAACGCCGACTATCCACCGGAGAAGAGGGAGGTCATCGTGGTGGATGACGGCTCCACCGACGCCACCCCGCGCATCCTCCAGGGGCTGGCGCGGAGGTATCCAGGGCTCATAGTCCGCACCATAAAGCCCAGCGGCAAGCGCTTCGGCATGGCCGAGGGGATCCGGCTGGCCAAGGGCGAGATCCTTGTCTTCCTGGACTCGGACACCTACATTTACCCGAACGCTTTGCTCCGCATCGTCTGCGGCTTCGAGGACCCGTCTTTGGGCGCGGTGTCGGGCTACACGGAAGTCGAGAACGCAAGCAAGAACGCGCTGACCGGCCTGCAGGACGTGCGCTATCTCGTCTCCTTCCGCCTGCTCAAGGCCGCGGAGAGCTTCTTCGGCTGCGTCACCTGCTGCCCGGGCTGCCTCTCGGCTTATCGCCGGACCTACATCATGGAAGTCCTCGACGCCTGGCTGAACCAGAAATGCTTCGGCCAGCTCGCCACTTTCGGCGACGACCGGAGCCTGACGAACTTCATCCTGCGCAAGTACCGGGTCATCTACAACGACGCCGCCCGCGCCGCGACCTTGGTGCCCGAGACCTGGCGCCACTACCTGCGCCAGCAGCTGCGCTGGAAGAAGTCGTGGGTGCGCGAGACCTTCATCGCGATGCAGTTCATGTGGAAAAAGCACCCCGCGGCGGCGCTGTCCTTCTACGGCGCCGCGGTCTTCAGCCTGCTTTCGCCCGCCATGGCGGTGCGCGTCCTGGTGCTCAACCTGCGGGGCGAGGGCGGCGTCATCCTCTACTACCTCCTCGGCCTAGTCATGATGGGCCTAATCAGTTCCTTCTACTACCGGTATCAGAAAGCCAGCCCGCGGATGCTGCTGGGCTTATATTGGATGGCCGTGTCCCTAGCCGTCACCGGCCCGCAGACCTACTATGCCCTCCTGACCGTGCGCAAAGGCCACTGGGGAACCCGGTAAAGCCTCGCGGATCATCCGCCTTTACCGATATAATCCATATATCGGTTCCTCATGGCCATGATAAATATTTTATAATTGGGCCTGCGAAAAAATAGCGGCCCATGCGACGATCCATCGAATGGATGTTTTTTCTAGTCTGCGCGGCTTTGGGAGCGGCGTGGCTACTGGAAGGCTCGGCCTTCGTGCGCCGCCATTTCCAGGCTCCGACCACCGTGCCGGAGGCTTCGCGCAATCAGGCACAATTTCTCGCCCTGCTGATCCCCAAGCTCACGCCGGAGGGCGAGCGCCTGACCATCTCCTCCCAGGATTTCGCCGGCATCGCGGCCGGCCTCAAGGAGATGGGCTATACCCCTATCGGACTCCAGGATGTGGATGACTTCTACCGCCAAAGGCGCCTGCTGCCCCGCAAGGCCGTATTGATCGCCTTTGACCAGGACTATCGCCGCATCGTAGAACTGGCCGACGAAGTCCTGCGCCGGCTGCGCTGGCGCGGCGTGCTCTTCATGAGCCGGATAGCGGCGAGCGCCCAGGAAGAAGAACGGATGTATCTCTCCCCGCATGCAGTGCGCCAGATGGCCGAAGGCGGAACCTGGGAATTCGGCCAGGGAGGGACTGCCGCGATCTCGATGCCCGCACCGGCCAAACTGGCGGCGTCGCTCATAGCCGAAGAACTCAGCCTGGCGAATGCTCCGCCGCCGGCTTATCCCCTCAGGTTTGTGGCGTCGGAGACGGGCTGCAATGACGCCTCGGATGATCCCCATGCCCTGCATATCCTGCGCCTGCGCTACGATCGCACCGTCGCCGAGACCCTCGGCATCATCGCGCGCTCCTGGAACAGGCGGAAGCCCTTTGCAGACGATTTTGAGTCGCCGAAATTGGGCCTGGATTGGGCCGCGGCCTGGGGGAGCGTTTCTACAGCCCACCACCGGCTCTCCTTGATCCCGCTGCCGGGCCGCACCGGCGCCGAGGTCTGCCTGCGGGGCACCGAGAAATGGCGCGATCTCGTCCTGGAGTTCGTCCTGCAAAGCTACCGCAAGCAGGCGTGGGCTAATGCCAGATACAAGGACGACGGCAGTTGCATGAGCATCGGCATCCGGGACGGCGTCTGGGTCGCGAAGCAGAAAGCCGGCCCGGAGTCCCAGCCCGTGCTGCTGGGAAGCGCGGCGCTGGCCAAGGGGGGGTTGCCCGCGCGCGTGCGCCTCGTGCTCAAGGGCGAATGGGCCATCGTGCAGGTCAACGGCCGGATGCTGTTCGGCAATGCCTTGCGCCTGGACCCGAGCCTGGACCATGGACGCTTGGAATTCGGAGTCTTTGACCCGGTTCCCAGGGCCGCCTTTGCCATCCTGACCTCGGTGCGCGCCAGCCCCTTGAGCGGGGAATGGCTGGCAGTCCGGGCCGGCGTCGTGGAGGGGGACTTTTTGGACCGGCTGCGCGAGGAGGCCATACTCGCCGACGCCATCTCGCCGGTATGGGCCGTGGTGGATGCGCGCGGTAAGTTGAGTGCCGTTGCGAATAGAGATGAGCTGGTCGATTCCCTGGCCGGATTCTACCACTGCCGGTTGGCGCCCCTGGTGGATTTCGACCCCGCAGCGGTGAGCCTGCTGGGCGGCGCCTCCGGCGAGAGCCTGGTCCGCAGTCTGAGCCAAGCCGGCCAGGACTGGCACGGCGCCGGACTCAACCTCCGCCTGCGCTCCGTAGACAGCCTGTCCGACGGCGTTACGGCGGCGCTGGGCCGGCTGCGCCGTGTGCTCAACAGCCAGGGCCGGAGTCTTTGGGTGACCCTGGATGCGCCGCATTCAGGCGCCGCACTCTTCGGCGCGGTGGACGGCGTTCTGACGACCTCCGCGCGACCCCTGCCCGGTCTCGACATCCTGCGCCCCCTGGGCGGCCCGGCCGCTGACGGGCGGGAAGGGATCGCTCCATGAAGCGCGGCCTGCTGGCCGCATTACTGCTGGCCGGCTCCAGCGCGGGATTCTGCGCCCCGCCTTCCGACGAGGGCCTGCGGCTCCTCAAGATCGGGAAATTCAAGGAAGCGGTACCATTGCTGGAGCAGGCATCGAAAGCGGAGCCCGGTTCGGCGGACATCCTGCTGAACCTCGGCTGGGCCTATTGGCATGTCAAGGACTACGGCAAGACCCGGTCCATCGGAGCCTCCTTGCTCAAACGCGAGCCTGCCAACGCCGCCTTCCAGGTATTCCTGGCCAACGCTGACCTGGATGCGGGGCAAGAAGAGGAAGCCCTGAAAATGGCGCGGCAGGCGGCCAAGAACGCGCCGGACGATGCGGCAACGGCCCTGTTCCTCCTAGGCCGCCATGGATCGTCCCCTTCAGTCCTGGAACTCGTCTTCCAGAAGCACCAGGATTTTACCAACGCCGTGGCCCGCGCGGCCGGCTTTTTGGTCGAAAAGGGCCGCAACGAGGAAGCGCTGCGCTTCTACGATAAGCTGCTGGAAGTCCACCCGAAAAACGAGGCCTATCGCAAGGGCCGGGCCAAGGCTCTTTTCGCGCTCGGCAAGAAGCCGGAGGCCATGACGGAATGGCAGAACCTGGCCCGAGACGAGACGGACGCCGACTCCATGCTCAACCTGGGCTGGACCTATATCCAGGAGAACCGGCTCGACGAGGCCTGGAACATTGGGCACAGGCTCGTGGGCCTCGACGGCAAGAATCCCAACTTCCTGAGGTTCCTGGCCGACACGGAGATGGCGCGATTGAATTACGAGGAAGCCCTCCGGCTGGCACGGCGGGCCGTGGCCGTCGCGCCCCAGGACCCGGACGCCAACCTGGCGCTGGTCAAGTCACTGTGCCTGCTCCAAAGACTCGATGAGGCCGAGGTCCTTCTCGACCGGCTGCTCAAGGAATATCCGCACCATATCGGAGTGAGATATGTGTCCGCCGACTTCGTCTATCGGAGAGGACGCTCGGCCGAAGCCGCCGCCCGTTACGATCAATTGGTCAAAGAAAATCCCGGGGTGGCCCAATACCGGATGGGCTTGGCCGCGGTCCTCTACGACATGGGGCAGCAGGACCGGGCGGTAGGGCAATGGAAGTTGTTGGCGCAGGGACAGTCTCCGAACCGGGATGCCCTGCGCCTGCTGCGCGATGACGCCTATAACCGGCAGGCGTACGGAGAGGCGCTGGCCTGGCAGCGCAGACGCATGGCGGCCAAGGCCCCGGACGTCGCGGACTGGATCAAGACAGCAGACATCGCCATGATGCTGAAGGATTATGTCGGCGTCATTCGGGCCGCGGCCATGGCGCTGAAATCCGACCCCTTGTCAATGACGGCGGAATACATGAGGGCCGAGGCCCTGGAGCGGTTGCAGGATTGGCCGGGGGCCTACAAAGCCTACTCGGGAATCATCGCGAAGAATCCCAACAGCATCCGGGCCCTCAGCGGGCTTTCCGATTCCGCGGCGGCGCTCGGCGACTACCCAGAGGCCATCAAGTACCAGCGCCAAGCGGACCTCATGAGCTTCCCCTTGATCGTCCCTTTCCATCGCCTCAGGGAATCAAGCCTGTGGGCCGACGCGGGCCGGCTCGGGCAGTCCTGGCGGCTGGTCCGCGCCATGGCCGCGCAGCGCCGGCCGTTTCTGCCGGTGCTGGTCTACCACGGCATATCCATCTCCAATCGCACCGATTCCACGACCCAGGAAAGTTTTCGCCGGCAAATGAGGATGATCAAACGGCTGGGCTATACCACGATCACCGCCACGGACATGGACCGCTGCTTCCGCAATGAGGCCAAGCTTCCGCCTAAGCCCATCATGATCACCTTCGACGACTCGCGGGTGGATTCCTTCGTCAACGCGGACCCGGTCCTCAAAGAGTTGGGATTGCGGGCCACCATGTTCGCGATCGTCTCCACGCCCCGGGCCAATTGGCATTTCCACGCCTTCGCGCAAGACCTGCGGCGCTGGCAGGCCACGGGCCGCTGGGACATCCAGGCGCACGCCCATTTTTCTCATGACCCGATCCCCATCAACGGAACCGGGACCATGGGTCACTTCTTCGCCAACCGCATGTGGCTGGCCAAGGAGAATCGGCTGGAGACCCGCGCCGAATTCCGCGACCGGCTTGAAGATGAGTACAAGAGCGTCAAAAAGCTGATAGAAGAGATCCTGCCCAGGAGCAATATCGTGGCCCTGGCCTATCCCTACGGCGACTACGGCCAGGCCGATTACAGCAATGACCGGCAGGCGGCGGCCATCAACCGGCAGTTGGCCCAGCGCTATTACCGGATGCAGTTCATCCAAGACACGTACGGATTCAACGCGCTCCCCGCCTCCCCGTCCGACCTGGCCCGATTCGAGATCAGCAAATACATGACCGCGGACCAGCTCAAGGAGCACCTGGTCATGGTCGAGCCCTGGGTCCAGGCCAAGTTGCGGCAGGCCGACATCTGGGCGCACGCAGACCAGGTAGGGCGCACCCAAGGCATCTATACCGAATTGCGCAACCACGGCATCAGCGAACCGCAGCTCTGGGCCGACCAAGCATTTGCCTTCAGGATGATCGGAGACGAGCCTCGAGCCCAAAAGTTCCTCACCCAAGCCGCAGCGGCTGAGACCGGAGGCCTGAACACGATATTTGATTTTTACAGCCGGATCTTGGCTGAGTCCAAAAGCGCCTCCGGCCCCGAGGCCTCGGCAGAGTTCCTTGGCTTCAACGACAGTCAGGGCACCTCGATCTCCCGGGCCACCGTGCATGGCGGGGCCTGGATCAAGTCCGCGCACATCGGTGCGCGGCTTACAGAAAGCGACTATGTCGGCCCCGTCATCCCGGGCCTGGCCGCGGGGCACTTGCAGGGCCGGGAAGGCGGCCTGGACCTGCGGTTTTTTCCGTGGGCCCAAGCGGTGTTCGACGCCTCCTGCGCGCGGCAGTACTACCCCGGTTCCACGGTCGGCCCGACCGACGGCTACGCGCTTACCGCCGGTTCCCAGATCTGGCCGCAACTGCGCGCCGAGGTCCGCGACGGCATGGGCAGCGTGCTGACTTCCGCGGCCTTGCGCGCGGGCCGCCGCTTCCACACGGACGGGGCCGGGCTGGTCTGGGACCCGGCGTTCGGCTGGCGCGCGACCGGGGATATGGATCTGCACCGATTCAACGACGAGAACCAGCAGCACTCCTATCGCGTGGGTCTGCAGAAGCGCATCCTGACCGGTGTAGACCTAGGCGCGGCCTTCCTCCATGACAACGCGACGCACTCCGCTCCTGAGTATTACACGCCCCAGGACCTGCGGCAATTCACGGGCCTACTGAATATCCGGCGCTCTTTCGGGCAGCACAGCAAGCGCACCGGCATGCAGAGGGGAGATGTGGACATCCGCTACGAAGGCGGCTACGGCAGGGACCGGACGCGCTCCCGCTTCGTGCAGATAACGCAGGTCCAGTTGGGCTTCCGCCTGCTGGACTACCTGACCGTCAAGCTGGCCGGCGAATACGCGGCCTCGCCCAACTACATCAGCCGCCAGGTCAACGCCGGACTGAGCCTGAGCTTCGGCCAAGCCAGGCTCAGCTCCGGACTAGCCACGGCCCTGCCGGCCCAAGGGATGCTGCCGCGGCCCCCGCCGGGCGGGAGCGGCGGCAAGGGCGCGGACCATACCGCCGATCCCGACCAACCCGGCGGGTTCCTGCCCGCGGCTCCCATGGAGAAGCCGCTCCCGGCACTTTGATACAATCTGGCCAAGATGGCCGCGGCGCGCTGGGACAGCGAGAACCGGAGGTGGCAGGGACTCTGTCTCACTTGGAATCTCTGGTACGGCTGTGATTACCGCTGCCCCTACTGCGCGCAGGAGATGTTCCAGGTCTGGGAGAAGCATTCTCGGGAGCACCTGGGCATCTCCATCGCGCGCTGGCTACAGAGCTGGCAGCGCCTCTACGAGCGCCGCGGCTGCGCGGCCATCGATGTCATCGGGGGCGAACCGCTACGCTATCCCGGCGCGCTCGAGCTTCTGGGCGGCCTAGCGCAATGGCACCGCCTCGACATCAGCAGCAACCTCAGCGTCCCGCTCGAGTTCCTCGCGGACCTGACGGCCCGCGCGTCTCCGGAGCGCATGCACCTGGAAGGCAGCTACCATCCCCGATCCGCCGACTGGGACGAGTTTATCCGGAAGATCGCGTTCCTCAAGTCCCTGGGCTATGAACCGGAGGTCAGGATCGTAGCCTGGCCGCCGAATCTGCGCGATATAAAGGGAAAGAAGGACCTCCTGGCGCAGATGGGAGTGCGCTGCTTTGTCCTGCTCTTCCAGGGGACATATCAGGAACGGGAGTATCCCCGCTCCTATTCCGACGCGGAGCGCGCCCTGCTGGAGGATCTCATCCCGGGCATCGAGTGGGGATACTGCACGCAAGAACGGCCGACCTTGGGCAAGCCGTGCGGGGCGGGACATGTCTACGCGAACATCCGGGCCAACGGCGAGGTCTTCCGCTGCAGCCGGGATGACAAGAACCCGCGCAGCATGGGGAATTTTCTGGAAGAAGGCTTCCGGCTCCATGAACAGCCCCAGCCCTGCCCCTACCCTTACTGCAACGCCTGCGGCGAGCATATCTTCTTATGGGAAGACTGGTCTAAGCAAGCGGCATCCCTCCGGGGGCCCGCTGCCGGCCCCGCGACTTTGATACAATCTGCCTAAGGGCAGGAGGCCGCATGAAGGTCGTCTTCTACACCAACGAATACCCGCCCACCACCTACGGCGGCGCGGGCGTCGCGGTCGAATACCTCACGCGCGAGCTCGCCAAGCACATTGCCGTCGAAGTCCGCTGCTTCGGCCGCCAGCGCTCCCGGAAGCCCCGCCTTCAGGTGACCGGCTATCAGCCCTGGAAGGGACTCGCCCTCGGCGCCGACGCTGGCTGCGGCAAGGCCTTGGAGGCGCTCAGCGTCAACCTGCAATTCAGCAAGAACAACACCGCCGACATCGTCCACTGCCACACCTGGTACACCAACCTGGCCGGGCTCTTCGCCAAGATCCTCCACCAGATCCCCTTCGTCATGACCACGCACTCCCTGGAGCCCCTGCGGCCCTGGAAGCGCGAACAGCTCGGCAACGCCTACGACCTGAGCAGTTGGATAGAAGCGACCGCGGTGCGGGCCGCGGACGCCGTCATCGCCGTCTCCAGCGGCATGAAGCAAGACATCCTCTCCTGCTACGGCATACCCGCCGCCAAGGTCCATGTCATCCACAACGGCATCGACCTCCGGGAATACCGGCCCGTCGCCTCCAGCCGGGCCCGCCGCGCCTGGGGCATCGCCCTGGACCGGCCCTATGTGCTCTTCGTGGGCCGCGTCACCCGGCAAAAAGGGATCTTCCACCTCATCAACGCCTTGCCCGCCATAGACCCCGCCGCGCAGATCGTGCTCTGCGCCGGGGCCCCTGACACCAAGGAGATCGCCGCGGAGATGAAAGCGGCCGTGGCCCGCGTCCTCCGCATCCGCCCAGGCGTGATCTGGATAGAGCGGATGCTCCCTAAGGCGGACCTCATCGAGCTCTACAGCCATGCCGCGGTCTTCTGCTGTCCCTCCGTCTACGAACCCTTCGGCATCATCAACATCGAGGCCATGGCCTGCGGCGCGCCGGTAGTGGCCTCGGCCGTCGGCGGCATCCGCGAGGTCGTCGTCCCTGAACGCACCGGCATCCTCGTCCCCTTCACGCCGCGCCCCGACGGAACCTGCGAACCCCGGCGGCCGGAGCGGTTCTCGCGCGATTTAGCCGCCGCCGTCAACCGCGTCCTGCGCGACCCGGCGTTGGCCCGGCGCTTCGCCGCCGCAGGCCGACGCCGCGCCGAGGCGAGCTTCAGTTGGGCGGGCGCGGCCCGGCAGACGCTTGCGCTGTACCGCGGCCTGCTGCGCCAGGGCCGCCGAGCCTAAGGAGAGAAGCGATCTTGGAAAAGAAGACGACAACGGGCGCGGAGGCGGCGATAGTCAGATTGCCCGGGCCGAGCCGCGCGCCGGCCCCCAAGCGCGCCCAAAACAAGCCCGCCGCAGCCCCGGAGAAGCCGGCCGCCCTGCCGGACCGGCGTGTCGCCATCGAGAATGTCCGGCCCGAGATCGAGGCCGGGCGCTTTGCGATCAAGCGCGTGGTGGGCGAGCAGGTCCGCGTGGAAGCCGATGTCTTCGCCGACGGCCATGACGAGCTGGTCTGCTTCCTGCTCTACCGCAAAGAGGACGATGCGGATTGGGCCCGCGTGCCGATGCGGCCCATGGGCAACGACCGCATGGAGGCTGAGTTCACGGTCACGGAGCTGGGCCAGTATCGCTACACCATCGAGGCCAGGATAGAGCCGTTTTTGACCTGGCTCAGAGACCTGCGCAAGCGCCTGGAGGCAGGCCAGGACCTGCGGCCGGAGCTGCCGGTCGGAGCCCAGCTGGCCGCCGCGGCCTCGGTCCGGGCCGAAGCCGCGGGCCAGAAGGCCGAGGCGCTCCGGCTAAAAGAGCTGGCGCGGGACCTGGCGGCCGGCGGCGACCCGCGCGAGACCGTGGCCCGGCTGGCGGCCCCCGAGTTGGCCGCCTTGGCCTCTCAATGGGGCGACCCGGAGGCCTTCCTCCGGCACAGCCGGGAGCTGTTGGTCTGCGTGGAGCGGGTCAAGGCGCGCTTCAGCGCCTGGTACGAGTTCTTCCCGCGCTCGGCCTCGGCTACGCCCGGCCGGCACGGCACCTTCCAGGACCTCATCGCGCGCCTGCCTTATGTGGCCGAAATGGGCTTCGATGTTCTCTACCTGCCGCCCATCCATCCCATCGGCCAGAGCCACCGCAAGGGGAAGAACAACACTTTGGAGGCGCAGCCGCAGGAACCGGGCAGCCCCTGGGCCATCGGCGACGCGACCGGCGGCCACAAGGCGGTGCACCCGGAGCTGGGAACACTGCAAGATTTCCGGAGCCTGGTTGCCGCCGCGCAGGAGCGCGGCCTGGAGATTGCCCTGGACATCGCCCTGCAATGCTCGCCGGACCATCCCTACCTCAAGGATCATCCGGAGTGGTTCCGGCACCTGCCGGACGGGACCCTGCGCCACGCCGAGAACCCGCCCAAGAAGTACGAGGACATCTATCCCCTGGACTTCGCCTGCCCGGACTACCGGCCCTTGTGGGCCGAGGTGAAGATCATCTTCGAGTTCTGGATGAAGGAGGGCGTGCGCATCTTCCGCGTGGACAACCCGCACACCAAGCCCTTCGGGTTCTGGGAGTGGCTCATCCGGGAACTGCGGCGCAAGAACCCGGACCTCATCTTCCTCTCCGAGGCCTTCACCCGGCCCAAGGTCATGTACCGCCTGGCCAAGGCGGGGTTCAGCCAGTCCTACAATTACTTCCCTTGGCGCAACTCGAAGCAGGAGCTGGAGACCTATTTCACCGAACTGACCCGCGGCGAGACCAGGGAGTTCTTCCGGCCCAACCTCTGGCCCAACACTCCGGACATCCTGACGGAGTACCTGCAGTTCGGCGGCCGGCCGGCATTCCTGGCGCGCCACGTCCTGGCCGCGACCCTAGGCGCCAGCTACGGCATCTACGGGCCGGCCTTCGAGCTCTGCGAGCGTACGCCGCGGGATCCGGGACAGGAGGAGTACAAGGATTCCGAAAAGTACGAGCTCAAGCATTGGCCGCTGGAGCGCAAGGACAGCCTACGCCACATCATCGCGCGGGTCAACCGCGTCCGGCGCGAGAACCCGGCCCTGCAGTCCGACGGGAGCCTGCGCTTCCTGCGCGTGGACAACGAGAAGCTCCTGTGCTACGCCAAGCAGGAGGGGGACAACGTGGTCATGGTGGTGGTCAACCTCGACCCCACCCACACCCAGTCGGGCTGGGTGGAACTGCCGCTGAATGATTTCGGCCTGGCCGTCGACAAGCCGTACCAGATGCACGACCTGCTGGGAGACCGCCACTACCTGTGGCGGGGGCCGCGGAATTATGTAGAGCTGGACCCGAAGGCGGTCCCGGCCCACATCTTCCGCCTGCGGCGCTATGTCAGGACCGAGAAGGATTTCGACTACTTCTTGTAGCCCCTGCGGCCATCCCGATGCCCGGCCCGATTGGGCCTTGACAAAATATAGCTATCTGCTATAGTACTGACGAGCCATGCGAGTCATCGGGTGGGATACAGCGGAGGCCTTTTTTTCGGAACTACCCGAAGGCCAAGAAGCCGCTGGAGACATGGCGCCAAGTGATGGAGGCCAACGCCTTCAATCACCTCGTGGACTTGAAGAAGGTCTTTGGGAACGCGGACTACGTAAAACCATACACGGTGTTCGATATCTCAGGGAACAAATACCGGTTGATCGCCCAAGTGTCCTACGCACTTGAAACGGCGCGAGTCGGAAGCGTCCTGACGCACGGCGAATACGATGCCGGCAAATGGAGGATGGGGCCATGACTCTACAGACCTTGGAAAGAATGGTGAACCTGCACCCCTTCGCGCAGGGAAATACCCTCTACACGGGGCTGGTCCGCGATTTTCCGCCAAGCTCCATCACTTCCAAACAGATGCACCAGCGCTATTCCCTGCTCGCGGGAAAGCTCATGGCCCTTTTGGAGGATGACCTTCCGGCCAAGGACCGGGAGGGGATCGAGCGGTACCTCAAGGTCATGATCCCGCTGATACGGGCCTTTGAAGCAGAGAATTTTCCCGCCGGCAAAGCCGAACCCGAGGATGTGCTGCGTTTCCTGATGGAGCAGCATGAGTTGAAGGGAGTGGACCTATCCAAGGAGCTGGGCGGCCAGCCGGTGGTCTCCTGCATCCTCAATGGCAAGCGCCGGCTCACCAGGGACCAGATTAAGCGGCTCAGCAACAGATTTAACGTCTCGGAGGCGTCGTTCTACCCTGACGCGCTCGACAAGGACCTTTCCTACGGCCATGACCGGCATCTATACGGTTTGGTCAAAGACGCGCCCGCCAAACGGAAGCGCGCCAAGAAATAGTCTCAAAGCTCCCGCTGATGCCTCAAGAGGTGCTCCAACGCCGGATGGGCGTTCTTGGGGTCTGACCAGCGGACCTGCCTCCAACGGCTGAGGGCGGACATGAGGTGGGCGGTATCGACCTGTCCGGTCGAATCATGATCATTGTGCCGTAGTTTCCTGCCGTCCTTGCCGATCTCCACGGAGGCGAAGGCCGAGTCAGGCAGGGCTTTTATGCATCCGCTAAGCTAGGGCTTATATTCTTTTGCGAGCTTGAGGTTGCCAACCAAATCCTTGACCATTCCCGGATTATTAATATTTTTGAAGACTTCAAAGCCCGCGCCACCAGCGGCCGTTACGATAGTGATATTCCCAATATCCACGAGCTGTTGAGTGTAGGAAGGCGGCGCCGCACCCTCAAGCGCCTGCTTCAAAGCCAGATCCCTCAAATCGGCATACTGCTCCCGCCCCGGCGCCAAGAACCGCCGGAACATCTCCCTGTCCTCGCCCAGCTCCGTGATGAACTCAGAAATGGACCCCGCCTTACGCCAGCGCTTGGCCCATAGCCCGTAGCGGTACAACTCGACATACTGGTCCGCCGACTTCTTCCACGACGCATCGGTCGCCATGGCCGCCGCCACCCGCCGCAGATGGCCGGGATAATCGTCGCGGAACACCCGCAAGGCCTCGCGGATGGCGTCAAAGAACGCGCCGCACTCTCCCGTAAAATCGCCGACGTCGAGCCAATCGTAGAAGTATCCGCAATGGCGGCTCTTGGTCAGGCCGCCGATGGCGCGCGCAATAGGCAGAGCGCCCAGCAGGGCCGCCTCGTAATCCACCAGGCCGCAAGGCTCGAAGCGAGAGGGGATGAGCACGAAATCCGAGCCGGCCAAAATGAGCTTGGACAACGGCTGGTTGAAGGTGTTGTTGTAATAGACGCGGCCGCGGTGGCGCTCGGCCAAGGAGAAGAACAAGCTCTCCACATCCTTCTCCCCGTCATCGGCCGAGGCCAGCACAACGAAGCGGGCTTGCGGGTCCAGCGCCAGCACCCGCTCCATGATCGCGGCGATGGCGCGGAAGTTCTTCTGCTCGGACATCCGGCCCACGGCGCAGAAGATGGCCGGGTAGCCCCACATGTCGTGGCCGAAGGCCTCGCGGTATAAGAGCCGGCGCAGTTCCTGCTTACGCTCCAGGCGGCCGCCGTCGAAATCATGGTCGCACTCCAGCATCCGCGCCTGGACCGCAGGCTCCGCGAAAAGGGGATCCGTCCGACGGCCTTGGACCTCGCGCAGGTGCGCCGCGCGCAATTCCGGCATATGCTGAGGCCAGTTCTTGGCGGCCAAACCGTTAGTGATGCCCGCCACCGGGATCTTCTCGAAAAGGTCTAGGCCTCGGTTAGGGTGGAAGACCTCGACGGGCAAAGCGCCTTTCTGCCGCCAGGCCCGCCGGCGCAGGGCGTCGTAGCTCTCGCGCAGTTCGGCCGCGTAGCCCCAAGTGCCGTCGAGGTCGCCGCTGACCGTGGTGACGCGGCCGCCGTTGCGGTGAACCTTGAGCATGCAGGCCTTGGCCGGATTAACGCCGTCGAAATAGTCGAAATACTCATGGAAGAGCTTGGCGCCGGGCAGGTTCAAGCGGTCGAGGGTCTCGTAGCCGCCGCCGATGACATGGCAGACGCCTTGATGCGAAGCGTTGTGGAAGGTCAGATGGACGGGGACCTCGGAGAGCAATTCGTCGCCCAGGTAGAAAGGAACCAAGGCCACATGGCAGTCGTGAAGGTGCACGGTCTGAAAGCCGCCCTGACGGATATAGCCGGCCATGGCCTGGGAGACCGCGGCGTTGAGCTTCAGCATCATCCAGGGATCGTTGGGATACACGACCCGGGCGCCGGTCCAGCCTAATTGCCCGGGGTCCCAGAAATATACGCTCTTGATATCCACGGAGCGGCTCTTGCCATCCGGCCACTCCGCCGCGTCGGTGAAGACGTGCTCGTAGACCTCGAATTCGAACGCGGTCCCTTCGATGACGGCGGGCGGCCGCAGCGGCAGCCGATGGAGCCGGGAGCGGTCATAATGGGCGAAGCAAGGGGAGAGGATCTCGACGTCGAGGTCGAGGTCCTGGCGCGCCGCGGCCGCCGCGAGTTCGGCGCAGAGTTCCTCCACCACACCGCCCAGCCCGCCGACCTTGGTGCCGAAGCCGCTGGAAAGGCGGCCGATCTCCCAGGAGCACAGGGCCACGCGCAACTTTTTCCGGGTCACAGGAACCCCGTGGCGTCGAAGGCGTCCGGGATGTGGCGCAGACCTTGCGGGGAGATGGCGATCACATCAAAACGAAGGGGGGCCTCCGGACAACGGCTCTGGATCCAGCGCTGGGCGGTGAGGATCAGGCGGCGGCGCTTGGCCGGGCCCACCGTCTCCTCCGGGGTTCCAAACGCGGACGAGGTCCGCGCGCGCACCTCCACGAAGACGACCGTTTCCCCGTCGCGCGCCACCAGGTCGATCTCGCCGCAGCGGCTGCGGAAGTTTCGCTCCAGGATGCTCCAGCCCAGGGACTTCAGATGCTCCTCCGCCGCGCGCTCCGCCCGCGCGCCCGTGTCCCGACTCACGGCCGGACCATCTGGCTGACGGGCCGGAAGGTCCGCCGGTGCGCCGGGGCCGGGCCCAGGAGCAGCAAGGCCTCGCGGTGCGCGGCCGTGCCGTAGCCTTTGTGCCGGGCCAGGCCGTAGCCGGGATAGCGGCGGTCCAGGCGCCGCATCCAGCGGTCGCGCACGACCTTGGCCACGATGCTGGCGCAGGACACGGCCAGGGAGATCCGGTCGCCTTCCACCACCGTCAACTGCCTCAAGACCAGGCCCGGGATGCGGCGGTTGCCGTCGACTACGACCAGGCAGGAGGCCGGAGGCGGAGGCGCGGCGCGGCGCGCGGCCCGGCGCATGGCCGCCAAGGTCGCGGCCAGGATGTCGGAAGCTTCTATCTGGCGGGGGGTCGCCCAGGCCACCGCAACGGCGGCAGCGCGGGCGCGGATGGCCAAAAACAGCGCCTCGCGCCGGGCGGGGCTGAGCAGCTTGGAGTCCCGGGCGGCCAGAAGTTCGGAGTGGACCGTGCGGCCGAGCCTGACGGCCGCGACTACGACCGGGCCGGCCCAGGGACCGCGGCCGGCCTCATCTACACCCACCAGCCAAGCCACGCGCCGGGAGGCGCGCAGGGTGGCGTCGAACTTCTGCCCGGCGGACACGCCGGACTACTTGGCGGTGGATGCGGTCTTGACCGAGGCGACGTCGACTGTAACCGCGGCTTTGTCCTTCGCCTGACCGTTGGAATCCTCGTGCGCCGGAGCCTTAGCCGGGGCAGCGGCCGGAGACTTGGCGTGAGCGCCGGCCTCGGCCTCGGGGGTCACCCGCTCATCGAGACGGGCCGCGCGGCCGGAAAGCTCGCGCAGGTAGTAGAGCTTGGCCCGGCGCACGCGGCCGGACTTGACGATCTCGACCTTGGCGATGTGAGGGGAGATGAGGGGGAAGGTCCGCTCCACGCCCACTCCGAAGGAGGTCTTGCGCACCAAGAAGCTGGCGCCATCGCCATGACCGCGGCGGCCCAGGCAGGTGCCCTCGAACACCTGGACGCGCTCGCTGTCGCCCTCGACGACCTTGATGTGCACGCGCACCGTGTCGCCGGGATGGAAATCCGGAATCTGCTGCTTCGCCTGTTCTGCTGCCACCATGATCGTTCTCCTATGCTTTGGTCTTCAACAAATCCGGACGCCTGCGGCGCGTCGCCAGCCGCGACGATCTCCGACGCCAGTCGGCGATGCGTTCGTGATCCCCGGAAAGCAGGGCCTGCGGGACCTTGCGGCCCCGCCAGCACCGCGGCCGAGTGTACTGCGGATGCTCCAGCAGGCCGTCCGCGAACGACTCCTCGCGCGTGGCCTCGGGCTTTTTGAGGACGCCCGGGACGAGCCGCGACACCGCGTCGGCCACCATCAAGGCGGGCAGTTCCCCGCCCGTCAGGATGAAATCACCGACCGAAAGCTCCTCGTCGCAGAGGCGCAGGAGCCTTTCGTCGATGCCCTCGTAATGCCCGCACACCAGGATCAGGTGCCCCTGTCGGGCCAGGCGCCCGGCCGCCTTGGCGTCAAAGCGCGCTCCCCGGGGCGAAAGGCCCACCACGCGGCTGCGCGGCCGGCGCACGCTGGCGATGGCGCGGTGCAGCGGCTCGGCCTTGAGCACCATTCCCGCGCCCCCGCCGAAGGGCCGGTCGTCCACGGTCCGGTGCCGGTCCTTCGCGAAATCCCTGGGGTTGACGCAGCCCAATTCCAGCAGCCCGCCGCGGCGGGCGCGGCCGAGTATGCTCGCGTCCAGGACGGACTCGCACATCTCAGGGAACAGCGTGATGATGTCTATGCGCACCGCGGTCCTAGTCGATCTCCACCATCGTCTTCTTATGGTCCTTGGCCCCGGCCGCGGCCACCAGCGCGCGGATGGCCCGGATCACCTTGCCCTTCTTGCCGATGATCTTGCCCTTGTCCTCATCGGCAACCACCAGCTTAAAGGTCACGGTGCCGGCCGCATCGGACTCCTCCACCAAAGCCTGCTCCGGATTATCGGCCAGCTTCCGGATCAGGAACTCGGCGAGTTCCTTCATGACGGCTTCTCCGCTTTGGCCTGAGCCTTCTTGGGCGCAGACGCCGCGGACGCCTTGTGCAACTCATGGACCAGCTGGGACACCGTTTCCGAAGGCAGGGCCCCGTTCTTGAGCCAAGCGTCGTAACGCTCCAGCTTCATGATGAGCTTCTTGGCCGCCGTATCGCCGCGCGGATTATAGCTCCCCAAGACCTCCAGCGGCCGGCCAGTGAGTCCCCGGCTGCGCTCGATGGCGACCATGCGGAAATGAGCCTGCTTGGGTTTTCCCGTCCTCTGCATCCTGATGACTACGGACATGTGCCCTCCTGTGCGTCTTGGGCCTTGGCGCGCAAGGCGCGGATGTTCCCGGCCACATCGGCGGCCGCGAACACCCCGTGCCCAGCGATCAAGACCTCGGCTCCCGCGGCAGCGGCCGCGGCAGCCGTTTCAAGATTGATGCCACCGTCGACCTGCAGCCGGCAGGCGCGCTCCCCGATCGCGCGGCGCACCGCGGCGACCTTGGGCAGCATGGCGGGCAAGAAGGCCGCTCCGCCGAAGCCAGGCTCCACGGTCATGACCAAAGCAATATCAGCCTCGTCGAGCAGCGGCAGAAGCCCGTCCGCCGGAGTGCCCGGCTTGACCGCCACGCCCGCTTGCGCCCCCAGGGCGCGCAGGCGGCGCAGCAAGGCCCGCGCGTCGCGCACCGCTTCCAGGTGGAAGATGACGCGGTCCGCGCCCGCCGCGATGAACCAAGGGGCCACGGTCTCGGGGTCGCTCACCATGAGGTGCGCGTCCACGCGCAGAGGCGACAGGCGCTTGACGCAGCGTACGAAATCGGGGCCGAAGCTCAGATTCGGAACGAAGTGCCCGTCCATGACATCCACCGTGACCCAGCTCGCGCCGCCTTCCCGCACCTGGCGCAGCTGCTCGGGCAAACGCGCCAGGTCCGCCGAGAGCAGGGACGGAACGATGTCGACGGGGCGGACGCGGGTCATGATCACAGGTCCCTCTCGTCGACCAGGATGCCGTTGAGGAATATCCGTACGTGCGCCCCGCCGCTCTCCTGGACCGGGATGTCGATTTTGGCCCCGGGACGGCGCAGGCCGTTGAAAAGCTCGCGCTCGCCGTACTTATCCGAGACCGCGATGCGTACGAGGCTTTCACTGCCGCCCGGCGGCAGTTCGTAATGGAAATGGGTCGCGGCCAGCCCGTTCTCGCCCGGCTTTACTTCCCGTCCGCTGATGACCACGGACACCTGGGCCTTAGCGACCAAAGACGCGTCGGGGGCGGGCTCCTGGGAGAGGATCGTCCCGTAGGCGAACGGCGAGCCCATGTCCTTCTGCACGGTCAAAACCGCGCCCGCAACGCCAGCCCAGGCCTGGGCTTCCTCGATGTGCTTGCGCAGCAGGTCGGGCATGAGGCTGACCTCGGGCGGCGGCGCGCCTCCGGAGACCGTCACGTTGATTAAAGAGTTACGCCCCACGCTGGCCTCGGCCTTGGGGTCCTGGGAGATGACCACGCCTTTATCCAGGCGCAGGGAATAGCTCTCGCTGACCTTGCCCAATCCAAGCTGGCTCTGGTGCAGGAGCATCTCGGCGTTGCGCAAAGGTAGGCCCACGATCGCGGGCGTCAGCTCCGTTTCGCCGCCCTGGCTGACCACCACGCGCACGATCTTGCCCTCGCGGACCACCGTGCCGGCCGGAGGGTCCTGGCGCAGGATCGAACCGATGGGCACGCCGTTGTTGAACTCAGCGCTTTCCTTACGCAGCCCGAGTTCGATGGGGGCAAGCCGGTCCAGGGCGGCCGTGATGGAGCCGCCCTTAAGATCCGGCATGACCTGAGTCTTGCGGTTGTGAATCACTCCCTCGATACCCCACTGCAACAAGAACAAGATGGCGATGAGCAGAGCCACGCCGGCGGCTGCCGTTTCCCACGGCCGAACCTTCTCATTCCAGATCATAGTGCCAATGGCAAATCAGACCCAGGACCCAGACGGAGGCCGTTGAGAAAATCCGCAGCGGCTAGCGTCTTTTTTCCCTCAGGCTGGACCGTGAGAATCCAAAGGCTACTGCTACCGCCACATTCTACCAAAATCCCGCCGCCCCTTTCAACGCGTATGATACGCCCGGCAGCAGCCTGTCCGCCGCCGGCGGCGCCCTCAGAGCTCGATGGTAAGGCCGTGCTGAGCACCCGGACCTGGCGCGGAGCGGGGGGGACCAGTTCCAGGTAAGCCGTCGGCCACAGCCGCAGGCCGCGCACTTGGTCATGGATCTGCCGCGCCGGCCGCGAGAGCGCGATGCGGGCGTCCTCGCGGCGCAGGCGCGGAGCAAAACTCGGCTCCCCGCTCTGAGGCGCCTTGCGGATGCGTCCGGCCGCCACCTCGTCGAGGGACGTCTCCAGGGCCTGCAATCCCAACGCACCGAGCCGGGAGAAGAGGCTGGCCGCGTCCTCCTCAGGACCGATCTCGGTCTCCTGGCGCAGGAAGACCGGGCCGGTGTCGAGCTCCGGCTCCAGCCAGAAGATGGTGACCCCGGTGCGATTTTCGCCGCGCAGCAGGCTCCATTGCACCGGAGCCGCGCCCCGATACTTGGGCAGAAGGGAGAAGTGGACGTTGAGGCTGCCCAGCGCCGGGACCGCCAGTATCTCCTTGGGCAGGATCTTGCCGTAGGCCACCGCGACCGCCAGGTCGGGCCGCAGCGCGGAGAGCTCTCCAGCCAAGGCGGCGGGCCGCTCCGGCTGGAAGACGGGCAGGCCTAGCTCCAGGGCACAGGCCTTGACCGGCGTAGGCTGGACCCGCAGGCTGCGGCCCACGGGCTTGTCCGGGTTGGTCAGGACTCCGACGACCTCGCTCTTGCGGGCGAGGAGATCGAGGAAGGGGACCGCGAGCGCCGGGGTGCCGTAGAAAAGCGTCCTCACATCCAATCCCGGCGCAGATCCTTGACGAGGGCGAGGACCTTGAGCTTGTCGGTGAAGGAGAGATGGTCTATGAACAGCTTGCCATCGAGATGATCCACCTCATGCTGGAACGCCCGGCCCAACAGCCCCGCGCCCTCCATCTCGAAGGGGCGCCCCCGCGCGTCCAGGGCGCGCACGCGCACCCGGGCATGGCGCTGGATCTTGGCATAGACGCCGGGCAAAGAGAGGCAGCCCTCCTCCTCGAACATGCTCCCCTCGCACGCGATGATCTGCGGATTAATGAGGACCAGGCGCTGAGCCTTGCCCTCGGGCCGCACGTCCACGACCGAGAGCCGCAGATGCAGCCCCACCTGGGGAGCGGCGAGGCCCACGCCCTGGGCCGCATACATCGTGTCCCACATGTCCCGCAGTATGCGGGGAAGCTCCAGGCGGATGGAGTCGTAGTCCAGCGGAGGACAGGGCTTCTTAAGAACCGGCTCGCCGTGCTTGACGATGCGCAGGATCGACATTCCCCGCTTCCTCGCTATGGCGCGCGGCCGGCGGCGCCGCGCCCTAGCTCGCCTCGGCCTTGCGGATGGCGTCCATGGCCGCGGCCGGATCGGCGACGGCCGCGAGCCTCGCGATGAGCTCGGGCCGGAACAACGACGCCACCGCGCGCAGCAGCTGCAGATGCAGAGGCAGCATCTCGGGACGGTTCGAGGATACGAATAGGAACATGAGATTGATGGTCAGGCCGCCCGCGCTGGGATCGACGATACCCCCGGGCACCAGGGCCAAGGCCGCGACGATGTTCTTCATGGAATCGGTGCGGCCGTGGGGCAGGCTCAGGCCGGTGTCTAAAGTGGTGCTGATCCCCTGCTCCCGCTCCAGGACCCGCGCCAGGAGCCCCGGGTCCGCCAGCCCTTTGCGCTCGCGGAGGCGATCGACCAGAAACTCGATCAATTGCTGCTTCCCAATGCCGGGAGGGGCCGCCAGAACGACATCTTCCGTCAAGATCCTCGAAATCTTGATGATCTTGGGCTTGACCAAGACCGCCGTCTTGTCGGAAAATTTCTCCAGTTTTCCCAAGGCAGCAGGCGAGGACTTCTTATCGGGGAAGAACGGCAAAACCATAGTAGAATGACATTTTATCATTCCGGCATTGGACTGTCAAACCCGGCAGTTGATAGAATCATGCGATGCGCGCCAAGCCCCTCATCGGCCGGACCATCCTGGTGACCCGCCCGGAAAGCCCGGACGGCGCCCTGGAAAAGAGGCTGCGGGCCTTGGGCGCGCGCGTGGTTTGCGCTCCGGTCATCCGAATCGCCCCACCGTCCTCCTACGCCGGCCTCGACGCCGCCTTGCGCGGCCTCGGACGCTATGACGCCGCGGCCTTCGCCAGCGCGCGGGCCGTGGAGAGCGTCTTCGCCCGCGCGCGGGCCCTGGGCCTGGGCCGGCTGAAGGCTCCGCCGAAAGTCTTCGCCGTGGGCCCCCAGACCGCGCTGGCCTTGCGCCGCCGGGGCTGGCCCGCAACGGCGCCCAAGGACTATCGGGCGCAGGCCCTCGCGACGATCATGCGCGGCGTCAAGGGTCGGAGGATATTCCTGCCTCGGGCGCAGGAGGGCGGGAAACTCCTGGCCCGCGAGCTGCGCGGCCGAGGCGCCGCCGTGGACGCCGTGGCCGCGTATCGGACCTTGCCCGACCGCGGCGGCCTCCCCGTCATCCGCCGGCTGGCGCGCGCGGGCCGGATCGACGCCGTGGCGTTTACCTCCGGCTCCGCCGTGGAGCAGTTGATGTCCCTGCTTCCCGCCGCGTTGCGCCACGGGCTTTTCCGCAAGGCCATGGCGGCCTCCATCGGGCCGGTCACCAGCGCGGCCCTGCGGCGCTGGCGGCCGGACACCGTCGTCGAAGCGCGCCGCGCCACCGCGGCGTCGCTGAGCCTCGCCATCGCCCGCCACTTCCGCCGTGATTGATCTTCGGGCCGTCTTGAACGATGCCCTCGACCGCGCCGGCCGCGTGCTCCGGCGCCGGTTCGGGTCCGTGAGCATCTCCTACAAGGGCCGCGCCAACCTGCTGACCCAGGCCGATCTGGAAAGCCAGAAGGAAATCCTGGCCCTGCTGCGCCGCAAGCTTCCCGGACATGACTACCTGGCCGAGGAGAAAGCGTCCCGCGACACCGGCGCGGAATACACCTGGGTCATCGATCCCTTGGACGGGACCACCAACTTCGCCCACGGTTATCCGGTCGCTTGCGTGTCCATCGCCCTGCTGCGCCGCGGCCGACCGGTCTTGGCCGGCATCCAGGACCCCTTCCGGCAGGAACGCTTCCTGGCCGAAGCGGGCAAGGGCGCCTGGCTCAACGGCAGTCCACTGCGCGTCTCAGCGCCGCGCCGCCTGGCGCAGTCCTTGCTCATCACGGGCTTTCCCTATGACCGGGGCCTACGCTCGCGGTTCTACACGGAGTTCTACAGGTCGTTCATGGTGCGCTGCCATGATGTGCGCCGCTCCGGTTCCGCCGCGCTGGACCTGGCCTGGGTGGCGGCGGGGCGCGCCGATGGATTCTGGGAATTCGGTCTGAGCCCCTGGGACGTAGCGGCCGGCCTGCTTCTGGTCCGTGAAGCGGGCGGGAAGGTCACAGACTTCCAGGGCCGGCCCTGGCGGGAGCTACGGAAATTCGGACGCCAGACCCTGGCCACCAACGGCCGCATCCACGCGGCGATGCTCCGAGTGCTCCGGGCTGCCACTTCCAATACCGCAGGCTAGAACCCGCAGAGCCAAAGTGACGCGGTTCTGCATCCCCAAATCGCCGAAAGGCGCCCAGGCGTAGTCCAGCCGGAAGCTCTGGAGGTCCAACCCCACCCCGGCGGTCAAGCCGGAGTAGCCGCCGCTGACGCCGGCGGAACTTTCATTGTAGCCGACGCGCACGGCCGCCTTGCGCCGCTGGCCGTCGAAACGGAAGCCCGCCTCCAGCCCCAAGGCGGCATAGGGAGCCAGATCCACCGGACAATGCAGATCGAAACCCGCGTCCAAGTCCCAGGGCAGAGATGCGGCGGAAGGCTCAGCGAATGCAGGCGCCCCATGCCAAAGCAGGCCCGCGACGGCGGCAAAGGGCAAGGGCGAAGAAACACCGCCCAGCTTGATGGGGGGACCCAGGTTGGAGAAATAGGCGCCCAAGTCCACGGGCCCGCCGGATAATAGGAACACGCTCTTGGCCTGCGCGCCAAGATCGACGGCGGCGCTGCGGCCGGAAACATCGGCCAAAGCGGAATGGATGAATTTCGCTTCCACGCCCACGGAGAAACCGTCGAACCGTCGGGCATATGCGAGTGCCGCCGACCAATCAGCGGGTTGAAAAGAGCCCTGCGCCAGGCCGATGCCACTATACGTCGTCATGGCTTGCTGGGAAAAATAGACCACGTCCGCGCCCAGCACGCCGGAGCCGCCGAGGCCCTGGCCGAAGGCCGCATAGCCCAAGTAAGAGGTGTCGAGCAGGCTGTTGAAGGAAAGACTCAGGTCCGATGCGCTCCCGGAACCCAGGCTGGCCAGCCCAGCCGGATTGGAGAGCAACGCGTCGGAGCCCGCAGCGCCGGCGGAGGCCGTAGCGCCGAGGCTTGCGCTGCGCGCGTCTGCGGCGAATTCCAGAAAGGCCGCGCCCGTCGTGCCTGCGGCCTGTTTCGAGAATGCCGACTTCGGAAAAAAAGAACTGCCCCAGGCTGGAGACCCGCCGACGCCGCAGAGGAGCAGCGCCAGGACTAGATGGGCCAGACGGGACCTTTGCGCGGCTGAAGGGGCTCGCCCGGGAGAACGGTTTCCGCAGCCGTTTGCGGCACCTGCGCCTGCGGCACCTGCGCCTGCGGCGCAGGATCTACTGCATCTGCCGGAGAGGGGGGATTTCCCCCCGCGGACTTGGCGGGAACAACCACCTGCGCCTGCGGTATCGGAAGTTCCGCTAGTGCCGACGGAACGGATTTCCTTACCGCCGGAGGTGTTCCCTTCCGCGGTTCCGGAACATGCGTCTTGGTCTGGATCCAGGAGCCCTGCACACCGACCGCTTCCAAGGACTCGGCCATGGCCGTCAGACGCTGGAGCAAGACCTCGCCTTGCGCGGCCTGCTGGGACGCGACCGCCTTGAGCTCCATGAAAGCATCGAGCAGATAGTTCGCGCGCTCCCCTTGCGCGGCCTGCCCCGCAGCGACTTCCTTGAGCGACGCGATCTCCTTATCGAACTTGTCCATCTGGACCTTCATGTCCCGCAGATAAGCAGCCGCGGGGCCGGGGCCGACGGCGGCGGCGGCGGCCGGTTCGGCTGGGCGTCGCTCCGGCCCGACAGCGGCAACCGGTTCCGGGGCGCTGTGCAATGATGAGAAGACGGCCCGAGAGAAAGCGGGGCCCAAGCCGGATGAGGCCGGGACATCGGCGGGATCCTCGACCGGGTCATCAGCGGGCTGCGCGGTCGGGAGCGGCTCGGCATCCCACGCTTCCGGAAGCATGGCCACGGTTTCGCGCGGCTGGGATTCGGCCTCCGGCAAGATGGGGATGGCCGCCAGCAACGACGCATGGGGATCCGCCGAAAAGGGCACGACGGCAGGGTCCAGAGGCGGGAGGCTGGCTTCAATTTTATCCGCCGCCTCGACGGCCGAGCGATACCGCCTATAAAAATAGAGAAAAAGCACGCCGCTGGCCAAAAAACCTAGCGCCGACAAACCGAACCAACCGTCTTCCAATAGCTTCTGCACAGATGCAATATTATCGGATTGTTCCCTTTCTGTCAAGGCGACGGCATAAAGAGTTATAATAGCGTTTTCTTCCCTAAAGACTGAGGAGACCGACCATGGAACCCGCGAAGGAAGCGCCGCGCGAAGCCTCCAAGAAAGACCGGGCCGCGGCCCCCAATCTCAAGCGCCTGCGCCAGATGGTCGAGACGATCATGCAGGGCGGCGGGCCGGGGCGCATCCAAGCCCAAAGGGCCAAGGGCAAATTCACGGCGCGGGAACGCATCAACTACCTGCTCGACGAGGGCAGCTTCCAGGAGACGGACCAGCTGGTCAGCACCCGATGCGCGGATTTCGGGCTCAAGGAAAAAGACCCGCCGGGCGACGGGGTAGTGACGGGATTCGGCAACATCGCGGGCCGCGAGGTCTGCGTCTTTGCGCAGGACTTCACGGTCCTGGGCGGATCCCTGGGGCATGCCCACGCCATGAAGATCTGCAAGGTCATGGACCTTGCCCTGGCCAACCGGGTCCCGGTCGTCGGCCTGCTGGACTCGGGCGGCGCCCGCATCCAGGAAGGGGTCAATTCGCTGGACGGCTACGGGGATATCTTCTACCGCAACACCAAGTGCTCCGGCGTCATCCCGCAGATCTCGGTCATCTTGGGCCCCTGCGCCGGCGGCGCGGTGTATTCTCCGGCCCTGACCGATTTCATCTTCATGGTCCAAGGCATCAGCCACATGTTCGTGACCGGCCCGGACGTGGTCAAAGCCGCGACCGGCGAGGACGTGAGCTTCGACCAGCTGGGCGGCTGCGAAGCGCATGCCTCCAAGTCCGGGGTCTGCCACTTCGTAGCCCAGTCGGAGCCGGACTGCTTCCGGCAGATCCGCGAACTGCTCTCCTTCCTGCCCCAGAACCGCTGGGAGAAGCCCCCGCGCGAGGCAAACCCGGACCCCATCAGGCGGACCATCCCGCTGCTGGAGAAGATGTGCGAGATGGACCCGCGCAAGCCTTACCGCATCCACCATGTCATCTGGCAGATCGCCGACGAGCACAAGTTCTTTGAAGTGCACACGGACTTCGCCAAGAACATCGTGGTGGGCTTCATGCGCATGGGCGGCGAGTCGGTAGGCGTGGTAGCCAACAACCCGGCGCATTTCGCCGGAGCCCTCGACATCAACTCCGCGGACAAGGCCGCGCGCTTCATCCGCTGCCTCAACGCCTTCAACATCCCCATCGTGACCTTGACCGACGTGCCGGGATTCTGGCCGGGAGTGACGCAAGAGCACGGCGGCATCATCCGCCACGGGGCCAAGCTCCTCTTCGCCTACAGCGAGGCCACGGTGCCCAAGATTGCGGTCGTCATCCGCAAGGCCTACGGCGGCGCCTACATCGCCATGAGCTCCAAGAAGCTGGGCAGCGATTTCAACTACTCCTCGCCCAGCGCGGAGATCGCGGTCATGGGTCCGGCCGGCGCCATCGAGATCCTTTATTCCCGCGAGCTGGCCGCGGCCAAGACCGACGCGGACCGGGCCGCCCTGCGCGCCAAGCTCGCGGCCGAGTACGCAGCCAAATTCGCCTCGCCTTATCAGACCGCGTCGACCGGCTCCATCGACGAGGTCATCGAGCCCGGCCAGCTGCGCTACAAGATCATCCGCGCCCTGCGCCTCTTGCGCGACAAACGCGCGCCGGGCAGCCACGAAAACCGGGGCAACATTCCGCTTTGATTTGGTATAATCCCGCGCCTACGGCAACAGCATGAAGGCCCAGATACTCGTCGTCGAAGACCAGGCAGCCACCTCCGCGCTGATCCGCGATGTCCTCAAAGAGGAAGGCTGCGAGGTCCAGGCCGTCGACACCTTGGCCAAGGCGCGCAAGAGCCTGGAACGCGCCCTGCCCGATTGCCTGGTCCTGGACCGCTCCCTGCCCGACGGGGAGGGGCTGGACCTGCTCCACGATCTGCGCGCCGCGCCCCGCTCGGCCAATCTGCCGGTCCTCGTGCTCACCGGACAGGACACGACCAAGGACAAAATCGCGGGCCTGCATATGGGAGCCGACGACTACCTCACCAAGCCCTTTAACACCGAGGAGCTGGTGGCCCGCATCGAGGCCCTGCTGCGCCGCGCAGGCGCGCTAGAGGAGCCCACGGTGCAAGCCTCCGGGGAACTCAAGCTCGACCGCATCTCGCGCATGGCTTTCCTCAAGGGCAAAGAGATGCCCTTGAGCGCCAAGGAGTTCGACCTGCTCTGGTTCCTCATGCACCGGCGCAACCGGGTGCTGACCCGCGATTTCCTGCTCCAGCATGTTTGGGGCTACGAAGAGGGGCTCGACCTCTCCACCAAGGTCATCGACGTCACGCTCTCGCACCTGCGCGACAAGCTCGGTTCGCCGGCGGACAAAATCGTGGCCGTGCGAGGCTACGGCTACCGGTTCGACGACTGACGGGGGCGACCGCCCGCGCCGCCTAGAACCGAGGGATAGGCGCCTTGAACTCCAGCGACTGGCCGGCTTTGAGCCCATAGCGCCGGGCCGCGCCCGCGGGCAATTCCAGGACGTACTGCGCCAGACCGCCGACCCGCGCGACATCCCGGTCCGTGGTCTGCGCGGTGGAAGGCCGCACGCGCTCGTGGACACGAGAAATGCGCTTATCGGCGCCGATGAACACGATGTCGAGGCTGACCCAGGTGTTCTTCATCCAGAAGATCTTGGCATCTTCCCCAGGAAAAACGAAGAGCATTCCGTAGTTCTTGGGCAAGTGCCTGCGGAACATCAGGCCCTGCTCGCGCGTGGCCGGGGAATCCACGACATCCGCCCGGATCTTCCGGCCGGAAGCGAAACGCAGCGAGGTGTAGCGCGCAACCTTCTGCGGCGCGTCCGCCGCGGCGCCGCTGGCCGCGGCCGGAATCCGCGTCCCGGCCGCCAGAACGCCTGCGGCGATCACGACCGTCAATATCCGTTTCATGGATGTCTCTCCCTTTCCGCCGGCACCGCCTTGAAATGCCGGATCGCGTCGCGCGCGGCGTCGAGCCAGTCGCGGGTGGACCAGGGGCCCAGCCGGCCCCGGAGCGCCCGGCCCAAATCGTGAACGAACACCCCGCGCGCCGGGCCGTCGGCATAGATCCCGTCCGTGGCGCGCGCCATGCGGCGGTAGAACTCCCGGGGCCCGTCCGGGCTCCTCTGATGCAGGGGCCAATCAACCACGTCGCCGACCATGAGCTGGGCATCGCCCCGCCGCGCGTAGCGGCTCCAGTCCGAGAGGATCGCCGCGTACTGAACCGAGTCCGCCTCGTAGAGCATCAGGGCCTCCGCGTCGACGCCCGCGTCGTTGAACATTACCGCGTCCTGGCCATGCTGCCAGCCCTTGTTCCAGGTGAGCATGAAGGCCCAGAGGGGCGTGGCGCCGCCGACCTCGGCTCGGATGCGCCGGATGATGCCCGCGACGCGGTGGGCGCGCCACCATTGCCAGGCGTCGATGAATGCCATGTCCTTGCGCATGGCCTTCTTGCGCGCGAAATACACCATGCGCTCCTCCGGCGTGAGCGCGGCGAATTCACGGGGGGGGGCCACGACGCCAGCCATATCCGCGTAGAAGTCGTCCACGAGCTCCACCCCGCCCAAGGCGTTGCGGATGTAGTCCACTCCAAGATAGTCCACGCCCGGGATGTCCCGGAAACGCTTGAGCAGCTCCGCTATATCGCGCGCGCGCCGGTCATCGCGCAGCGAGACAGCCCGCGTCAACACCGACTTGCCGTCGCGCACCTCACGGGCGTATTCGTAGCCGGGGATGTGCTCGCTGTCGGATTGGGTCAGATAGCATTGGACATAGATGCCGAACTTGATGCCGCGGCGGCGGCATTCCGCGGCCATCACGGGAAAGACCGGGAAATTCGCGCTCTGCCAAACCTCGCCGGGCCGGCCGCCCGGAGAGCGCCCGCCGAGGACCCAGAAAGCGTCGGCGCCCACGTATTGGACCCAGTCGAGCAGACCGCGCCAATCCTTGGCTTTGCCGTCGGGCGCCGGAACCCGGAGCCCGGCCAGGGGCTGGTCGTATTCCAGGGTCATCACCGCGAAGCCGCGGGGCAAGGGCCACGGCTGGCGCCTGGAGATGCGGAAAGGCTGCACCGCCAAACGGCCCGCCAATCCGGCCGCGCCGGAAAGCTCCAGACCATACTCGCCCGGCGCCGCGTTCCAGGGGCAGGGCCAACGGCCGGACCAGAGCCCGGCGTCCGTCTCATGCAGGCGCAGTCGGCGCAGGCCCGCGACGGTTGCGACGGGCCGGCCGTCCTTGATCACGGCCACCTCGGGCGGATTTTCGCGCCAGGACCGCCGGAGGGCCGCGTCGCGCGTGCGCAGGCATATGTCGACGAACTCGTCGTGCCCGTACTCGGCCCGCGCGGTCTCCAGACGCACGGAGCGATCCCAGTTCAGCCAACCCCAGCGGGCGAGGAAGAAAACGGCGTAAAAGGCCGCCAGGACGAAGAACAAGACGCGGCCGGTCGGCCGGGTGGCCGCGCTCATCGTCTGGTTCTCCCCATGGTCCTCCTCCCGGTCGGAAGGAAGCGTGTCAACTCATCTAAAAATGGGGTCTTCTCCAAAGCGAGTGGGTGATTTTCACCTGAAATCATATCGGATCGAGCATGCAGGTGAGGACTTTGAGGCGCAGGTACTCCTCGTCGCGTAGGCCGTAGCTGCGCCGCTGGATGACGCGGATCTTGTTGTTCAA
>CAIRTQ010000081.1 GCA_903881545.1 uncultured Elusimicrobia bacterium
ACGCGACCGCTGTCCCTGCGACGAAGAATTTGATACCTTCCCATTTGGCGATTCCTCCTTTGGTGCTTCTTGTCCCAACTTGATGCTACCAAGCCGGGGGAATCGCCTCAACTCTTTTCAACTAGACCCGGGACATCCTCGGGCATCGACCGGCATCTGGAGA
Organism: uncultured Elusimicrobia bacterium; assembly: GCA_903881545.1. Classification (GTDB taxonomy): domain Bacteria; phylum Elusimicrobiota; class Elusimicrobia; order UBA1565; family UBA9628; genus UBA9628. The sequence continues at coordinate 164 of CAIRTQ010000081.1, forward strand.
AGCGCCATGCTGGTCTCCTGCGCCTGGGCGCCGGCCGCAAACGCGGTCCAGAGGCCGAGGACCGCCAAGCCGAGGCGCAATGTCTTCTTTAACACCTGATAGTATTGTAAGCGCGCTGCGTCGGAACCGCTAGAAGCGAAAGACCCAGCCGCAGATAGGCCCAATGGCCCCACATCGGAGCCATCGAACCTGCGGGGAGCCTCCCCCTTCTGCGTCCAGTTCATACCCACATCGCAAATATGCCCCCAGAATCTCGCAAATACAACTAAAAGACAATTAAAAGATGAATAAAATCTGGTTAAGGACATCCCATATTTTTTCAATAGTCGTATCATAAATCTATCCTGACAGGCTTGGCGATAGCAGCATATCTGGAACATATCTGGAATTTGATAAGATTCTTCTGGAATCGCAGACCTCCTGACATGAAAAATAAGAAGATATTAGTCACCGGCTCCTCCGGCCTCATCGGCTCCGAAGTCTGCGTCTATTTCAGCCGCCTCGGCTTCGACATCCACGGCATAGACAACAACCAGCGCGCGGTGTTCTTCGGCCCCGCGGGCGACACCCGCTGGAACCAGGAGCGTTTGGCGCGGGAACTGCCTAGTTTCACGCACCACGAACTGGACATGCGCGACCGCGCGGGGGTCTTGCGCCTGGCGGCGGAGCTGTGCCCCGCCGTGATCATCCACACTGCGGCCCAGCCCTCGCACGACCGGGCCGCCGACATCCCCTTCGATGACTTCGACACCAACGCCGTAGGCACGCTCAACCTCCTGGAGGCCGCGCGGCGGGCCTGCCCGGAGTCTCCCTTCATCCACCTCTCCACCAACAAGGTCTACGGGGACCTGCCCAACACGATCCGGCTCAAAGAACTGGAGTCGCGCTGGGACTATGACGACCCCGCCTTCGCCCAGGGCATACCGGAGACATTCTCCATCGACCAGTCCAAGCACTCGCTCTTCGGCGCCTCGAAGGCGGCCGCGGACATCATGGTGCAGGAATACGGACGCTATTTCTCCATGCCCACCTGCTGTCTGCGCGGCGGCTGTCTGACCGGCCCCAACCACTCCGGCGTCGAGCTCCACGGCTTCCTGAGCTACCTCGTCAAATGCAACATGGAGGGCCGCGAGTATAAGGTCTTCGGCTACAAGGGCAAGCAGGTGCGCGATAACATCCACGCGCAGGACGTCGCTGCCTTCATCCACGAGTTCGCCCAGGCGCCCCGCGCGGCACAGGTGTACAACCTCGGCGGCGGGAAGGGCAACTCCTGCTCCATCCTGGAAGCCTTTGCCTCGGTCGAGAAGCTGACCGGCAAGAGCCAGAAGCGCGTCTACGCGGACCAGAACCGCATCGGCGACCACATCTGCTACTACAGCGACCTGCGCAAGATGCGGGACCACTTCCCCAAGTGGGACATCCGCAAATCCCTGGATGACATCATGCGCGAGATCGTGGAGTCGTGGCGCGCGCGCTTGGCGGCCGAGGCGCGATGAACATCCTACTGACGGGCGCCTGCGGCTTCGTCGGGACGACGCTGGCGCGCGAGTGGGCCCAGCGCGGCGCTGGCCACAAGATATGGGGATTGGACAACCTCTCCCGGGCCGGCAGCGAGACCAACCGCGACGCGCTCAAGAAGTTCGGCGTCCGGCTGCTCCATGGCGATATCCGCCTCAGCAGCGATTTCGAGACCCTGCCGGACGTGGATTGGGTGATAGACGCGGCCGCCAATCCGAGCGTGATGGCGGGCGTGGACGGCAAGACCAGCAGCCGGCAATTGATCGAGCACAATCTGGTCGGCACCTTGAACATGCTGGAGTTCTGCAAAGCGCGCCGGGCGGGCTTCATCCTGCTGAGCACCAGCCGGGTCTATTCCATCGCGCCGTTAGCCGCGCTGGCGGTCGAACCCGCCGGCCTCGCTTTCAAGCCGAGGGCCGGGCCGCTGCCGCAGGGCTTCAGCGCCAAAGGCATCAGCGAGGATTTCCCCACGGCCGCGCCGATCTCGCTGTATGGGGCGAGCAAGGCCGCTTCCGAGACTCTGGCGGTTGAGTACGGACAGGCTTTCGGATTCCCGGTGTGGATAAACCGCTGCGGAGTGCTGGCGGGGGCCGGCCAGTTCGGCCATGCCGAACAAGGCCTCTTCTCCTTCTGGATCCACAGCTGGCGCGAAAAAAGGCCCCTACGCTACATTGGTTTTGGCGGCCGGGGCTATCAAGTGCGCGACTGCCTGCATCCAGGAGACCTCCTCCCGGCTCTGGATAAGGAGATGGGCGATCCCGGCGGCGCCGGACCCCGCATCCATAATTTTTCGGGCGGTGTAGCGAACAGCATCTCCCTGGCGCAGCTCTCGCAATGGTGCCAGGATCGGTTCGGGCGGCACGAAGTCTCCAGCGACGACGCGCAGCGGCCTTTCGATCTCCCTTGGATCGTCCTGGATTGTTCCCGCGCCGAGCGGAGCTGGGGCTGGAAGCCGGCCCGGAGCATCGCAGAAGTCCTAAGCGAGGTAGCCGATTTCGCGGAGAAGAATCCCCATTGGTCCAGCGTCTGCGCCGCCGGTTGAGCCGATGAGCGACGGCAACAAGACCGCGGAAGCTTTGCGATTGTTGTCCGTGGTGATCCCGGCGCGCGACGAGGCCGGTTGTATCGTCTCGACCGTGGAGCACCTCCACGTGGAACTGCGCCTAGAGGGCGTCCCCCACGAGATAGTCGTGGTGGACGACGGCAGCAGCGACGGCACCTGGGGCCTGCTGCAGGGACTGGCCGGGCGCATCACCGAACTGCGCCCGGTCCGCAACGAGGGCGCGCACGGTTTCGGACGGGCCATCCAGTGCGGGCTGGATGCCTGCACTGGAGATGCGGTCGTCATCATGATGGCCGACGAATCCGACGACTGCCGCGACGTGGTGCGCTATTGGCGCAAGCTCAACGAAGGCTATGACTGCGTCTTCGGCAGCCGCTTCGTCCGGGGCGGCGGGGTCATAGACTATCCCCGCCTCAAGCTCTGCATCAACCGCGCGGCCAACCTCTTCCTGCGCCTGCTTTTCGGGATGAAACTCAACGACACGACCAACGCGTTCAAAGCCTACCGGCGGACCGTCATAGACGGATGCCGCCCCCTGCTATCCCCCCACTTCAATCTGACCGTGGAGCTGCCTTTGAAGGCGATCGTGCGGGGCTACTCCTGGACCGTGATCCCGATCACCTGGCGCAATCGCAGGACGGGCAAGGCCAAGCTGAAGATCCAGGAAATGGGCAGCAGGTACCTCTTCATCTGCCTCTACGTCTGGCTGGAAAAATACTTTTCGCGAGGGGATTATATGAAGCGAAACCCGCGCCCTGCATCGCCGGCCCGGCCCTCGTGAGTCGAATTCAGGCCGTTGCCTTCGGCGCGGCCCCGTTGAGCACGTCCTGGTAGGCCTGCGCGGCCTCGGCGGCGGAGCCGTGCGCCACGACACGCCCCCCTTCCAGCACGTAGCCCCGGTCGCAGATGTCCTTCACGTTGCCCATGCTGTGAGAGACCAACAGGAGGGCTCCTCCTTTCTCCCGGAATTTGCGCAGCTTGTCCATGCAGCGCTGCTGGAACTCGGCGTCGCCCACCGCCAGGACTTCGTCTATCAGCAGAGCGTCCGGCCAGAGGGCCGACTCCAGGGAGAAGGCCAGCCGCGCCTGCATTCCGCTGGAGTAATTCTTCAGCGGCGTATCCATGAAGCGCTCCAGGCCCGAGAACGACACGATCTCGGGATAGACGGCTTCGGTCTGCTCGTCGCTGTGGCCGTGCAGGGCGGCGCCTAGAAAGACGTTCTCCCGCCCGGTCAGCTCGGGATTGAAGCCCACGCCCAGTTCTATGATGGTTCCCAGTCGCACCGAAGGCTCGATGATGACGCGCCCTTCGCTGGGCTGGTAAATGCCCGCCGCGATCCTGAGCAAGGTGCTCTTGCCCGAGCCGTTGCGGCCGAGCAGACCCACGGCCTCGCCGCGGCGCAGTTCCAAGGTGACGTCCTGCAAGGCGCGGAACTTCTCGACCCGCTCTCGGAAGCGTTCCTTGAAGAGGCCGATGGCCTTGGACTTGAGCGAGTAGCCCCGGTTGTGGACCAATTTGAAGACCTTGCCGAGCTTCTCGACCCGCAGGATGGGGCTCATACGATCTCGGCGAAATCGGACTTGTATTTCCAGAAGTTGGCGCAGCCGACCAGGAGGGCCAGGCCGGCGTAGCCGGCGGCGGTCAGCATGACCCGGGACGATGGCCAAGATTGGCGGAAGAGGGCGTCCTGATAGCCGAGGGTGAAAGCGGTCATGGGGTTGAGATAGAAGACCAGCGTGTCGTAGGGCTTGGGAATGCTCTTAAAATCGTAAACGACGGGAGTGAGCCAGAACAGCATCAAAAGCACGACTTCGGTGAGGTGGCGCACGTCCCGGAAAAAGGCGGTGGCCGTGGACAGGAACAGGCTGACGCCGACCGTGAAGAGTACCTGCAAGATCAGAACCGCCGGGAAGGCCGCCAGGCTCCAGGAAGGCGCCAAACCGAACACCAGGAAACCCACGGGCAAGAGCACCAGCAGGGCCATCAGGAACAGGAAGAGGTTGAACAGGACCGTGGAGACAGGCAGGACCTCCAAGGGAAAGACCTGCTTGCGGATGAGCGCCGCGTTGTCGAGCACGGCCGAGGTCGAGCCTTGAGCGGAGGCGGCGAAAAAGTTCCAAGGCAGCATGCCGGCCAGCAGGAACAGGGTGAAATTGTGCACGCTGCTCTTCATGATGAATTTGAAAGCGAAGGTGTAGACCATGATCATGAGGATGGGGTTGGCCAAAGACCAGAGGAATCCCAGCGAGGAATTGCGGTACTTGAGCTTGATGTCCTTGAGGACGAGGTGACGCAGCAGGTTGCGGTAGCGCAGGAGGCTCATCAAGTGGGGTAGCCCTGTCTCTCCGGATAAATGCCGGAAAAAGCTGTCACCAATTCTACCAAATAATCCACCGCAGCTTGTCCCGTTTTCGGGACATTTCTATCCTCTTGCGACACAATTTGTATCATAGATTGTCGAGGTTGTCCCGCTCGTAGTTGAAAGCCCTTGAGGCGAGACCCTGTTATTGTACACCGGCTTCCCCTTCCTGTCCAATTTCTCGACGGAGAGCTTTGACCAGAACATCCATAGAGGATGCTCCTTTGACTCGCCGCCAGG
>CAIRTQ010000082.1 GCA_903881545.1 uncultured Elusimicrobia bacterium
CCAACCCCCCCCCCCCCCCCCCCCCCCCGCGGCACGATAAGGACCTCGCCAAAGAAAGCGGGACAAATATGAGCAAGAGCGAAGACCAGGGATCGTCCGAGGAATCGCGCCTCCACAAGGCATGGCAGGCCGCGACCCTCCTGTTGGCGGGCCTAGCCATCACCGCCCTGGTTGCCCACGGCATGAAATCGATGTCGGATGAGATGGCGAAGAAGGATTTTGAATTCGTCTGCAACGCGATTCAAGACAAGATTATTGACCGGCTCCGTGCCCACGAACAGATTCTGCGCAGCGGGGCGGCGTTTATCGGGAACTCGGAGATCGTCACACGTCAGGGATGGAGCCGCTTTACCGAGAATCAGAAGATTGCACAGCAGCTTCCCGGCATCCAGGGCATCGGCTTCGCCCTGCAGATTCCCCGCCAGAAGCTGGCGCAGCATGTCCGAGAGATCCGCGCCGAAGGCTTCCCGGCATACCAAGTATGGCCCACGGGCGGACGGGAGACATACTCCTCGATCATCTACCTCGAACCTTTTTCAAACCGCAATCTCCGTGCCTTCGGCTATGACATGTACAGCGAACCGGTGCGCCGAGAGGCAATGGCGCGAGCGCGGGACCAGAATAGTGCCGCCCTCTCGGGGAAGGTCGTCCTGGTGCAGGAGACCGACAAGGATATCCAGGCCGGCACCTTGATGTATGTTCCGGTGTACCGCACGGTGATGCCTCACGAAACGATTGCCCAACGGCGTGCCGCCATCCTGGGCTGGGTTTACAGCCCGTACCGGATGACTGATCTTATGCAAGGCATCCTCGGGGGATGGAACCTGAATGACTCCCGGCGCATCCGCCTGAGGATCTTCGACGGCGAGTCAACCTCTCCCGAGAACTTGCTCTGCGATAGCCTATCCGCCGGGGAGCAACCGACGAGACCCGCAAGGCCATTGACCTGGCAGAGCCGGATTATCTTAACCGGACACCCCTGGACACTGCGCTTCGAAAAGATTCAAAGCCCGCCATCCACCACGGATTACGGCAAGGCCTGGCTCGTGCTGTTCAGCGGCACGAGCATCAGTCTGCTGCTGTCCTGGCTGTTTTTCAACCTATCCACCACCCGGCTAGAGGCCAGGCGGCGGGCCGCCCGACTGACCATGGGACTAAGGCTGAGCGAGGAAAAGCACCGCCTCCTCATTGAGAACAGCCACGACATCATCTATTTACTCACCGCGGAGGGGGTATTCACCTTCGTCTCCAGTTCATGGACCGTGCTCCTGGGCCACCAGAAAGAACAGGTCGTTGGACGACCATTCCAGGAATTCGTCCATCCGGACGATCTTGCGGGGTGCATGGTATTCCTGCAAAAAGTAATCGGGACGGGACAGCGGCAACAGGGCGTCGAGTACCGCGTGCGGCACGAAGATGGGTCCTGGTACTGGCACACCTCGAGCGCTGTCCCTTTGAGGGATGAAGCTGGCACGGTCATCGGTTTCGAGGGCTTGGCCAGAGATATCACTGAGCGCAAAAAGGCCGAAGCGTCCCTGAAGGAATCCAAAGCCATGGTGGAAGCGATCGTGGAGAGCGCGCCCATCATGATCTTCCTCAAGGAGTCCAAAGACCTGCGCTTTGTCCTCTTCAACCGCGCGGGCGAAGAGCTCCTGGGCTATCCCCGCAAGGACTTGATCGGCAAGAACGACCTGGACTTCTTCCCTCCCGAGCAGGCGGCACACTTCATAGCCAAGGACCGCGAAGTCCTCAACGGCCCCGCCGGGGTCCAGGACGTCCCCGAAGAACCCATCACGACCGCCAAGAAGGGCCTGCGGCTGCTGCACACCCGCAAGGTCTGCATCCGGGACACGGACGGGACCGCGAAATACCTGCTGGGCATCTCCGAGGACATCACCGAGATCAAGCGGGCCGAAACGGCCCGCGGGAACATGCAGAAGCTCGAATCCCTGGGCACCCTGGCGGGCGGCATAGCCCACGACTTCAACAACATCCTCACCGCCATCCTGGGCAACCTCTCCCTGCTACAGTCCGAGATGAAAGGCGAAAGTTCGGCCCTGGAGCTAGTTCAGGAAGCTCAGGCGGCCTGCATGACCGCCAAAGGGCTCTCGCAGCAGTTGCTCACCTTCGCCAAGGGAGGCACCCCGGTCGCCAAGGTCATGGACCTGCGCTCCCTGCTCACGCAGGCGTCCGTCTTCGCCGCGCGTGGCTCGCACGCGCGCTGCGTCTTCGACCTCGGCGAAAGTCCGCTGGCTGTAAACATCGACAAGGACCAGATTTCCCAAGTAATCCAGAACCTGGTCATAAACGCGACGCAGGCCATGCAGGAAGGCGGGACCGTCATGGTGCAGGCCGGGCTCGTCACGGTAAGCGAGAATGAGCTCCCACCCCTACCCGCAGGCCGCTACGTCCGCGTGACGGTCAAAGACCAGGGTGCCGGGATAGCGCCCGCGCATCTATCCAAGATCTTCGAGCCCTACTTCAGCACCAAGGGCGGCGGGCGGGGGCTCGGGCTGGCGGTGTGTTACTCCATCATGACCAAGCACGACGGACTCATCAGCGCCGATTCCAAGCCCGGGGAAGGGGCGGTCTTCACCCTCTGCTTCCCGGTTGCAAACGCCGCAGACCTCCCCCCTGAAGTCGAGCCAGCCGCGCTCCCTACCGGCAGCGGCAAAGTCCTTATCATGGACGACGAACCTTCCGTCTCCAGGGTCTTAAAGCGCATGCTCGAGCGCATGGGCTATCAGGCTGAGGTCGCAGAGGACGGCCAGGCCGCCCTAGACGCCTATAAAGCGGCGCTGAAGACGGGCAAGCCCTACGACGCCGTCATCATGGACCTCACCATCCCCGGAGGAATGGGCGGCAAGGAGGCGATAGTCGAACTCTCGGCTCTCGACCCCAAGGCCAAAGCCATCGTCTCCAGCGGCTACTCCAACGACCCGGTCATGTCCGAATACGCCGCCAGCGGATTCTGCGGGGCGTTGAGCAAGCCCTACAAACTCGAGGAAGTCTCCGAAGCCCTGCGCCGGGCCATCGGCTCCAAGAGGAGCTGATACACAGCCATTTCTTACGCAGCCAGTAACGCCGCGCCCGGATATTGGCCCGCACGTCCTTCCCCCGACACGCCGCGCTGACCCTGCACTGCTTTGCCCGCGCCGAACCCCGATTTGGCTGCCCGTCGGATTGGACACCACCCTGGACACCACGCCCCCAACGGAGATAGCACTGTGCCAACATCTGTATTTTTCGGGGACTGACAAGACCAGAGGAGATTCCTTCCGGCGACAATGACACGCACGCCTGCGGTAGTGGTCGAGGCGGGGCTAGCGACCAAAGACCGCACTCTTGAATCGATCCGCCCAGCCGACGAAGCTGGGCAATACGACATACTCCGGGGCGCCCCAGCTCCCGCTGACATGGATGGCGACCAGCAGCCCCAGGCTGCCCGTGACCCGGGCGGCGTACCTGGCAATGTTAAGCGTCGGAATCAGGAGCTTCTCGTTGAAGTGGCTCTGTACCAGCAGGTCGAGCTCCCCCCCGGGCTTGACCTGCCCGGAGACGACCAGGAGCAGCGGGTCGCTGCGCAGAGTCAGCCCGTCTGAAGAAAGCACGCCATGCTCCAGGAGCAAAGTCCCGGCGGCTTGCGAGAAGACGGTGTCATTGTACTTGCTCCCGAAAATGAGGTCGCCGGCCTTGCCCAATAAGGGGAAGCGCAGGAATTTCCCATCGATCAGCTTCAGCTTGGCCTCGCCGGTCATGCTCCCAAAATCGCCTACAATGCCGCTCAGTCGGCCTTTCAAGCTCAACAGACCGCTGGGCAGGCGGCCGAGAAAGGCCGGCTCCCGGCCGAGTCGCTCTTGGTCCAGGCCGGAGACGGTAAATCGGGCATCACGGAAAGAAGCGGAAGAAAGCTCAATGATGCCCTCAGCGGTGGCGATTCCAGAATAGCCCACGACGGTCGCGGAGGTTATGCTCAGGCGGCCCTGGGCCAACGCCAGCCGGCATTGCGCGCTGTCCCAGTGCAGGTCGTAAGCCTGCAAGGGCTTGGCCTGCGCCGCGAGCGCCATGGTCCATTGCGCCGGGGTACGCAGGGGCCCTGCCACGGAGCCTTGCAGGCGGACCACGCCTTTAAGACCAGCCTTGCGAATGAAGGCGGACTGCCGCGCCGGCAGGAAAGAAGCCGCGTCCTGGACCGAGGCCTGCAGCAGGCCGCGCAGGGAAAAGCTCGGCCCTCCGGCGGCAGTGCTTTGCACGGTGCCCGCGACATCGATGCGCGTAGACGGGCCGGTTCCGCTCAAATGCAAGATACGGAACAATCCATTCTGAATACCGGCCCGCAGGCCGAATGCGGAGTTCGGCGACGAAAGGCGGGCGCGGATGCGCAAGCCCTGCGTGCCCTCGACCGAGCCGCTCGTCGAGTACGCCGTCTCCCCGTAGCGCAAGGACACCTTGCGCCAGCGCGCGGCCGCAGCTGAAAAATCCACCTGACCCGCCAGACCGAGCACGGGCAAGGGCAGCAGCGCAGTCTTGAGGCCCGCGTCATGGAACTCCAGCCGCCCCGAGAGGCCGGCGAGCAGGTCCCGCGCCGGACCCCGCAAAGCCAGGCTCAAGCGGGCCGGCCCGCTGAGCCGGATCCCGCCCGGCCCGGCCTCAATCGCCGCGGCCAAGGCGCCCAGGTCGGTATGTCCGGTCTCCACACGCAGATCAAAGACAGGATTGCTGTAGCCGTTCATCATTCCGCTCAAGCTCAAGGGCATGCCCCAGGCCAGTAGCCGAAGGTCCTTGGAAGAGACGCCCTGTTCGTTGAGCACCACGTCTCCGGCCAGTTCCTCCAGTTCCGGAAACACTCCCGAGGCGCTCAGATTGCCGTGGCGCAAGGATATCCTGGCCTCCCACTGCGCGGGCCGGGCCGGGCCGGCCGTTACCCGGGCATAGGCGGCCGCATCCGCATGCAGGCGCCAAGCCCCCCCATCCAGGGCCAGCCCACGCAGGTCGGAATGCGCCCGGAGCTGAAACAGGCCGTGCTCCCCATCGAGCCTCATAGACAGAGGGCCGGCGTCCTGGGCCGTGACCGACAGGGGCAATCCCTGGAAAAACGCAAGAGCGGCCGACAGGGGCAGGTGTTGCGATTCCAGGGAGGCATGCACGGATCCGTCCGCGGCGGCCTTGCCCGCCATGACGAATGAATCGGAGCCGCCCGCGTCCCCTATCCTCCCGGCCCCCTTGAAGAGGTAGCCGCCCCTACCGTCCGGAGAAAATTGAGCGCTTAAATCCTCGGCCCGGCTCTGAGTGCCGCCTTCGTTGAAAAGGCGGCAGGTGCCGTGGGCCACGCGCAGGCTCAGCCGCTGTCCGCCCACGCCGGCGCCCGCGGCGTTGGAAAGAAGGCCGGGGATGTTCCAACCGGGCCCGCTCGCGTAGCGCAGGTTGAGTTCGGGCGCCTCCAACTGCACGGAGGCGAGCGCCAGACTGCCGGTCCTGAGGCTCTTCAGCCAGCGCGGCCTCAGCCTCACGCTTTGCGCCGTGAACAGCGGGGTCGATGACTCCATGTCGAAGATGACCAGGCGCTGGAGGTCGAGCCCGAGCAGCAGGGAGACTTTGACGGCGCCGACCTGCGCCCGGCGCTGGAGCCGCTCCTGAATGAGCTCCGGGACGATCTTGAGCACCTTGCGGGGGATCAGGACGCGGCCCGCGTAGGCGCCTAGGCCACACAAAAGCGCCGCCGAGGCGGCAGCCCAGCCCCAGGCCCGCCAGCGCGTTCCCGATTTCTTCATGGTTCCAACCGTAATCTTGATACTATTTTCCCGTCGGGCAATCAAGGCCGAATCAATTTTCGATACCCTATTGGCAACACCTCGTCGGCAGGAAACGAAATCGCCAAAGCGGCGTCCTTGTCTACCTCAAATGCTTATAGTATAAACAAAGGAAGCGTCGGCGGTCCGGCTGAGTCAACGATAACGGAGAACATCATGAAACTATCTCATCTGGCCTTTTTGGCGGGCATGCTGATCGTGTCGGGATGTTCAAAAAACGCCGCACAAAATCCAAGCTACCCCATCGCTTCCGACGTCTTAACGACGCGCGAGAGAACAGTCGTCCCGGACCCGCCGCCCGCGCAAAAAATCTTTCCTTATGAAGTCGCGAAATACAAGCAGTACGGCTACGGCACCTGGCATTATGAGCCGGGTCTTGATTATGTCAAGCGGCTTGATCTGATGCCGGCCGCTTATGCCGGCGCATCAGCCACCCAGACTGCAAGACTTTTGAATTTCTTCACCATGACCGACATCCACATCAGCGATAAGGAATCTCCCTCCCAGGCGGTCTTTTTCGGCTACAAAGGCGGCATCGTCTCGGGATATTCGGGGGTCATGCTCTACACGACACAGTTCCTTGACGCGGCCGTCCAGACGATCAACGCCCTCCATAAGAAGAATCCGTTCGATTTCGGCATCTCCCTGGGGGATTCCTGCAACGCCACTCAGTACAACGAGATCAGGTGGTACATCGACGTCCTTGACGGGAAGGTCATCGCCCCGAGCTCCGGCCTCAAGCCCGGAGCCGACGCCCCGGATTATCAAAAGCCTTTCCAGGCGGCGGGGCTGGACAAGACGATTCCCTGGTATCAGGCGCTCGGCAACCATGATCATTTCTGGGTGGGCTTCCTGAAGCCGAACGACTATATCCGCAAGGCGCTCATCGGAGAAGATATCATCAACCTGGGCAATCCGTTCATCGATCCGCTCGGCGCGGACAGCCGCGGTTTCTATATGGGGGCGCTCGATGGCCGGACGACCTACGGCGATGTGATCGGCGCGGGGCCTGCCAAGGACTTTAAAACCCCGCCGAAGGTGCCCGCGGCCGACCCCAACCGCCGTTCCCTTTCAAGGAAGGAGTGGATCAGCGAATTCTTGAATACTTCGTCCAATCCCAAGGGGCATGGATTCAGCCCGTCCAACGCGGATTCGGGGCTCGCCTACTATGCTTTCGAGCCTAAGACCGACATGCCGATCAAGGTCATCGTTCTTGATGATACTCAAACTGACGACGATTCAAATGATCCCGTCGCTGAAGGTTTTGGGCCGAAATCCTTCGGCTATGGACATGGCGAGCTGGGCCAGGAACGCTATGACTGGCTCGTCGGGGAGCTGGACAAGGGGCAGGCTGAAGGCAAGCTCATGATCATCGCCGCGCACGAGCCGATAGGCGTCGAAAAAGCGGGCTCCATGATGGCGTGGAGGCCGGCCGAAGAAACGAAGTTATTGGCTAAACTGCACACCTATCCCAATCTCCTCCTTTGGGTCGCGGGGCATCGTCACATCAATGCGGTTACCGCGCTGAAATCTCCTGATCCCAAACATCCCGAACTCGGCTTCTGGGAGGTAGAGACCTCGTCCTTGAGGGAATTCCCTCAGCAGTTCCGCACTTTCGAGATCGTCCGCAACAGCGACAACGCCGTCTCCATCTTCGCGACTGATGTCGATCCTGCGGTCAAGGAGGGATCGCTCGCCGCCATGTCGCGTTCCTATGTCGTCGCGGCCAAGCAGCTATTCGACTATAAGATACCTTTGCTGCCTACCGGTTCTTACAACGCGGAGCTGGTCAAGCCGCTGAGCCCTGAGATGCAGGCGAAGATCCAGGGCTACGGAACGCCGATAACCAAGTAATCGTCCATAAACGGGCTGCTCACGAAGATCCTGCTGCCGCTGCTGCTCGCCGGACTTCGTGCCGCCGGCCGTTATCCGCGCAATAAAAGTCAGCGCACAGCTCGCGGATTCTCTCCGTGTCGATCAACGGCCGGATGCGACGCAATGGATGATCTTCGGGGACAAGGTCTTCCAGTAGGACCGAGTGGAAGATGTTCTTCTGCTTCTGCCCAATTCCCATCATGTCGGCCCCCGTTCTCTCGTCGATGTCCCATCGAGAGATTCTAAGAACTTTGGGCCGGTTACGTCCTCAGCACAAGGTCAGGCAGGAGGTTTTTCAGCAGCCTGCTAGCAGATCTGCGACAGCTTCTTCTGGAAGTGCTGGGTGACGGTCTTATTGACATCCGCCATCATGTCCCCCAGCATGCAACCGTCCTGCCCGCAGCGCGGATGGGTCATCAGGCAGGACTTGAGCTTCATCGGGCCCTCGATGGCCTCGAAGATGTCCAAGAGGCGGATCTCGGAGAGTGGTTTATTGAGGAGATACCCGCCCTTGGGCCCGCGCACCGCGTTGACGATGCCGGTCTTGGTCAAGCGCTGGAGTATCTTGGAAAGATGCGCCGCGGAGACCTTCATGGCCTCGGCTGCCTCCTTCGTGGTCACGGGGTCGCCGCCCGCCTTCGAGAGATGTACGGCCGCATGCAATCCGATCGTGGAGCCTTCCGAAATATTGAGAATACCAAGCATCTGATCGCCTCCCTAATTTATCATTACAATAACAGCATACTACTTATGGCTATCCCTATCAACCCCGCGCTTCAACTCACGTAAGATGTTACCGAAATCCAAGCCGTCAACTCATCTAAGATGTTACCGAACGGCCCCAGCGGGTTTGGGGCAGTTTTGGGGGCATGGGGATGAGTCCGAAGGCCAGGAG
>CAIRTQ010000083.1 GCA_903881545.1 uncultured Elusimicrobia bacterium
GCACGCCCTACAGCGGTTCCTCTACGGCGATTACGACAGCTGGGACCACGAGTACCGTCCGCGGGTGACCACGCCCTCCTCGATCAAGTACCTTGTGATCGCCGCGATCTGGGGTTCGAAGCATGGTCTGGAGAAGAAGCCGGCCTGGCCCCAGGTGCCGGTGCGTCTGCCGTGCGCGGTCATCGGCCGGGGCGAGGGGATCACCGTGCGCGGGCGCCTGCTGGAGATGAGCCCGCTGGGCATGAACGTGGCCTTGAACGGCGCGGTCCCGCTCGCGCAGGAACTCACCTTCCTCTTCCCGCCCCAGGACCAGCTGCCGGTACACCTACAGGGGCGCATGGTCACCGGGCGCATCGTGCGGCCGATAGGCGAAAACGGCCATGCGCATACCTACCGGATCCGTTTCACGAAGCCCGACTTCGTGGACATGAGCGGTGTCGCGGCATGAACGAGACGCCACGCAGATCCGCCCCCGTCATCTGGGAAAGCCCCATGTCGGGACTTTGGGCCTTCTATTTCTTCGCCAAGCTCTATTTCTTCTACCGGGGGTACATGTCCTTCACCCCCACGTTCAACCTGCTCCTGCTTCTGGCCATCATCGTGCCCCTGCCGCTGGCGTGGGGCTCCAACATGTTCGTCGCTTTCCTGCGCGGCCTAGCCCTGTTCGTGGCGGGTTTCCTTCTGTTGTGGAGAGATTCCTTCCTGCCGAGCCTGGCCACCAGCCTTCTTTCGTGACCGATACCTCCACCGCGCCCTCCAAGACATACATGATGGACTTTGCCCACCGCTACTACAATCCGCGGGAGTTCGCCATCCTCTTAGCCCTGCTGGTCGCCTGCATCTGGGTGCGGCGCAAGGGCGTACGCCTGACGCCCTTACTCTTGCCCCTGATCTTCCTGGCCACCATCTCGGGCATCTCCTCGCGGCACGGCGCCTCCGGCGACCGCATCGATGTCTTCTATGCCCAGGAGGGCAAACGCGTGGTCCGATTCCAGGCGCCGCCGGTCGGCGCCCCGGATTTCGACATCCTCCTGATCCAGATCTGCTCGCTGGGCTGGGACGATCTCGACGCCGCGGGCCTGCGGGATCATCCCTTCTGGAAGAATTTTGATTATCTCTTTACCAATTATAACGGCGCGACTTCCTACAGCAATCCCGCCGCGCACCGCCTGCTCCACGCGCCCTGCGGGCAGCTGGCGCACGAGGACCTCTACCGCGACATACCCAAGGATTGCTATCTTCTCGACGAGTTGCGCCGAGTCGGCTTCCGCACCTACTCGGCTTTCGACCATGACGGGGTCTACGGCCATTTTGCCGAGGAGGCCGTGAGGATCGACCACGCCGATCCACCCATGCCGCTGGACGGACTTCCCGTGGTGGAGCACAATTTTGAGGGCTCCGCGATATACGACCCCTACGCTGTCCTTGAGAAATGGTGGCGCCGCAGGCAGGCGGACGGCGCTCCGCGCGTCGCGCTGTTCTACAACGCCACCCTCCTGCACGACGGCGCCCATTTCGCGAAGGACAAGGAGTGGTGGAAGCGCGACCGGGGCGACCGCTACCACGAGGCAGTCCTGCAGCTCTTCGCCGACATCCAGCGCTTCCTGGAACTGCTGGCCGCCTCGGGCCGTCCCGTGATCGTGGTTTTCGTGCCCGAGCATGGCATGGGACTGCGGGGCTCCCGGATGCAGGCCGCCGGCCTGCGCGACATTCCCCTGCCGCCGCTGACGATGATTCCGGTGGGGATCAAGGTCTTCAACGGCGGCATTCCCGCCGCGGCGGCGGGCTCGCCCCGGATCATAGACGCCCCGGTCAGCCACCTGGCCTTGGCCGAGATCCTTGCGGCCTTCATCCGCCAGCCCAGCCTCATGGCCGGCGATAACAGCGCCCTGATGTCGTCCCTGCCGCGGACATCGTATGTGGCCGAGAACACGGGCTGGAAGGTCGCGGAATTCGATGGGAAGTTCTACCTTCGCGGCAAGGACGAGCGTTGGGCGCTGCTCGCTCCGGACGCCGTCGCCGTCCCGAACCCGAGGTGGCTGCCGCGATGAAGCGATCCCTGGCGTTCTTGTTTTTGGCCGCGCTGGTGTTGGCCTGCGGGTCTTGCCGCGCGGTGTCCCACATTTTCTCCGACCGCCTGGAGGCTTTCTATGCCCAGGAGTCGCAGCGCGTCGTTCATTTCGAGACGCCGCCGGCTGGCGCCCCGGCTTTTGACATCATCCTGATCCACATCTGCTCGCTGGGCTGGGACGACCTGGAGGCCGCGAGCCTGCGGGACCATCCCTTCTGGAAGAATTTTGATTATCTCTTCACCAATTTCAACAGCGTGGTTTCCTATACCAACCCCTCGGCGCACCGCCTGCTCCATGCGCCCTGCGGGCAGATGCCGCACGCCGCCCTTTACCGTCCCATCCCTCCGGAATGCGGCCTCCTCGACGAATTGCGCCGCGTCGGCTTCCGCACCTACGCGGCTTTCGACCATGACGGCCGCTACGGAGACTTCGCCGAGGAGCTGAAGAAAAAAGACCGCACCGACCCGGCCCTCCCGCTGGACGGTCTGTCCGTCGTGGAACATAATTTCGACGGCAGCGACATCATCGATCCTTCCGCCCTGCTGGAGAGATGGTGGCGCCAAAGGCAGGACGACGCCGCCCCGCGCGCCGCGCTGTATTTCAACACCACGCTCCTGCATGACGGCGCCCACTTCGTGAAGGACAAGGAATGGTGGAAGCGCGACCGGGTAGACCGCTACCGCGAGGCGGTCCTGCTGCTCTTCGCCGATGTCGAGCGCTTCATGAAGCTGCTGGCCGCCTCGGGCCGTCCCGCGGTCGTGGTCTTTGTGCCCGAGCACGGCATGGGCCTGCGGGGCTCCAAGATGCAGGCCGCGGGGGTGCGCGAGATACCATTGCCCCGGCTGACCCTGGTCCCGGTGGCCGTCAAAGTGATAAACGGCGGCCCCGGAGCCGCGGGGGAGTCTCCCCGGGTCAGTAATGCGCCGGTCAGCCATCTGGCCCTGGCCGAGATGCTGGCGGCCTTCCTACGGCGGCCCAGCCTTGCAGCCGGCGACAGCGGCGCCCTGCTGGAGTCCCTGCCGCGCACCCCCTTCGTGTCGGAGAACAGCGGCATCAGGATCGCCGAGAAGGACGGCCAGCTCTCCCTTTACCCCGACTACCGGCCCCGGACCTTGCTTGAGCCGGAGGAGGCCGAGTTTTTTATCCAGAGGCGGCGGCCTAAATGAAGAGTCACTGTTGGCGGCAGGCGCGCCGATTTTGGAGCGGGCTTCTCCTTATGGCCTGGCTCGCGGCGGCGGCTCCCGCCCGGGCCGTGGTCGGCTACGGGGGCTCTACCTGGGGGCAGGTGGCCCAGGATTTCGGCGGGTTGGAAGGCTTGGGTTCCATGGGCTATGTGGAGCAGGGCGTCGACTGGGCCGAACTGCCAGGCCATACTCTTTTCAGAAGCTACGCCGACTACCGCTGGCGTCTGCGGACCCTCAACACCAATTATTACAACCTTCGCGGCTTCACCCTGGGAACGGAATTCCAGTTCCCTATCTTTCGTCTGGGAGCGCAGTACAATTGGTCGGACTACACATCCAGAAACGAGAACACACGGTCCTTTGCCCTCTATCTGGGCCATTATTACAACTGGGACCTCTCGCGCTGGCCGGGCCTCGGCAGCTTCCTCGGCGTGCCCATCGTCGGCTATCCCGGCTCCACCTGGGGCTTCCATGCGACTGACTGCGGCGGCCCGGAAGGCTTCAGCACCATGGGCTTCGTTCAGCAAGGGATAGATTGGTTCATCCTACCGGGCAACATCCCATTCCAGACTTTCGGCCTCTATCGCTGGCGCTTGCGCAGTAAGAATGTGGCGCTTTATAACGACTATGGGCCGGCGGTCGGCGCCAGCCTGCGCGGCGGCCCGTTCGAGGGCGGCTATGATTACAGCTGGCAGTACTATCCGGAGATTCGCACGACGGTGCGGGAGAGCGAGATCTTCCTCCGCTGGTATTACACCTGGGACCTCAAGCATCTGCGCTGATGCCGCGCACATAATGCCTTCGTCCTCTCCGCCGGCGCGGCTCAGTTCCGAGCTGGCGCGTCTCGCCGCGCTTTGCCGCGGCGGCCGCGTGACCTTGGGGGAACTGCTGCCGGGCTTGGCCCCGCGTGACCAGGCGCTGCTGACCGCAGTGCTTTCCGTCGGCTTCTGCCATCCCGTGCCCTTGCCCGGACTCTCCACCGTCTGCGGCCTCGTCATCGCCCTGGCGGGCGGCCGCATGGCCCTGGGCCTGGGGCCATGGGTGCCTCAGCGCTGGCACGGCCGCCCTCTGCCGGCCCGCCGGCTGGAGAAGGTCTTCGCGGCCGGCGCCAGGCTCATGCGCAAGAGCGACTGGCTTATCAAGCCCCGCGGCCTGCGGTTTTGCGCGCACCTCTGGACTCAGCGGGCCAACGGAGCGGCGATTGCCCTGTGCGGACTGCTACTGGCCGCGCCGACGCCGCCGGGCACGGCCATGCCGCCGGCGGTGGCCATCCTTCTTATCTCGGTCGGGACCTTGGAAGCGGACGCCTTGTTCCTGGCCGCGGGCTACGCGGCCCTGGCGCTCAACATAGCGCTCTTCGGCGCCATGGGAGCCGCGGCCTGGCGCGGTGCCAGGATGCTGTTGCACTAGCCTGACTTCCGCAACGCTCGAATAATATTGTGGATGCACCCAAATCCCTCCAGGATCGTGCGCGGTGACTCCGTCTGAACTCCTGACTCCGATTCGGGCGCGCGCTCCGACGGGGGGGGGATGTTGCTATCATTGCGTTTGCCAGGCCACGACAATCCAGCCTTGACAGCCAGCGCTTCGGATAACTAAGCTGTCAGCTATGGCCGCAGCGCGCCGGGAAGACATCCGCCTCCGTCAAAAGCTATGGCTTGTGGCGTGGGGATTTTTTCTGACCGTTATCGGCCTTGAAGCGGCACTCCGTTTGGGCGGATTCATCATCTTAAGTCGGCAGGCGCACAGGAATGCGCTGGTCATGCAGCAGAAAGGCGCATATCGGATCATGTGCATCGGAGAGTCCACCACCCAGCTGCAGTATCCCGCATTATTGGAGCTCGCGCTCAACAAGCGCAATCCGGGGATGCGCTTCAGCGTGATAGACCGAGGTTTCGGCGGAACCAACACATCGCTGCTCTTGCACCGCTTGGAGTTGGACCTAGACACCTATCATCCGGACATGGTCGTGGCAATGATGGGGATCAATGACAACGGCCACCATATGCTTTATGAGTCGAAGACCAGCCCGCGCATCGTGCGGCTCATCAGGACTCTTAGGACCTATAAACTGGCGGGGATAGCATGGCAACACATCGCAAGCATGGGACGCCGCACCGGGGATATGCCGCACGGGGTTGCCCTGAAGACGGAAGGTCCGTACAAGCAAAAGGAATCGCTCCCGAAAGAGCCGGAGACATCGAAGTCGGTTCTGACAATCGATCCCAAGGATGAAAATGCTTATGTGAAACTTGGGAATGCATATAAAAACCAGGGCAGATTCGCGGCTGCCGTTACGACCCTCCAGCAGGCTCTGGAGATCGATCCCAGGAATGACAAGGCTTATGTGGGACTTGGGAACACGTATCGAGCCCAGGGCAGAATCACGGATGCAGCGGCAGCCTTCAAGCGGGCTCTAAAAATAAATCCCCGCAATGAGTGGGCGCATGCGGAACTGGGAGAACTGTATCACAGCCAGGGCAGATTTACGGATGAAATGTCAGCCCTCAAGCGGGCGCTACAGATCAATCCCAGGATTGAATGGGCTTCTCTGTTGCTGGGGAGCACCTATCGAGCACACAGCAGATTCGCAGATGCAGTAGCGACCTTCAAGCGAGCTGTGGAAATTAATCCCAGCAATCACGAGGCTTATCTGTCGCTTGAGAGCATGTATCAAGACCAGAGAAGATTCGCAGCTACAGCAGAGACCCTCAAGCGGACTCTAAAGATCAGTCCCAGCAATGACAAGGCTCATGCGGAACTCGGAGAGCTGTATCAAGCCCAGGGCAGATTTGCGGATGCAGCGTCCTCCTTCAAGCGGGCTCTAAAGATCAATCCCAGCAATGACAACGCTTATCTGTTGCTGGGGAGCGCGTATCAAGCACAGGGCAGATTCGCAGATGCAGCAACGGCCCTCAAGCGGGCGCTGGAGATCAATCCCGGCAACGACAGGGCCTATACGGAACTGGGAGGGCTGTATCAAGCCCAGGGCAGATTTGCGGATGCAACATCAACCTTCAAGCGGACTCTAAAGATCAATCCCAGGGATGACCGGGCTTATCTGCTGCTGGGAAGCGCGTATCGAGCGCAGGGCAGATTCGCGGAGGCAGCCGCGGCCCTCAAGCGGGCTCTGGAGATCGATCCCAGGAATGGCTGGGCTTCCGAGGAACTGGGGAAGGTGTATCAAGAACAGGGCAAATTGCCGATTTTTTTCGTTGCGGACAATTATCGCCGTCTGAAAGAGATATTGGACAGGCGCGGTGTCATGCTGGTCTGCATGCAATATCCGATGCGCAGCATAGAGCCGTTAAAAAACATATTCCAAGGGTGCGACGGTGGGATCATCTTTGTGGACAATGAGAAGATTTTCAAGGATGCGGTGAAGAGCGGTTCTTTGAAGGATTATTTCATAGATCTGTTCGCTGGAGATTTCGGCCATTGCACGCCTAAGGGCAACAAACTCCTCGCCGGCAACATCGCGGACGTCCTATCGAGAGAACTGTGGAAGGAATAGAGACTCCATCCCCTCAGTGGGGGGTTTGCTATCATAGTGCTTGAGAGGCCGCCGAGGGGCCACTGGACGCTGGGAATCAACTTACGATAGGTCCGATATGATGCCCAGAAGCGTGTTTATCCTGACTACAATCATAAGAGGATTCCTCAAGAATCTGGGCTTCCTGCGGCCGCAGGCCGATACCTTCGAGACCTCCTTGGTCCGCTGGCTTGACCAGATGATGCGCGGCAAAAAGGGAACGCCGTTGGAAGAAATCCTGATTTCAGCGGCCAAGCCGATCGATCTTAACAACGAATTGATCATCGCCTGCATGTACCTTCTGACGCGCCTGTCCCGGAAACACTATGCGGCCGAAGTCCGCTACCGCAAAGGGATGGACGAATTCCATGCCCAGGCCTATCGCTGGTTCGTCAAGGGCGCCGATCAGGATATCGGCCACGCCGAGCCTTTCGAAAAAATGCTGCGCACGCGCTATGCCGAATACGATGCCGCGTTCAACCGGAATGACGATCCGGGCATCCATCACTTCTCAAAGACTTTCCTCGCCGCCGCGAAGAACTCCTTGAAAGCGGACGGGCTGCCGCTGGCGACGTGCGCGATGGCGTTCAGCTCGTTCGTCCAGTCGGGCGACGCCGCGCTGAAAGAAGCGCGGGAGCGGTATCCCAAGCCTCGGAAAAAACAAATCCTTAAGTAGTAGAATTTCCAAAGAGAACCTATGCCAAGCTATATACTCGCCATAGACCAAGGCACTACCAGCTCGCGGGCGCTCGTCTTTGATAAGGATCTTGCCATCCGCGGGACGGGCCAGAAGGAATTCCGGCAGATCTTCCCCAAGCCGGGCTGGGTGGAGCATGCCCCGAAAGACATCTGGGAATCGGTCGAGTTTTCCATAAAAGCCGCTCTCAAGGACGCCGCCATCAAGCCGCAAGACATCGCGGCCATAGGCATCACCAACCAGCGGGAGACCATCGTCCTTTGGGACCCCAAGACTGGCGCGCCCCTGCACAACGCCATCGTCTGGCAGTGCCGCAGGTCGGCGGCCATCTGCGAGCGGCTCAAGAGAAAAGGCCTCGAAGCGGATTTCGCCAAGAAGACCGGCCTGGTTCTGGACCCTTACTTCTCCGGCACCAAACTGGCCTGGCTCTTCGAGAATGTCGCCGGCCTGAAGGAAAAGGCCAAGGCCGGAAAGATGAAGGCCGGGACCGTGGACTCCTACCTGGTCTTCAAGCTGACCGGCGGACACAGCCATGTCACCGACGCGAGCAACGCCTCGCGGACCTTGCTGCTCGACATCAAGAAGGTCGCCTGGGACGATGGCCTGGCGCGCGCGCTGGGCGTGCCGCTCGCCATCCTGCCCCGGGTCGCCTCCAGCTCGGAGGTCTACGGCAAGACGCGGGGGCTGGGCTTCCTGCCGGACGGCATACCGATCTCGGGCATGGCCGGCGACCAGCAAGCCGCCCTCTTCGGCCAAGCCTGCTTTAAGAAAGGCGACATGAAATGCACCTTCGGCACGGGCTCGTTCCTCCTGATGAACACGGGGGCGGCCCCGGTGCATTCCCAGCACAGGCTGCTCACCACCATCGCCTGGAAGCTCGCCGGACGGACCACCTACGCATTGGAAGGCAGCGTGTTCATCGCCGGGGCCGCGGTGCAATGGCTCCGGGACGGCCTGGGCATCATCCGCAAAAGCCCGGACGTGGAGGCCTTGGCCGCGAGCGTGGATTCATCGGATGGGGTGGTCATGGTGCCGGCCCTGGCCGGCCTGGGCGCGCCGCACTGGCGGGCCCATGCCCGGGGCCTCATCTGCGGCATCACGCGGGGCACCACCTCGGCGCACATCGCGCGGGCCGCCCTGGAAGCCATCGCCCTACAGAACTGCGACATCATCAAGGCCATGGAAGCCGACTCGGGCATCAAGGTCAACGCGCTGAAGGTAGACGGCGGCGCGTCGGCCAACAACCTGCTCATGCAGATCCAGTCCGACCTCGTGGGCGCGGACATCGTCCGGCCGAGGCTCATCGAGACGACCGCCATGGGCGCGGCCTTCCTGGCGGGCCTGGCCGTGGGCTACTGGTCCGGCCCCAACGAGATCGCGCGGGCCTGGCAGAAGGACCGGGTCTTCTCGCCGGCCATGGCGCCGGCGGCCAGGAAGGCGTTCATCGCCCGGTGGAAGGACGCGGTCGGCAAGGCTTAAGGCGGGGGGAGATACCATGGCGAGAGCATTTCTAGGCGAACTGCTGGGCACGATGACGCTGATCATCTTCGGCGCCGGGGTGGTGGCCGGGGCCGTCCTGAACAGATCCAAGGCGCAGAACTCGGGGTGGATAGTCATCATCACGGGCTGGTTCGTCGGAGTGGTGACGGGCGTGTTCGTGGCCCAGGCCTTCGGCAGCCCGGACGCGCACATCAATCCCGCGGTGACCTTGTGCTTCGCGCTCTTGAAGGGGGACTTCAGCAAGCTTTTGCCCTATGCTTTGGCCCAGACCATCGGCGCCTTCCTGGGCGCGACGGTCGTCTGGCTGCACTATTTCCCGCATTGGCGGGAATCCCCAGACCCGGCGGCCAAACTGGCCGTCTTCTCCACGGCCCCGGCCATCAGGAGCTATCCTTGGAACTTGGTCTCCGAGATCATCGGGACCATGGTGCTGATGGTGGGCGTCTGGGCCATCAGCGCCGGCCAGGTGAGCCCGGCGCTGGGGCCGTACTTGGTGGGACTGTTGGTCTGGGGCATCGGGGCCTCCTTGGGCGGCACCACGGGCTACGCCATCAACCCCGCCCGGGATCTGGGCCCACGGCTGGCGCACGCGCTGTGGCCGATCGCCGGCAAGGGAAGCTCCGACTGGGCCTACGCCTGGGTCCCGGTGCTGGGCCCGCTGGCAGGCGCCGGCCTGAGCGCGGCGCTCCTGACGCTCGCGGCGCGATAATCCGAAACGGCTGGGTTCTCCCCAGCTTCTCCTGCCGTTCTTCCTCACCATATCAATAATAATGATAGGCACATGCAAATGCAATTAACATATGCTAAACTCCCATCATGCGGACGATGGCTGAAGTCGGAACCGGCGCTGCGCCAGGGTTTTTCACCATCGGCGCCGCCGCCAGGCAGTTGAAGGTCTGCCCGGCGACCCTGCGGATATGGGAGCGCAAGAAGCTCATCGCGCCTCAGCGCCTGGGCCAGAACCGGCTTTACTCCGCTGACGACCTTGCCCGCCTGCGCGCCATCAAGGGCCTGATCCAGGATCGGGGCCTGAACCTGCAAGGCGTCAAGGCCCTACTCGACCGCCCGCAGTGCTGGGAAGTGAAGAGATGCACTTCCCGCCAGAAATCTTCCTGCTCGTACTATCGCACCTGTTCCAAGGAGGGCACACAATGAAATTCTTCGAAGACAACAGCCTCAGCATCGGGCACACGCCTTTGGTGCGCATCAATCGGATGGCCAAGGGGCTCGGCGCCACGGTGCTGGCCAAGGTGGAAGGCCGCAACCCCTCCTACTCGGTGAAATGCCGCATCGGCGCCAACATGATCTGGGACGCGGAGATACGCGGCGTCCTCAAGCCGGGAGGAGACAACCCGACGGTGCTCGAACCCACCAGCGGCAACACCGGCATCGCCCTGGCCTTCGTCTGCGCGGCGCGCGGCTACCGCCTCACATTGACCATGCCGGAGACCATGTCGCTCGAGCGCCGGCGCATGCTCAAGGCTTTCGGCGCCGAGTTGATCCTGACCGATGGCGCCAAGGGCATGCCCGGCGCCATCGCCAAGGCCGAGGGAATATCCGCCGCCGACCCCGGAAAGTTCTGGATACCCCAGCAGTTTAAGAACCCGGCCAACCCGGATATCCACGCCCGCACCACCGGCCCGGAGATCTGGGACGACACGGACGGCCGCGTGGACATCTTCGTCTCCGGCGTGGGGACGGGGGGGACCATCACCGGCGTGTCCCGCTACATCAAGAATATCCGGCAGAAGGACCTTTGGTCCGTGGCCGTAGAGCCGGCCGCGTCTCCGGTGCTTACCGCCATCCGCAACAACGAAACGCCCAAGCCCGGCCCGCACAAGATCCAGGGCATCGGCGCGGGCTTCAAGCCCGACGTCCTGGACCTGGCCCTGGTAGACGAGGTCCAGACCGTCTCCAACGAGGAGTCCATCGAGACGGCCCGCCGCCTGCACAAGGAAGAGGGCATCACGGTAGGCATCTCCTCCGGCGCCGCATTGGCCGCCGCGCTGAGGATCGCCGGCCGGCCGGAGAACCAGGGCAAGCTCGTGGTTGTAGTCCTGCCGGACGCCGGCGACCGCTACCACTCCTCGGCGCTATTCTCGGATATCACGGTATAAGAAAAGGGGCCGCGGCCATCAGCTCGATCCTCCATGCTTTCAGCGTCGCAGGCTAATCGCGAGTATTTCCGGCGAGCCTACCGCAGCGGGGAGCACGGCTGGGGGGCGGAGGGGCCGTGCCGTTATACGGTGGCATTCCTAAGGCGCTTGAGGCGCCTTATCCCGGGCGGAAGGCTTCTCGACCTTGGCTGCGGTGAAGGGCGCCACTCCGTCGTGGCGGCGCGGCTCGGGTTCAAGGTCACGGCCGCGGACTCCGAGCCATTGGCTTTACAGCGGGCTCGCCGGTTTGCGAAGCTCAAGGGCGTCCAAGGGATTTCCTTTTGCCAAGCGGATGCCCTGCGTCTGCCGTTCCAGGCCTCCAGCTTCAACGCGGTGCTGGACTATGGCTGCCTCCATCACCAGAGGAAGTCGGATTGGGCGGCCTACATGGCGGGCCTGGCGCGAGTCCTGCGACCGGGCGGCTTCTACGCGCTTTCGGTGTTCGCCCCTAAGTTCCACCTGTTCCAAGGGGGACGCAGGCCTTGGCACATCGCTCAGGGGGCCTACCGCAGATGCTTCACGCCCCAGGACATCAGGGGGCTATTCGATAAGGACTTTAAGATCCTGGAGCTTATCCCCGAAAGCCGCGGCTTCTGGCACGCGCTGATGCGGCGGAGAGCCTAGCCTCAGTTGTTTGCCTCGCCGCATGCCTCTGTCCCGCGAGAGAGGCATTGTGTCCAGCCAGCGTTCGCGCGCCACGACTTGATGCACGCGGTCTTCGCGCTCGGCCTGCGGACACCGCAGGACTGGCGGAATCTTATCGGCCGGCGGCCTCGGGGGCGATAGGGAAGAATCCGAGCCTGATGCCATACACGGCCAGAATGGCATCCAAGGTGCTCACCGCCGGGTTGCCGGTCTCGGACAGCGTCTTGTAAAGAGTGGTCCGGCCTAACTTCGTCTTCTCCGCCAGGGCCCCGACGCCGCCTTGGGCCTCCACGACATCGCGAATGGCCTTAAGCAAGAACTTGATGTCGCCGTCCTCCGCGACGGAATTAAGATAGGCCGAGGCTTCCGCCGGGGCGGCGAGATGCTTCATCAAATAGTCGCGATGGGAGAGGGTCTGATTCATCTCAACCTCCGGTACTACGCCCATAGGTCCTGAGCCCTGCGGATATCCTTTGCCTGGGTTGACTTGTCGCCGCTTAGCCGCGACTAAGCGGGCAGAGGCAGGGCGGTCCGGATTTCTTGCGCGATGGTCTCCAGCACCTGCCGCACAGGCACGATCTCGTGGACCCGGGTGACGTTCTGCCCGGCGAAGACCACGGCGTGGTCGAGGTCCCCGGCCACGGCATTGAACATGGCCTCGGCGATGCAGTACGGCGCGGTGGCGGGGTTGCAGGTGCGCAGGCACTGATAGCCGCACTTGAACGGGACGCGCTCCCCGGCCAAGATCCGGTCCACGAAAGCGGTGCGAATGGCCCGGCCGGGCATGCCCACCGGGCTCTCGATGATGACCAAGTCCTCGCTGCGGGCCTTGAGATAAAGGTCCTTGAAGGCCTGAGCCACGGAGCATTCCAGCGTGGCCACGAGCCGCGTCGCGATCTGCACGCCCCGGGCGCCCATGGCGAGAAAGCGCGCCGCGTCCTTGCCGTCGAAGATGCCTCCGGCCGCGATGACCGGAACCTTGGCCCCGGTCTCCCGCTCGCAGTCCTGCGTCACGGCCAGGACCTCGGCGACCTCGGTCTCCAGCTGGCCGGGGCGGGGGGGCTTCAGCTCCTCGGGCTTATATCCCAGGTGCCCCCCGGCCAAAGGGCCTTCCACGATGAAGCCGTCGGGGATGCGGCTATAACGCTTCCTCCAAGCCTTGATGATGATGGCCGCGGCCCGCGCCGAGGACACGATGGGGATGAGCCGCGTCTTGAAGCCTTCGGTGAACGACGGCAGGCTCAGGGGCAGGCCGGCCCCGGAAGCGATGAAGTCGGCCCCGGCCGCGGCCGCGGTCCGGGCCAAGTCCTCAAAATTGGACAGGGCGCCGAGCAGGTTCACGCCCACGACCCCCTTGGTAATGGCCTTGGCCTTGAGGACCTCTTCCGTGAGCGCGCGCCGGGAGGCGCCGGGATAGTCCGTGTTGTTCTCGGCCGTGCCATAACCCAGGCCGACTCCCGCGATGGTGCCGGCCGCGCCGCACTCGGCGACGGCGCTCGCCAAAGAAGAGGTGGAGACCTGGACGCCCATGCCGCCTTGCACGATGGGTAGGGGGAGCTCTAAATCCCCGATGACGAGAGGTTCCAAGCGACCGATCATGCGTCCTCCAGAGAGGTGCTCAAAAATTCCTGATGCCTCGACGCTACGACAGCAGGGCGCAAATCACTCTCTTCCCGCAGATGCAGAAAAACTCTGGTTCGCGATGGGCCTTTCCGGCAGTCTCTAGAGTTCAGTGGGAATGGGGCTCTCGGCAACCCCGCGTCGTCAATCCTATTATAGCAAAATAGTAGAATCCTGTTGTGCTCATGGGAGCCATCACCATTGGCAGAGCGGATCGCGTTAAGATCGGGCTTATTACCTGTCCCACTTGGACTCCCCATGGACCGGCGCTCGGTCTTGGATTGCTCAACGGCTATCTCAAGCAACATGGGCACGACTCCTTCGTCATGGACCTCGCCAACGAGTGGCGCGCCGTGGCCAGAGGCGAATTCCGCAAGGCTATGGATGATGTGGATGTCCAGCGCCTCGAAAATAGGTCCTTCATCAATCGGCTTTTCTCCGAGCACGAGCGCTTCGTGCAGGAGAAGGTCGACCGGCTCTTGGATTCGGGGGCCAAGATTTTTGGCTTTTCCATCTATTTCACGACCCGGGAATCCTCGCTGGAGTTAGCGCGGAGGATAAAGCGGCGAGATCCTTCCTGTCTGATCGTCTGCGGAGGGCCCGAGTGCATCCGCCAACAGGAGCTGCTCCTTCGCATCGGGGCCGAGGAGGGGATCATCGATGCCATCGTCCCCGGCCTGGGGGAAACGACTCTCGTCAAGCTCCTCGACAGGCGACGGGAGGGGCGGTTCGATGTCTGCCCTGGAGCCCAGGTCCGCCTGGGCGCAAAGTTCTTAGATGGAGGCGCCGCCGAGCCGACGGGGGACCTCGACGGCATCCCCTTCCCGGACTTCGGCGACATCGACATGGCCCTTTACCGGCAGCCGGTCACGCTCCCCACCTACTTTAGCCGGGGCTGCCCTAATCAATGCGCTTTCTGCGAGACCAAGGCCTATTGGGGGAACCGGTGGCAGAATCGCTCCGGCGCACGGGTCGCCCAGGAAATCGAGGCTTTGTGTCTTCGTCATCCAGGCATCAAACGCATCGAGTTCTGCGACACGCTCCTCAACGCCAACATCCGCGAACTAGAGTCGTTCTGCGATCGCGTGCTCGAAGCGCGCCAGCGATCGAATGGTTGGGCAGCGTCATCATCCGGCTGGACATGACATTAGCACTGTTCCAAAAAATGAAGGCTGCGGGCTGTTGTTGCTTGAACATCGGGGTTGAAAGTGGCTCACAGAGAATCTTGGATTCGATGCAAAAACAGCAGACCATCCCGACCATCGAGAGATTCCTAAAGGATGCCAAAGCCGTGGGAGTGACCGCCGTCGTGAATCTCATGGTGGGATTTCCAACCGAGACCGAGGCGGACTTCAGGCAGACGCTTGATTTCGTGGTCAGGAACGCGGATGCCATCGGACTCATCTCTCTAAGCCCCGTGCTGGTCAAGGATAACACCTATCTTCATCAGCACGCTTTTGATGAGTACGGCATCGATGTGAACTCATTCCATCCCGAATTCTGGTCCAGCCAAGATGGACAAAACACTTATCCGGAGAGGATACGGCGGTTTCAGCTCCTCTGTGAAACCGCCAGCAGGGCAGACATCGCCACTGAGGGCGCATGGTGTAAGGATTCGAGACTCTGGGAATACGCTGAATTCAAGGCCTCTTGTCGCCTATGAGGAATGAGCAAGTCTCGCGCCCTCTTCTTGAATTATTGTTGTAAAATAAAAGCGAAGTCCCCGTAGCTCAATGGATAGAGCTCCTGCCTTCTAAGCAGGCGATAGAGGTTCGATTCCCCTCGGGGACAAACTTTTCTACCAGATGATGAACAGCGACGAAGCGACAAAGGATTTCCCCTGCCGCCGCTGCGGTTATCAAGCGGCCAAGACCTTCAAATTCTGCCCCGAGTGCGGGACCCCTCTGCAAATCGCGCAGCCCCTCCCTGAGCCGGCCCCAAGACCCGAGGCCCCGGCAGCCCAGCCCCAATCTGCGTCGCGGCCGACAGGACAGCCCAAAACCACCGGTCTATCGATCGTATTGGCTGGATTCGCACTCATGATGATGCTCTTTGCATTGAGAGCCCTGTGGAACCTGCCGATGCCGATCCTGAAAGAGGCGCTCTTAGAAAGATTGCAGGCCGCCTCCTGGATCCTCCTAGGGCTCGTCGGGCTATCGGGCCTCGTCGGCGCGTATTACCTCCGGCTGAGAATACCCCTGCGGACTCTCAAGGCCTCCCTGACCTTCGGGCTTCCCACCTGCGTCGTCCTCATCGCCGCGAACACGCTGTACCGGCGCATGTACGAGGGGGAACGGGAACCGAAGGTCGCGATCTCGGAAGCGCCCGTTCCCAAAAAGGTGAAAGCAAAACCCACCCCGGGACCGGCGGAGAGCAAGACCAGCACGCAACCGCAGAAAGGGCCGTCCGCCGCAGCGCCCAAAGCGCCGGCTCCGGCGCAATCAACGAAACGGGGGCTAAACGCCAGCGTGGTGCTGGGCGATGCGGAGATCCATATCACCAACCGCAACGATTTCGCCTGGAACAACGTCGCGATGTATCTCAACGGCGTGCATGTCTTCGGCTCGAACTTCGTCTACCAATGCGCGACGCTGGGAGCGGGCGAGACCCACACGGTGGCGGCGAAGGACTTCACTTTGGATGATGGAACGCGTTTCAATCCCTTCTCCATCAAGATCCAGAGCCTATTTGTGTCCTGCGCCACGCCGAAGGGAACCGCTTCCGGGACCTGGAAAAGCGGCGAAAGCCGCTGAACGCCTCAGGCTTTGGCGCTCGGCTGTTCCGGCTTGACGGGCTGGCTCGCCGCGGGCGTCTCGATGGGAGCGGCCTTGGCCACGACCGGATCGGCTGAACCTTCCCGCATCGACTTCTTGAACACCCGGATGCCCTCGCCCAACGACCGAGCGATCTCAGGGATGCGCTTGGGGCCGAAAATCAGCAACGCCACGATCAAGACCACCAGCCAGTGCATCGGAGCGAATTCGCCCATAATAACCTCCCGCGACAAATCCATTATACTCATTTTCACCAAACTGTTATACTGACTGCCCCGCGGACCATGGACTCCTACCATAACCACACGGATTTCAGCGACGCCAAGACCCCGTTAGCCGAGATGGTGGCCGCAGCGGATTTGGCCGGGCTGGACGAATTCGGCGTCTCGGACCACCTCGTCCTGCATCCCGAAGGGAAGATATTCGAATGGGCCATGCCGCCCGAGCGGCTGGACGAGTACGCGGCCGAAGTCCGGCGCGTGAGCCGCGCCGCCCACCGGCCCGTGCGCCTGGGCGTTGAAGCGGATTTCTTCCCGGCCACGGTCGCCAGGCTCAGCGCCCTGCTTTCCCGATATCCCTTCGACTACATCATCGGCTCCGTGCATTTCGCCGGCGACTTCCTGGTGGATGAGAAGCGCAAGCCCTGGGAGAATCTCAACGAGGAAGAGCGCCAGGCCAAATGGGACCGCTACTGGGACCTCGTCGCCCAGCTCGCGCGCAGCCGCGCCTTCGACTTCGTGGCGCATCTCGACATACCGAAAAAATTCGGCCACCGCATGACGGAGGAGGCGCCCGCGCCCGCCCTGGCCGCGCTCGACGCCATCGCCGAGGCCGGCATGGCCGTGGAGATCAATACCTCGGGCTGGCACCAGCCCTGCCGGGAGGCCTACCCCGCGCCCGCCCTGCTCGAAGAGGCGCGCCGGCGCGGCATCCCCATCCTCATCAACGCCGACGCGCACGACCCGGCGCACGTGACGCGCTCCTACGGCCCGGCGCTGCTCCTGGCGCGCTTAGCCGGCTACACGCAGACGGTGCGCTTCAAGGGCCGGCGGCGCAGCTTCGTCCCGCTCTGAGCGCCGCTCAGCAGAAGGCCAGGAAGGCCAGCATGACCAGGATGCCGCCCAGAAGCATGGCTTTGACGCTCTGGTCCCTCTTGCCCACGAACAGCCAGTAGGCGCCGGCCAAGCCCAGGACCGCGCAGCCCGCGGACTTGAGGATGAGTATCTGGTTGACGTTGAAGGGCAGCCGGCTCGCGGCAGGGACCGCTCCGCCCACGACTTGCGCCGCCATGGCCATGCCCGCATTATACGAAAATCCCGGATGGCGATTCGCTATAATGGACGCATGCTTGGCGCCGAAGTGCGCTCTTACTCGGTACGCGTATTCCGGGCGCCACTGAAGCGGCCATTCGTCACCGCCCTAGGCCGCAAGACCGAGACCTGCAATATCGGCTTCACCCTGACCCTGCGCTGCGGCGCCCGCGGCTACGGCGAGGCCTCGGCCTCCCTGGCCCTGGCGCATCTTGAGCCCGCGCGCCTGGCCCGGACTTTGGCCGGCCTGGGCCGCGCGGCCGTGGGGCAAGACGCGTCCTGCCTGCGGCCCCTCGTGGAGCGGGCCTGGAAGAAGCACGGCGACCAAGGGCCGGCGGCCTCGGCCTTTGAATGCGCCCTGCTCGACGCCTGGACGCGCTCCCGTGGCCTGAGCCTAGCCGCCTGGTTCGGAGGCCGGCTAAAATCCGTAGAGTCGGACATCACCATCTCGGATTGGGCCGATACCGAGTTGAGCCGCGAGGCGGCCCGCGAGGCCGCGCGCGAAGGCTTCCGCGTCCTCAAGGTCAAGGTGGGAAGATGCCCCGAAAGGGCCCTGGAGCGCCTGCGCCTCATCAGCCGGGCCGTCGGCCGCGCCAGGCCCAGCTTGGTGCTGGACGGCAACCAAGGCCTGAGCGCGGAGTCGGCCCTGCGCTTGGTCGGCTCCTGCCTCAAAGAGCGCATGAAGGTCCTGCTCCTGGAGCAGCCCCTGCCCAAGGACGATTTCAAAGGCATGGCGGCGCTCGCCCGGCGCTCTCCGGTGCCTTTAGCGGCTGACGAGATGGTGCACAGCCCTCAGGACGCGGTCAAGGTGGTGGAGATCGGCGCCGCCTCGGTCATCAACATCAAAGTGGCCAAGAGTGGACTCTTGCGTTCCCTGGACATCGCGGCCGTGGCGCGCGCCGGGGGGCTGGGGCTCATGATCGGCTGCATGGCGGAAACGAGCCGGGGCCTCATGCCGAGCGTGCACCTGGCCTTGGGGACAGGATTCTTCTCTTATGTGGACCTGGACAGCGACCATCTGCTGTGCCGGCACGCGGCCAGCGCGGATTGGCTGCGCCAGGGTCCGATGCTTTCCCTTCCTTAAAAAGCCGGGCCGCGTCCGCCTCAAGCCGGGTCGGGCTGGAATTTGAGCCGCAGCTTGCGGCTGCGGGGGCCGTCGAACTCGGCGAAATAGATGGACTGCCAGGTGCCCAGGACGAGGCGGCCGGCCTCGACGATGACGGTGAGCGAGGGGGAGAACAAAGACGATTTGATGTGCGCGTCCGAGTTGCCTTCGCCGTGGGCGAAGCCCGATTCCTCGGGGATGAGTTCGCCCGTGAATCTGACGATGTCGCGCGCCACATCAGGGTCGGCGTTCTCGTTGATGGTGACGCCGGCGGTGGTATGCGGGACGAAGAGCACGAGCAGGCCGTCGCGGGCCTCGCAGTCATCCAGGAAGGCCTGCGCCTGGCGGGTGATGTCTATAAGCTCGCAGCGCCGCGTGGTGGGAATCGAAATTTCCTTAGAAGCCGGGGAGAGTCTCATGGTTGCTCCAGGACTAGTGCTGCCCTATGATAATAAATCCCACTGGCGCTTTACCTATGCCAGCAGGCACACGCTGGGGAACAAGGGAAGGGGAAGGACCGGAACGCCGTCAGTGATCTTTCAGGCAGCGGAGACTCTGCCTCCAAGTCTCTTCGTTGGGGTTGTTGAAGTCGCCCGTCATGATGGAGGAGAGCTTGCCGACCCAGGAGGAGTCGTCCACGAACGCCCCATACTCACGGTTCAGCGTCAACGACTGCGTCGAACCGTTGGTAGAGCCCACCCAGGCGCGCTTGCCGTCGACCACGATCGCCTTGGCGTGCATATAGCCGGGCAGACCGGCCACCAGGATGCTCTTGTTGAACATCCGGCTCTCGATCCCTGCGTCGTCAAAGGCCGAATAAATCGAGCGGACTTGCGCCGCTTCCGAATCAGACGGCGTAGCGAAAGAGCAGAAGCTGGCCATGACGACCTTGACCCGCACACCGCGGCGCGCGGCCTCGGCCAAGGCGTCGTTGATGTGCGGCTCTTTGAGGTACTGCCCTTCCATCAGGATGCTGGTCTGGGCGGAGCGGATGAAGGCCAGCAGCGGCTGTAGCGCGAGCGGCCCCACGGTCAGCTTCGCGGCCGCGGCCGGGGAAATCAGAGAGCTCAGGTCATAAGAGACGCCGGCCAGGTCCTTGGTGAAGATCGCCTCCAGCGTGCCCACGACATCGGCGTCCTGGAGCACAAGCGTGTAATCCCGGTTGCAGTGCTGCGGATTCTCGGCGCGGTCGCAGAGGTTGGAGGGGTCGAAGTTCCCGGTGCTCATCAAAGCGGCGCCGCCGTCGGAGATCGCAATCTTGCCGTGCTCCAGGCAGCTCTGGTTGGCCGCGCAGAGCCCGGCCTTGTTAAAAGGGATGTAGCGCCCGCCGGCCTTATTGACCTGGCGGACCAGCATCTGCTGATCTGCGCAGTCGGCCGCCTCCAAGGGATCGGCCGATACGCCGGGCGTCTGGGTTTTTGCGAAGACCTTGCACGCGCCGCCCACCGGATCGGGCTCCTTGATGATGCGCACCCGCACGCCGCGGCGCAGGGCGTCGCGGATGGCGTTGCGGACCGCATGGTCGTCCATCTGGTAGATCTCGATGTCGAGCGTGGCTTGGGCCTGATTGATGAAGGGGATGATGGGGGATCCGTCCGCGTTGTTGTAAAGCCCGGGCTGGACGGCGCGATGGCGGCCTCGGGTAGAGGCCGCAGCGTGAGCCGGCTCGACTACAGTGCCCATGATCGAAGCGGGAACCATCAGGTCCAGGTTCGGACTCATGGCCTTGAGCTGCTCCAAAGCGGACTGCGCCCCGGCCGGCAACGCCAGCATCAAAGCCAGAAAGCCGGCTGCCGAAACCATCCAGCGCACGGCCCGGACTTCTACAGCAGCTAGGAGTCTTAATTGCATTTGATTAAGTGTGCGCTCAAGCCGCCGACTGCACAAAGGCCCTAGAGCCTAGATAGATATAG
Organism: uncultured Elusimicrobia bacterium; assembly: GCA_903881545.1. GTDB lineage: Bacteria > Elusimicrobiota > Elusimicrobia > UBA1565 > UBA9628 > UBA9628. The sequence continues at coordinate 20,509 of CAIRTQ010000083.1, forward strand.
GTCTTTAGACCTAGGGCTCATGGGCGGTTGCCTCCGGAGTAGTCCCCGTAAAAGACGGTGCCGATGCGGACGACCGCGCCCGGATGCGGCGCGTTGATCATCTTGCCTTTGCCCACATACATCCCCACATGATGCGGCGGTCTGCCGAAATAGACCAGGTCCCCGGGCAGGAGCTGAGCGTCCGCGACCCGCGGGAACTTCGTGGACTGCATGGCCGCCGAGTGCGGCATCGAGACCCCCGCCGCGCGCCAGGAAACCATCGTCAGGCCCGAGCAGTCGAAGACATCCGGACCGGCGCCGCCGAAGACATACGGCTTGCCCATCTGAGCATAGGCCGTCCTCAGCGCTATCTGGGCCTGGGTCGAAACTCCGGCCATGGACGGCATGATGTAGTCCTGCGGGCTGATCTGCGCCTGCGGTCCGGTAATGGCTTCCAACCGCTTTTGTGTGTCCGCCAACTCAGCCATCTTTCCCCGAATCGGGCCTTCGAGCGCGTTCATCTCCCTGCGGATGGCGGCCTGTTCCTCCGGCTGCTGGGCCGCCTGCAAGGCCTCTCCCATCTGATTGTACCGCTCATCCAATTTCCCAAACTCGACGCTCATAGCGTCGAGTTTGGCGACCAAGGGGAGAGCTTTCTTGGCGTTGGCGACGGCCGCCAACGAATTGACCAAGGATGGCCGCCCCGCCGCCAGGCCCGAGTCACGGCCGCCTGCGGCGGCGAAGCCGCCGGCACGGGCGCCGCCCAGGCTCTGACGGCCACCTGCTCCAACGGTCCCGCCCGCGCCGTCTCCAGAACCCAGTCGAGGCCTCTTAAAGGCTGGAGCGCGCTGGACTTCATTTTGAAATCCCGCCCCCGGCCCCGGCGCCATTGGGCCTCGGCCAGTCTCCGACGGGCCCCGAGCCGAGGGGACCGACGCGGCGCCCGGCCCGTAACCGTAATAAGAGGAAGGGGGGATACTGGCAGAGTCGGCGACTCCGGTCTCCCCGGTCCGCTCGACGCCAATCCCGCCGGCACGGCGAGCCACCTCGGTCCCCATGGCGCCGGACGCGCGCGATTGAACGACAGCCGAGCCGCTCCCAATCGATTCAGAATGAGCTCGCTGCCCCTCGCTTTCTTGGAGCGTTTCAGCCGGGCCCGGCGTCGAACGTATGGGCTCCTTCGTGCGCCAGAGGTCCGCTACGGCGGCTGCCAGCCAGCCCAAGGCCAGCGCTCCCACGAGGATCCACACAAACTTCTTCACATTCATGTAGGCCACAACGCCATCTTATTATATCAGCTTTATCTGGTGTCGCGCACGGAACGGCTCAGAGGAAATATGTGATAATCTCAACCGCATAAGCCCGCTGGCCCGGGCCCTGGAGGGATAAGCGCATGGATGTCCTGACATTGAGCCGTCTACAGTTCGCCGCCACCGCCTGCTTCCACTTCCTCTTCGTCCCATTGACCCTGGGCCTCTCCATTCTGGTGGCCATCATGGAGACCCGCTTCGTGAAGACCGGCGACGCCCTCTACCTGCGCATGACCAAGTTCTGGGGGAAGCTCTTCCTCATCAACTTCGCCCTGGGCGTCGTCACCGGCATCACCCTGGAGTTCCAGTTCGGCATGAATTGGGCCGCATTCTCCAAATACGTCGGGGACATCTTCGGCGCGCCCCTGGCCATCGAGGCCACGCTCGCCTTCTTCCTGGAGTCCACCTTCATCGGGCTCTGGATCTTCGGCTGGGACAAGCTCTCCGCGCGCGCCCATGCCGCCACCATCTGGGTCGTGGCGATCGCCTCCAGCCTTTCCGCGGTCTGGATACTGCTGGCTAACGGCTGGATGCAGCGGCCCGTGGGCTTCGTGCTGCGCAACGGCCGGGCCGAGATGGTGGACTTCGGCGCGCTGGTGAGCAACATCTACAGCTGGGCCAAGTTCCTGCACACGGCCTCGTCGGCCTACCTCCTCGGCGCGTTCTTCGTCATGGCCATCTCCGCCTGGCATATCGCGCGGCGCAGCGAGCTGGAATTCTTCAAGCGCTCCTTTAAGATAGCGGCGGCCTTCGGCTTCCACGCCGCCGTCCTGACCTTGGCCAGCGGCGCATTCTCGGCGATCATGGTCGCGAAGTACCAGCCGACCAAGCTGGCCGCCATGGAAGGCGTATGGACGACCCGGAAGGCCGCGCCCTATTATCTGCTCGCCTGGCCCGCCCCAAGCCAGGAGCGCAACAGCTTCCAGGCCTGGGGCGTCCCCCGCGGACTGAGCCTGCTGGCCCACCATGACCCCGACTCCGAGGTGACGGGCCTCAAGGACTTTCCCCGCGATATGCGGCCGCCGGTCATGGCCACCTTCCTGAGCTTCAAGGGCATGGTCCTGCTCGGCATGCTCCTCACGCTCGTGGCCTTCCTGGCCTGGCTGGTCTCGCGGAAAGACCTATTGGAGAGCAACCCCGCCTTGCTCCGCGCAGCGCTCTACTGCCTGCCCCTGCCCTATCTCGCCATCCAACTCGGCTGGATCGTCTCCGAGGTCGGCCGGCAGCCCTGGATCGTTTACGGCCTGCTCAAGACTTCCGACGGCGTCTCCAAGTCCCTCTCCACCGGGCAGGTCCTCGCCTCTTTGGCGGGCTTTACCTTGTACTACGGGACATTGGCGGCCGTGGATTTCTACCTGCTCTACAAGAACGCGCGCCAGGGGCCCAGCCCCGCGCCGCAAGGGGCCTGACATGAATTTCGCAATCATCTGGTTCATATTGTGGGGCGTGCTGTGGACCGTCTATTTCGTGCTGGACGGCTTCGACCTGGGCGCGGGCATGCTGCAGCCCTTCATCGCCCGCGGCGAGTCGGAGCGCCACGCCGTCGCGGCCAGCATCGGGCCCTTCTGGAACGGCAACGAGGTCTGGCTGCTCACCGCCGGCGGCGCGACCTTCGCCGCGTTCCCGACCGCCTACGCCGTCATGTTCAGCAGCCTTTACTCCGCGCTCCTGCTCGTCCTCTTCGCCCTCATCGCGCGCGGAGTGGCCCTGGAACTGCGCAACAAGGAGCCGGGCGCGGCCTGGCGGCGCGCCTGGGACAGCGCCTTCTTCACGGGCAGCGCCGCGGCGGCCTTGCTCTTCGGGGTGGCCTTCGGCAACATCTTCTCGGGCCTGCCCCTGGACGCGGCGGGCTATCACGGCTCCTTGCTGGGCTTGCTCAATCCCTACGGCCTGCTGACCGGGGTCCTTTTCGTATTGCTCTTCCTGGTGCACGGAGCGCTGTGGCTGGCGATCAAGACCGCGGGCGCACTGTCGTCGCGCGCGGCCGTCGCGGCCAAGGGCCTGTGGCTCGCCCTGGTCCCGGTCGCGGTCGCTTTCCTGGCCGCGACCGCTTACGCAACCAAGCTCTACGATAATTACCTGGCGCATCCCGCGCTCTTCCTGGTGCCCTTGCTGGCGGTAGCGGGCCTGCTCGGCAGCAGGCTGGCGTCCGGCCTAAAGGCCTTCCTCTGCTCCGGTCTTACCATAGCCATGGTGACCGCGACCGGGATCATCGGCCTGTTCCCGAACCTCCTGCCATCAAGCCTGGACCCCGCCTACAGCGTCACCATCGCCAACGCCGCATCGAGCCCCTACACGCTCAAGATCATGACCGTGGTGGCGCTCTGCTTCGTTCCGGTGGTCATCTGCTATCAGCTCTGGAGCTACCGGGTCCTCCGGCAGGCGGTAGACCCGTCGCGGCCGTCAGCCCAAGACGAGGCGTATTGATGCCCGCCGTCGCCCGACGCGCGCTCAAGTCCGGCGGCCTCGCGGCCGTGCTTCTTCTCGGGCTTTGCCGCCCCGGCCAGGGCCAGCTGCCCAGTTCGGACCTGCGCGTCACGGTCTCCACGGCCGCGGTCACCGGCCTGGCCTGCCGCAAGCGCGCCTTTGCGCTGGAGATGACCACCGCAGTCCGTTTAAATTTCAAGAAAGTGGTCTCCGAGGTCTTCACGAGCGATCCAGATCCGCAGATGCTGGTCCTCGGACTCCCCGTCCTGGCGTTGTTGGTCCCTGCGTTTCTGCTGGCGCCGCCTGCGGACCTCGCGGCGGCGCCGTGGCGCAAGGAATGCGATTTTACCTTGACGGCCCGCGGCGCCTTGATGGGCTGGGCCGGCGTCGCGGCCGGCCCGGAGCAGGTCTCCTTGGCGGGCAGGAACCTCCTTTCGCCCGGCATGGAGGGTATCGCGCCGCCCGTCTATGATCTGCGCCTGGCCTCCGCTACGGCGGACGGCCAAGGACGATTCTCCATCTTCCTGCCTGGCCATGTCGGCCGTAGCGCGGACTTAGAGCTCTCTTGGAAAGTCAACGCCCTGCCTTCGGGCGCCATGGTCTTGCGCAAGAGGGGGGGGCACTTCACCCTCTTCGAGCCGGCTCAGCCCGAGTTCGGGGCCGCGCCGGACAGCGGCGAGGAATCCGCGCCCCTGCTGATCCATCCAAGAGGCGCGCCTTGAGCCCTATCGCCCTGCCCGGCCTCGCAACCAAATAAAATGGATTTGAGGAGTGTTCGGAAAAGTTCTAGAATCTGGCTGCGGTACCGTCCCATCCCGATGCTAGCGCGCTTGAAGACTCTCCGGCCTTCCAGGCTCCATCCAAAGGTGCGCGCCAAGGTGGCTCAAGGCGTGGGCAAGTTGCGCCGTTTCACCTTGGCCCGCATGCAGGCAGGCTACATCGCGCGGATGCGCCTGCGGCGCCGCGGGGAGTGCCGGCGCTGCGGCCTCTGCTGCAAGCTGCTTTTCGAATGCCCCTTCCTGAAGAACCTGCCCGACGGAACCTGCCGCTGCCGCATCCAAGGCCGCAAGCCTGACAACTGCGCCGTCTTCCCCATCGACGAGCGGGACCTGCGGGAGCGCGACCTCATCGGCGCGGGCCAGCCCTGCGGCTTCCACTTCCACAACGCCTGAAAGCCTCTTCACTCCCGCGGGAGCCGGGCCCCGTGGTTTACGGGACGATGATGCCCACGATGCAGGCGGTGGAGAAGCAGGCCAAGGACCCGCCGATGAGCGCCTTCATGCCCAGCCTGGCCAGGTCCTTCTTTCTCGTAGGCGCCATGGGACCGATGCCGCCGATCTGGATGGCGATGGAGAGGAAGTTTGAGAAACCGCAGAGCGCCTGGATGCAGATGACCCAGGCCCGGTGCGACAGGGCCGCGGCGCCGCCGTGCGCGGCGGCGTAGCTGCTCAGGTCCAGGTAGGCCACGAATTCGTTGAAGAAGGTCTTCTCGCCGAGGAGCCGGCCGATGTTGGGGCACTCGGGCCACGGCACGCCCATGATCCAGGCCACAGGGGAGAAGACCCAGCCCAGCACCTGCTCGAAGCCGATCTCAGGATGGCCGAAGCAGCCGCAGAGGTGGTGCAGGCCCCAGTTCGCCATGGCCAGGATGGCCATGAAGGCCACGAGCATGGCCGCCACGTTCAAGGCCAGCTGCATGCCCATGGCGGCGCCGCTGGCGGCCGCGTCGATGACATTGACATGGTCCTCGATGCGCTCGACGCTGAGCCGGCCCATGGTCTTGGGCACCCCGGTCTCGGGGACCATGAGCTTGGAGATGAGGAAGGTGGCGGGGGTGGCCATGACGCAGGCGGCCAGCAGGTGGCCGGACGCGTCGGGGAAGTAGGCCGCGAGCATGCCGCCATAGATGACGATGAGCCCGCCCGAGATGTGGGCCATGCCCGAGATCATGATGGTCAGGAGTTCGGACTCGGTCATCTCAGCGATGTAGGGCTTGACCAGGAGCGGTGCCTCGGTCTGGCCCATGAATATGCTGGCCGAGGCGCTCAGGCTCTCGGCGCCGGAGACCCGGCAGGTCCAGGCCATGAGCTTGGCGAAGCCCCGGACCACGAACTGCATCACGCCCAGATAGTAAAGCACGGACATGAGCGTGGAGACGAACACGATGGTGGGCAGGACCTGAAAGGCGAAGAACACGCCCATGGAGCCGGGCCGGCCCAAGGGCACGGCCAGGTTGCCGAAGACGAACCGGGCGCCGTCGGTCTGGAAGTCCAGGAGCTTATTGACGGCCCCGCCCACTCCTGAGAAGAATCTCAGGCCGACCCCGGTCTTTAGGATCAGGAGGGCGAAGGCAAACTGCAGGGCCACGCTCCAAAAAATAGTGCGCGGGCTCACATCCCTGCGGTTCTTGCAGAAGAGCCAGGCCAGGCCCATCATCACTACGGCGCCCGCGGCACTAGTGAGCTGGTAGCGGTTCATGGGCCGGCCTCGTTAAGCGAGCTCGGGGGCGGGAGCCCGGCTTTCCTTAGTGAAGGACAGCGCGAAAAACATGAGCGCCAGGACCACATAGGCCATGCTGAACTGGTAGGGGATGCGGCTGGCCGGGGCGGCGAGGTGCCAGGGCAGGTACATGTTGCCGTCGGGAGAGGCGGAATGGATGATGCCCACGAAGCTCAGGGCGGCCGCGATGAAGAGATAGACCGCGGACATCCTGAGCTTGCGGTCGATCAGCTTGGCCATGAACGCGCCCCAGAGCATGGCGGTCAGGATGAAGCCGTTGCCCAGGGCCACGATGACCAGGAGTTCGGGCAGGGCCTTGCCCGGCGCAACCAGCTGCTTATTGAAGACCTCTATGGGCACGAAGTCAGGATTGGAGAGCTTGATCTGCAGCAGCCGGGCCACGGTGGGAAAATAGGCGAAAGCCACGGCCGGCGCGTGCGACTTCGGGCAGGCGTGGAAAGCTTGGCACATGATGTCCAGCGCGACGAAGATGAGGATGGGCGCCAGCACCGCCCTGGGAATGAGCTCGACGATGTAGCCGATGTAGCCGAACACTCCGCCCAGGCCGATGAAGAGCCCGGTCAGGAGCGTGTAGCCGGCGCGGCTGCCCATCTGCTTGTACGCGGGCTGGCCGATGTAAGGCGTAGACTGGGCCACTCCGCCGCAGACCCCGGCGATCAAGGTGGCGAAGGCCTCGGTCAGCAGGATGTGCCGCGTGTTGTAGTCGTCGCCCGCAACGCGGGCGCTTTCGGTCACGTTGATGCCCCCGACCACGGTCAGGATGGCGAAGGGGATGGCGATGGGCAGATACTCCAACGCCTGGCGCAGTCCGTGCACGAAGCCCAAAGTGGGGATGGGGACGCCGAAATGGAGCTCGCCGATGGGCGCGTGGTAGGCGCCGCCAACCAAACCCAAGGGAGCGAAGATGTAGTAGGCGGCCGTCCCGATGGCCACGGCCGCGAGCACGCCCGGGAAGTTATGGGGGAGCTTGATGCCCGCCACGAGGTTATAAAGGATAAGCCCCAAGGCGATCATGCCCACCAAGGGCATGCCGAAGATGTCCATGAGCGGCACCAGGCCGATCAAGGCGAGGCCGATGCCGGCCAGCGAGCCGAGCAGGCCCGCCTGGGGCACGATCTTCTGCACCCAGCCGCCGATGAAGGAGAAGATCACCTTGACGATGCCGATGAGGACCATGGTGGCCATGCCCACATACCAGGTGTTCATGGCGGCCTGCTCGACCGGCATGCCTTTCGCCTTCATGGCGAGGAAACACGGCCCCAGCACGGTCAGGGCGATGCCGATGGTGGAGGGGGTGTCCAGGCCCAAAGGCATGGCCGTGACCTTGGTATTGCCGGTCTTCTTGGCCAGGCGGAAGGCCATCCAGGTGTAGATGATGTCGCCGAAGAGCACGCCGAAGGCGGTGCCCGGGAACATGCGCTTGTAAACGATGGCCGCGGGGTAGCCGAAGCCGAAGACGAGGATGCCGGCCAGGAAGGAGAGGACGGTCATGTTGTCGAACATGAGGCCAAAGAAGCCGTTGATATCACCCCTGACGAACCATTCGTATTTCTGAGGGCGGGAAGAAGCGTTGTCCATACGGGATGCTCCTAGAGGGCGTAGTGCCGCAAGAATGCCAGCACCGCCTGCGGGTAGGCTTCTCCGGTCTCCACATAGCCTTCGCCGTGCCGGCCCTTGGTCACCACGAACTCCTTGGGCTGGGGCGCGGCCGCGAACAGGGCCTGGCCCATGCTGAAGGGCACCACGCGGTCCTCGCGGCTGTGCAGGATCATGAGCGGGAAATGAATGCGGGGGATCTTGGCCAGGTTGTCGTAGCGTAGGGTGACCACGCGGCCTGCGGGCAGCCAGGAGAAATTGCGCCGGCACATATCCACGATGGAGGTGAAGGTGCTGTCCAAAATGAGGACCTTGGGCGCATGGCGCAGGGCGGTCTCCAGGGCGATGGCGCCGCCAAGGGACTCGCCGTAGATGATGATCCTCTCCGGCGGGAAGCCCTTGTCCTGCGCCAGGTAGCGGTACGCGGCCTCCGCGTCAAGGTAAGTCCCTTCTTCCGAAGGCTTGCCTTCGCTCTTGCCGTAGCCCCGGTAATCAAAAAGCAGGACGTTAAGGCCCAAGCGCTGGAGTATGCTGACTTTGTGCACCCGGTTGCCCATGTTGCCCGCATTGCCGTGGCAGTACATGAGCACAAGCTTCTGGCCGGAGAGAGGCCCCTTCTCGGCGGGCAGGAACCACGCCTGGATCCGGGTCCCGTCGGACGAGCGCAGCGCCGCGTCCTCGCAGGCCAATCCAGAATCGGCCGGAATGGTCTTGAATATCCGCGAGGGATGGTAAAGCTGCGCTTGCTCGAACCAGCGCAGGCCGGGCCGCGCCAGTCCCGCCAGAAGCATCACTGCGGCGGCCATGATAAGACGATTGCGCAGTCTCATGGGAGCTATGATAGCAAAACGCCACCGGAGCGGCCGCGCCTCGACGGGCTCATGGCTTGAGGCAGGCAAGCAACTCCTGCGGCTTGCGGATCAGCACGCGCGCGCCGAACCGGCGCAATTCCGCGGCGTCCCGGAAACCCCAAAGAGCACCCACGGCGAACATGCCCGCGGCGTTGGCCGCCTTCATGTCCACGCTGGTGTCTCCTATATACAAGATATCATGCGGGGGGACTTTCATCTTGCGGGCCGCGGCAAGGAGGGCCGCCGGGGCGGGCTTGAGCGGGATACCGGCCCTGGCCCCGCGCACGACCTCGAAGCGCCATCCCGGCAGGAGCTTTCCCACGCAGACCTCGGTAAAGTGCTGGGTCTTATTCGAAACGATGGCCATAGGCAAGCCCTGGCGGACAATGCCGTCGAGCATTCGCTTCACGCCCGGATAGGGGCGCGTCTTATCGAAGGCATGCTTGGCGTAAAGCTCGGTGTAGCGCCGCGCGCGCAGGCGCATCCCGTTTCCTCGGAGGGCCTCAGCGGGAAAGGCCCGCGTCAGGAGCTCCTTGAGCCCATCGCCGACGAAATGACGGTAGGGATCCAAGGGATGCGGCGGCAGGCCGCATTCAACGCGAACGATGTTCACGCACTTGGCGATGTCGGCCAAGGTGTCGAGCAGGGTCCCGTCCAGGTCGAAGATGACGGCTTTCATGCGGATATTTTACCAATTCGCGCGGGACCTGGACGGCGAAAGCGCGATGTTTTCGAGGGCGGTCAGAACGCGTTCGGCATCACGTCAGAGGCGGGTATATCCAGGTCCAGCTGGGAGTTGATGGTCCGAAAGAACCTGTGAAAACCGATGAAATAGGAAGAGTGCCAGGCGCCGTGGTTCTTGAGCACCTTCAAATCCTTCTCCGCCCCGATCGTGTGCCGCAGATCCCAGCGGGCGTCTTCCAACAGGGCTTGGTCGCGGTCCGCGCCGCCATCCACGCGATAGTTGACATCGGCGGCGGGAATCTCATGCGAGACCACATCACGCTTGGCCCAAAAATTGGTCCAAAGCCCCACATTGGCCGGCTTGCTCACCTGCTCTCCGAAGTCTTGGGCGGGTAATTCCATGCGCGAAAATTCTCTGATGATCCAGTTGGATGGCACCAGCGGCGATCCTACCGTGATCATCTTCTCGATGCGGACCGGCGAGCCTTGCGCCGCCAAGCTAGCAAGCACGTGGCGGATGATCACGGTGCCCCAGCTATGGGAGAAAGCATACACGGGCTTGTGATTGGCCTGGGCCACGGCATAGACCTGGGACAGCCAACCCTGGATCTGCGCTTCCGCCTCGGCAGTGTGGTCAGGATTCCTGGTCCAGCGCAGGGGCACGACCAGGTAATGCTTGCCCGCTCTGGCCAGCATCCCGTTCAGGGAGTCCTCCAAATAAGAATTGGGCTGCGCAGAGTACCCCGGGTCGCCGAAAGTCAAATCCTCCGCTTCCACCGCTGCGGCGTCCCTGCCCACCGTCAGCCTCTTCAAGATCCTGTCGATGACGGCCTTCTTGGCGTCATCCATGTTCATCCCGGTGACCGTGACCACCACCGCGTCGTAATTCGGCACATCCTGGGGCTTGAAATCAAAAAAGACCGGCGCGGCATTAAGGACGATTTCCTCGGCGGCGGCCGGCTTCAGAGGGACCAGGACAGTTGCGAGCAGGAGGAGCACGCCGCCTATGGTCTTTATTGATTTCATGTTTGACTTGATTAGAATATAAGAAATAATCGGCATGCGTACAAGAGCCAGGAGTCCTAGAGCGCCATAGGCCAAAAGTCCCACCAAGACCCTCGCCTGCATCGCGGCCGGCGGCGGGCTTTTGCTATCATGGCTCCCAGCGACATGCTCGCCGCTCTCTACCGCCCCGCCCCTTTCGCAGAACCCCTTCCCCCCGAGGAAGCGCGCCGCCGCTACCCGCGCCTGCGCTGGCGGATGATGGGAACCATCTTCACCGGCTACGCCGGGTACTACATCGTGCGCAACAATTTCTCCCTCGCCAAGCCCTACCTCATCCGCGAGCTGCATATGACGACCGGGCAAGTGGGCCTGATCGCGACCGCCCTGACCGTGGCCTACGGCATCAGCAAATTCGTCATGGGCAGCATGTCGGACCGCTCCAATCCGCGCTGGTTCCTGGCCACGGGCCTCATCCTCTCCGGCATCGTGAACATCTGCTTCGGCTTCCTCCCGGCCTGGTCCATGATATGGCTGTGGATGATCAACGGCTGGCTGCAAGGCATGGGCTGGGCCCCCTGCGCCAGGACCCTGACGCACTGGTTCTCGGACCGCGAGCGCGGGACCAAGTTCGCGCTCTGGAACATCGCCCACAACGTGGGCGGCGGCATCACGGGCCCCATCGTCAACGTCTCCATGCTGGTCTTCACCTCCTGGGCCTGCATCTTCTACGCGCCGGGAGCGCTCGCCGTAGCGGTGGGCCTCCTGGTCATCGTGTTCCTGCGCGACACGCCCCAATCCGTCGGCCTGCCTCCCATCGAGCAATACGCCGACGACTATCCGGACACGGGCGTGGACGACCGCGAGCGCGAACTCCCCGCGCGCGAGGTCTTCCGGGACTTCATCCTGCCCAACCGCGCGCTCTGGGCGCTGGCCTTGGCCAACGCTTTCGTCTACGTCGTGCGCTACGGCGTGCTCAACTGGGCGCCCACCTATCTTACGGTGGTCAAGCACGCCACGGACAGCACGGCCCGCTGGCAGTTCTTCGTCTTTGAATACGCGGGCATCCCGGGGACCCTCCTGGCCGGCTGGCTGAGCGACCGGTACTTCCAAGGCCGCCGCGCGCCGGTCTCCGTCGGCTACATGTTCGCGGTCACCGCCGCGGTGTTCGTCTATTGGTTCAATCCGGCCGGCCGGCCCTGGGTCGATTCCGCGAGCCTGTTCACCATCGGGTTCCTCATCTACGGGCCGGTCATGCTCATCGGCGTGGCGGCCGTGGACTCGGTGCCCAAGAAGGCGGCCGGGACGGCCGCAGGCGTGACCGGACTCTTTGGATACGTGGGGGGGGCCACCATCGCGGAACTCGGCATCGGAAAGATGGTGCAGCATTTCGGCTGGGACGGAGGGTTCGCGGTGGTCATCGCCGCATGCGTCCTCTCCATCCTGCTTTTGACTTTCACTTGGAGAGTCCACGACCGGAGGAAGAACTCATGAAAAGACTATTACTGCTCGCCGCCGCTCTCGCTTGGGCCGCGCCGTGCTGGGGCGTGCAGGTCCATGGCCATCGCGGCTGCCGCGCCGTGCGGCCGGAAAACACCTTGGCCGCCTTCAGCGAGGCCATCCGCGTGGGCGCAGACGTGCTGGAGCTCGACATGCAGGCGACCAAGGACGACATCATCGTCGTCTCGCATGATTTCTATGTCGGCCCGGAGCTCTGCCTCGGGCCGGGCGGAAAACGGCTTGCCGAACCGGTCCTGATCCGGTCACTGACTTCAGCCGAGCTCAAGGCCTACGATTGCGGCTCCATGCCCAATGCGCGCTTCCCCAGGCAAGAGGCGCGGCCCGGAGCGAAGATGCCGACCTTGGACGAGGTCTTTGGGCTGGTCAAGACTTCCAGCCTGCCCGCGGCCAGGACGATCCAGTTCAACATCGAGACCAAGATCGTGCCGGGCAAGCCCGAGCTATCTCCCGACCCGGAGCGCTTCGCGTCGCTCGTAGCCGATGTCGTCCGCCGCCACGGCATGGAGAAGCGCGTCATCTTGCAATCCTTCGACCAGCGCACGCTCCTCGCATTCAAGAAGCTCCTGCCCGCCGTTCGGATTTCCCTGCTCACCTCCGGCAACTACCTGGATTATCTCGCGGCGGCGCGCGCCGCGAAGGCGGACATCCTGAGCCCCGACCAATATTGGATCACGCTCGAAACCGTGCAAGAGATGCACCGAAACGGCATCCAGGTCGTGCCTTGGACCGCAGACGAGCCCAAGGACTGGCAGAGGATGCTGGACCTGGGCGTTGACGCCATCATCACGGACGATCCGGAGGCACTCATCGCCTTCTTAAAGGAAAAGGGCCGCAGATGACTTGCATAATCCAATATTAATTTGTATTTTTAGCACTACCATGAAATCTAAATGGCCTACGGGAATCCTGATTTCACTGTCGCTCGCGCTGGGCTCCGGCTTGCCGCCGGTTGCCGCCGCGGCCGACGATCATGCCCATGATGAGGGAGCGCCGGTCTACTTCGATTTCAATCCCCAAGATGTGGCGAAGTACGACGCGGTGGTCATCACGGTCTGCGGGCTGAGTTTCCAATCCATCCCGAAATCGATTTTCGAGCGCATCTTCAGGGCGGGCGAGGCGGATTCCGCCACCGAAACGAATCTGTTGGGGGCCGCGGCTCCGGATCAGGATGAGCTGCTGATCAACGCCGCGCAGAAAACCAAGCTGCCCGACACCTATGTCGAAGACTCTGTTAACGCCATGCTGGCCAACTCCGGCAAACACTACATGGTGGTGCCCCTGCGCTGGGACCGCATCATCTCTCGGACTGCCGAGGCCGAAGCCAATATCCAGGACTGGCTGCCCCAGGTCTACGCTGCGGCCCAGGCCAACCACAAGCCCCTTTATGTTTTCGCGCACAGCTGGGGCAGCGTAATGACGCGGCACGTGCTCGCGGAGTTGGCGGCAAAAGGCTCGCCGGTCCATGTCGACAAGTACATCACCTTAGGGTCGCCGCTGGTGCCTGCCAATCTAGCGGTCAAGGAATTCGACCAGCTGGAGTTAGGCAACGCCAAAGAAGACTACGGGGAATCCGTGCGCAAGCCGGCGAATGTCACTTTATGGACGAATTTCTGGGCCAAGCGCGATGTGTTCTCCAACGCCATCCCCGCGGCCGATGTCAACTATCGCGTCGATGACGATGCGGACCGCTATCAGGAACTGCTCCACGCCGCCATCAAGGCCCTGAAGAACCCCTTCAAGGCGCTGAAAGATCTCAGGAATCTGAAGAACTTCTCAATCTGGCACTTTGCCTATATGCTGGGCTATCATCAGACTTTCCCGGCCATCAACGTGCAATTGGACCTGGATATTCCCAACGCGGATATCGCACCGAATGCGTTCTGACCTCGACAAAGGTATGCCCATGAACCGAATAGGGACGCTGGTCGTCGCGTTGCTGCTGGCTTGCCCCGCACTGCAGGCCAGCGCGGTGGACGACGGCTCTTTTCAGTCATCCCTCCGGCAGGCGTGGTCCGGAGTCCAGGACGCTTTCCGATCCCGCCCGGTCGCGGGGCGGCCGGCGCCGCTGGCCAACGGTGCCTTCTCCTTCGCGGTGTTCAGCGATCTCCACATCGGCATGCCTTCCGCGGGGCCGCGGTACACACGGTATGCGGGCGCAGAAGACGCGGCGACCGCTCGCGCGCGCAGCGCGGTGGCGCGCATCAACGCCCTGGCCCAGACCGAAAACATCGCGTACGCTTTCATCCTGGGCGATCTGACCGACAGCGCCCAGCCCGCCGAGTTCACCAAGGCGCGCGAGATCCTCGACGGCCTGCGCGTGCCCTGGTTCCCGCTCTTCGGCAACCACGACGTGTGGACCTACTCGACGGACAGCGAGGCTGCCGCTCCGGAGGGCGACGCCCTCTTCGCCCAGATCTTCGCGGACCGTTTCTCCGGCGTCGAACACCCGGACAAGACGGTCTGGAATCCCGAACGCCGCCTCCCGGTGCGCTTGCAGAACTTTGAACTGCGGCGCGACGGCTTCGTGTTCATCGCCCTCGATTGGAACACGCGCAAGCATGCGCTGCCCGGCTTAAAAGGCTCTCTGCCCAGCGGCGACCTGCACGATTTTGCGGGAGGCACGCTGCCCTGGCTGCGCGAGCGCTTGGCCCTTCTGCCCGCATCCACCAAGCGGGTCTTCTTCCTCCAGCATCACCCCTTCCGAACGAGCCCGCCGATCCCCGATTGGGAATTCACCTTCACCTCCGCCGAGAAGAGCATCTTCCGCGCGACGCTCGCCGCTGCACCGCCGCTGGACCGCTACTACGGCGTATTCGCCGGCCACACCCACGTCGAGTACCACGGCACGGCTTTCGACGAGTGGTCGAGTTTCGCGCAGCACGTGCCCGCCGCTTGCAAGGACCAGCCGCAAATCCTTCTGGTGCGGGTTTCCGCTGACGGGACCGCCAAAGTCGTGCCCAACCCCTGAAGGTCCCGGCCCGACGAGGCGAGACCCGGCCTACCGGACCGTGATGCGCAGTCCCGCCCCGCTCTGATCCTCCACCGTCAGCTGGGCACCCGGCTCCGGCGTATGCAGCACCGTGACCGTCACATCTTTCCCGGCAACCTTCTGCGCGACCGTCCAGGGGCCGAAGCGCAACCCCGTAACATCGGCCTTCGGAGCGGCCGTGTAGCGCAGGCGCAGCCGGCGGGGTTCGGGCGCCGCCACCGCCTCCAGGCCGACCTGCGAATCATAGAGCGCTTTGAGGAAATAGATGGATGCGGCCATCTCGTCGGCCTGGCCTTTCGGCAGCAGGCGTGACGGCGCGCCGTCGCGCGGGTCGAAGTTCTCCCACAGCATGCCGCCGTGCCGCGCGGCCGCCAGCATCATCTTGACCATGCGCCGGCCCAGCTCGTTGGCGACGCGGAACTCGCCGCTGCGGCGCAGGCCCTCATAGATGATGGCGTTGGAGAAGACCCACACCGGGCCGCGCCAGTAGACTGAAGAGTAGTCCTGCAGCCGCTCGGCCGCTCGGCGGCCCGTCTCGGGCGAGCCGTAGGTGTTGGCGAACCATTTCGGCTGCATGAACTGCGGCGCCTTCAGCGAGACCGACGGCACCGGGAACTTCGTCCAGAACTCGGAGGGATCGGTCAGGCGCGCCAGCAAGACGGCGCGGCGGCCGGCAGGCATCTGCGCATCCCAAAGCGGATAGAACCCCTGGATGGCATAGACCGGGATGCGCTGGTCGCCCTTCAGCGGGAAATAGAATTTGCCGCTGACATCCCAGTAGCGCTCCAGGCGCTCGCGCCAGACCTGCTGCTGCTTCAGCCAGCCCTGGCGGTCGTCTCCCTTACCGAGGAGGCCCGCAATCTCCGCTAGGCAGCCGGCGTCCGCGAACAACTCGGCCGCCAGGTCCACATGCGCATCGGTGCCGGCGTCGAAGGCCGGAGAATTGTCCATGCCGCTCTCATCCGGCTGCTTCCAGAAAGGCAGGCCGTCGGGGCGCGTGCGGTTCTTGATGAACCAATGGTGCAGCGCGGCCAGCTTGGGATAGGCCCGCTCCAGGAAGTCCCGACCGCCGTCGCTGGTATAGAGGCGCAACGCCGCCCAGGAGATCAGCGGCGGCTGCGAGATCTCCGTGCGCGAGCGCGGCGTGGACCAGTGCGGGACCAGCCCCGTGTCCGGGTTCTGCTGGGCCAGCAGCGCCTCCAGCAGTCGGGCCGCCCAGCCCGGATCGGCGTAGCGCAGCACTTGCGCCACGAACGCCGCGTCCCACAGCCACAGGCCGTCGATGCCCCAAGGTGCGCTGGTGCCCATGAAAAACGCATGAGGAATGTTGCCGGAGGCGTTCTCGGCCAGCCCGCGCAGACGCTCCCACATGATGCGATGAAACAGGTTCAGCCGCGCGTCATGGAAGTCGAACCGGGGCACGGCGGCGTAGAAGGCCTCCGACTGCTTCTGCCGTTCGGCGAGCAGCGCCGCGAAAGAAGCCTGCGCGAGTTTGGGGTCGGCGCCGAAATCCAGCGAAAACTCGACGACCCCGGGGTCGGCCGCGGGGGCCAGCCGCCAGGCATAGCGCACCCCCTCGCGGGTCGCGTCGGACGCCGGCACATTGCGAAAATCCTGGAGGCGGCCCGTCTCGCTCTGCGCGACGATCCCGCCCATCAGGCGGGCCGTGACGCCCCGCGCGCCGGGCCCGGAGACCACCGCTCGCGAGCGGAACAGCCGGGCGCTCACGGCCAGCATGGTCTGCGTCACCCGCGTCCCGGGGAAAGGGGAGTACTCCACGGTGACGGCGTCGGACTGCATACGGGTCATCCGCGCGCCGCCAGTGCCCGGAGTGAAAGGGGGGCAGAACTCGCGGCCGCCTTTGTCCCAGCAGAGATAGGCCGCCGCCGCCGGACCGAAGCGCAGGATTCCCATCATGCCGGTGACCAAACCGTTGGAGCGCCACACGGCCGGCATATTCTTGCCGCCGAAATCGGCGGCGTCGGGATCGAGGTCGAAGGCCGGATGAACCTCGGCGATCTCCGCGCCGCGGTTGCCGGCGACCAAGGGCAGCGCGAACGGCGAGACATCGATCGCCGGCGCGGTCAGGGGGAGCCACAAAAGGGCTAGGGCGGCGCAGACGGCCTGGCTCGGCTTCTTCAATTGACGGTTCATAAGGTGTATTATAATATGTTGGAGCCGATCATGAGAGAAAAATCCATCTGGCTTGCCGCCGCCATGTTCGCGGCCGGCCTCGCGCGCGGCCAGGATATGGGCGCGCCGGCGACCAAGGCCTCGGCGTCCCAGGCGCCGGCGCGGATGGGCCCGCTGGGCGGCGGCTACAAGGACGCCAAGTGGGGCATGTCCTCGAACGAGGTCAAAAAACTCCGGCTGGGAAAAATCGAGTACGAGACCCGGCTACCCAAGGTCGAGAAGACCCTCCGCTACGACCTGGGCGAAGGCAAGAAGCTCGTCTGCTACTTCGACCATGACCAGTTTTATCACGCGTCCTACAGCCCCGTAGCGCAAGACGGCGACCTGGAGACCGCGCAAGCGGTCCTGGCGGGACTGCGCAGGAAATACGGCCCGGGCAAGGTCGCCGACAATTTCGTGGACGGCCAGAACCGGCCCCTGATCGTCGTCACCTGGAACGACGGCGTCACGCAGATCGAGCTGCGCATGCCCGACCCCGCGTCATACGGGGCCAAAGCTGCCAAGCCCTACCCCAGTTCGGCCGTCATGGTCATCTACACCGGCATCGAGCTCAACGCCCGCAACGAGCAGTGGAAAGCCGAGGAGCGCCGGCTCCACGAAGCGGATAAGATCCAGAAGACGCGCAAGAACGTCGAAGGCGACCTCTAAAGGCGGAGCCCGACCTCCCGCCACCCTCCCGGCGCCAGCCCTTGCAGGGAGATTTCTCCGATGGCGGCGCGCACCAAGCGCAGCGTGGGCAGGCCCACGGCCGCGGTCATGCGCCGCACTTGGCGGTTGCGGCCCTCGCGCAGGACCAGCTCCAGCCAGGCCGTGGGCACGCTCTTGCGAAAGCGGATAGGGGGCACTCGGGGCGGCAGTTCGGGCTCGGCCTCCAGCAGGCGCGCCCGGCAGGGGAGCGTCGGCCCGTCGCGCAGGGTCACCCCGCGGGCGAGGTGCTGCAACGCCGCGGCATCCGGGACGCCTTCGACCTGCGCCCAATAGGTGCGGGGGTGGGCGAAGCGCGGGTCCGTCAGGCGCGCCTGTAGGCGGCCGTCGGCGGTCAGGAGCAGGAGTCCCTCGCTGTCATGGTCGAGCCGGCCGGCGGGATACACCTCCGCGGGCAGGCCGAAGCCGGCCAAGCCGGGGTGGCCGTCCCGCGGCGTGAACTGGGACAGCACTCCGTAAGGCTTGTAAAAGGCGACGGCCCGCTGCGCGGCGCCTGGACGCCGGTTCAAGCGCGAGGGTGTTTGGGACGCTTGAGTACGAAATACGCGCCCGCGCCGCCCAAGGCCGCCAGCTCCCTGAAGCGCCGCAGCGCGTCGTCCGGATTGTTGTTCATGCCGTCAAGCTCGATGCAGAACAGGTCACTCTTGGCGTTGGCCCGCTTGATGCCCGCGATATTCTTGAGCTTTGCGACGAAACGCCGCTCCACGCGTATGCCGAAGCATCGGGATGTGATGGAACGGACCTCAATAATGCCAGGTCCCAAGTCGAGGCCGTCACCCGCGCGGTCCGTTTCAGTATTCATGGCGTCTCCTGCCTCCCTGTGCGGCTGATGGCCTCACGCGCCGTCACTTGACTTCACCCAGGTGCGCCAGGATATCCTGGCTCTCCCTAAGCTTCTTCCTCAGGATCTCGGCGATCGGCCGCAAGACCTGGAAGATCGCGCGGTCGCGGATGAAATAGTGCACCGTCGCCTTCTCCTGCCGTGAAGACAGGATGCCCGCCGCGCGCAGCACGGCCAGATGCTTGGAGATGCCGGATTGCTCGACCCCGACCGCCTTGACCAGCTCCCCGACGGAGGCTTCCCTATCCTTTAGGAGTTCGATGATCTGCAGTCGGACGGGATGGGCCAAGGAGCGCAGGAAATCCGCCTTGATTCCGAAGACCAGCTCTGCGTTGACCATCTTCTTCCATCGAATGGTATCATATTTAAAAATACTCGAGTCCGTCCTCCGTGTCAACTCATCTAAAAATGTTACCGAAGCCGTCATAGGCCGGTCCTTTCTCTGGGTCTTCGTCCCGGCGAGTGGGTAAAAACAGCATAAAAAACGATGTTCTCTCGAAGGAGAATCGGCTATTTTGATGGTCAAGAAATCTGGCATGATTGCTGGATGCGAAAACCCCGACGCCTCCAGGATGCTTAC
>CAIRTQ010000084.1 GCA_903881545.1 uncultured Elusimicrobia bacterium
ACACCCGTTCCCATTCCGAACACGGCAGTTAAGCCTGTCAGGGCCAATGGTACTAACGCCCATCTCGGCGTTGGGAGAGTAGGTCGTTGCCGGTCTCATCCGCTCCTCGCCAACATTCCCAGGCGTCCCAGCTACAGCAGACGTGTAATTCCGGTGGTCGTGGAATTATATATATATATGCCTGAAAGGCGATTTCGTTAAGGGGTTGCGATGAAACTCACGAGGAACCAGAAAGCCGAGAAGTCCAAGGTCTGGGCGGAGCAGCTCAAGGCCGCGCCGCATCTGTTCTTCACGGAGTACCAGGGGCTAAAGTTCAAGGAGCTCGACGAGCTGCGCGCCAAGTTGAGCCCTCTGCACTGCCGCTACGCGGTGGTCAAGAATAGCCTGGTGCGTTTCGCATTGAAGACTGCCGGGCTGGAAGGAGCGGACGCCAAGCTCCTTAAAGGACCCGTGGGTATGGTGGTATCGGAGTCCGAGGATCCGGTGGCGCCGGCCAAGGTGCTGTCCGCCTTTGCCAAACAGTTCCCCAAGCTTAAGATTAAAGCGGGCCTAGTCAGCCAGAAGTGGATGACCCCGGCCGAGTGCCAATACCTATCGACGCTGGGCTCCCGGCAGGAAATGCTGGGCAGGGTCGTCAGCGTTCTTTATAATGTTATAATACAACCGCTGGCCGTTATGCAGGCCCCGGCTCGTGATGTGCTGATGATGGTTAAGGCTTTGGAGCAGAAGAAGTCCGAATCAGGCGTGGCTGTCGCCTAATGAAACAGCCGGCAGTCCCCGTGCGGGGATAAATCCGAGAGGAGCTGCCCAAAACAAGGAGAACGTATGCCGACTAAGTTGTCGCCTGCGGAAGCTGTGGACGTGATGGGACAGTGGACCGTTCTGGAAGCGGCCGAGTTCGTCAAGCTCGCCGAAGAGAAATTTGGTGTCAAGGCCGCCGCTATGGGCCCGGTCATGGCCGCCCCTGCTGCTGGTGCCGCCGCAGGCGCAGCCGCAGAAGAAAAGACTGATTTTACCGTGTTCCTGATTAACGCCGGGGACAAGAAGATTCAGGTAATTAAAGTTGTGCGCGAACTCACCGGCCTCGGCCTCAAGGAGGCTAAGGACCTGGTGGAAGCCGCTCCCAAGGCCGTCAAGGAAGGCGTGGCCAAGGCGCAGGCGGAAGACATGAAGAAGAAGCTCATGGAGTCAGGCGCGACGGTCGATCTAAGGTAATGCGGGTCTGATGCTGTTGCAGCATAGGGCGCCGCAGGGACTGTCTCCGGCCCGGAACACGGGCCGGAGACGGTTTCTTTTCTGCAGGAACTCAGCGTAAGGGGTGAGAGTTTGAAACAGATTATATTCGGAAAGATCCCGCAGGCGATGGAGCTTCCCGATCTGCTGGAGATGCAGAAGAAATCCTTCCGGGACTTCCTGCAGCTCGGCGTCGAGCCCGACCAACGCAAGCTGATGGGATTGCAGGCATCCTTCCAGGATGTATTCCCCATCGAGTCCAGCGACGGCAGCATGGTTTTGGACTTCGTGCGCTACGAGTTGGCCCCCGCACGCTACGAGACCCCCGAGGAGGCCCGCGCCCACGACGCCACCTTGGCTCGGCGCTTGACGGCCATCCTGCGCCTCTCCTCCCGACAGCCCTCCGGCAAGCTCAAGCAAATCCTGGAGCAGGACGTTGTGCTTTGCGAGGTTCCTATGATGACGGAGACCGCCTCCTTCGTCATCAATGGCGCTGAGCGCGTGGTGGTCAGCCAGCTGCACCGCTCGCCTGGCATTATCTTTGAAGAGGACGAGGAGAGGAAGATTTCGTCCTTGGGTAAGAAGCTCTTTTTCGCCAAGATAATCCCCTATCGCGGGGCCTGGGTCGAGTTCGAGTTCGATCTTAACAACATCCTTTACGTGCGCATCGACCGCAAAAAGAAATTCGAGGCCACGGCCTTCTTGCGCGCCTGCGGCATCGAGACCGACGCCGACATCCTCAAGACCTTCTACGCCTACGAGGAGACCCCGGTCAACTCCGGGACCATGCTGGCCCTGTTGCACCGCATCTCGGTGGAGGATGTGGTGGACCAGAACTCGGGCGAAGTCCTGCTCGAGGCCGGAAAGAAGGTCACGCACGAGGCCATCAAGCGCATGCTCGATAAGGGTGTGGCCACGGTCAAGCTTTTGACCGGCGACCCGGAGAAGGAAGATCCCACCATTTTGGAGACCCTGCGCAAGGACAAGATCAAGAGCACCAAGGAAGCCCAGCAGGATATCTATAAGAAGTTGCGCGGACAGGAGTTCATCGTGCCCGGACAGGCTGAGGCCTATCTGGACAACCTGATTTTCAAGAACCTGCGCAAGTACGACCTTTCCAACGTGGGCCGGCACAAGATTCACGGCAAGTTGCACCATTTCCTGTGGAAGCTGGCCGCGCGCCACGACGTGGTTTGCCGTCCCGGCAACCGCCGCCACAAGTACTATGCCATGCCCGCCCTCAACCGCCGCACACTGTGCGTGGAGGATGTCGTCGCCACGATGCAGTACCTTATCGCGCTTAATTGCGGGACATCGCACTATCTTGAAGGCGCACCCAAGGCCACCCCCATGCCGGTGCGGCCGGTGCCCTATGAGTCGGCCAACGACCTCAAGGCCCTATATTCGGACTACTCCCGGCGCGTCAATAAGGAGGCCCTGGAGAATATTCCGATCATTGACCTGCACGAGAAGGACTCGGACGAAGACCCCGAGGCCGCTAAGCAGGGCCTGAAGAAGGACCGTATCTCCTTCCTGGATCTGGGCGAGGCCGTGGCGCTTTGGCGCCAGAGCGTGCCTACCTTCTTCGACCGCCACTTCGCGGTCAAGCTTGACGATATCGACCATCTGGGCAACCGCCGCGTGCGCGGCGTGGGCGAGCTCCTGGAGAACCAGATCCGCGTGGGCCTGGCGCAGATGTCGCGCGTCATCCGAGACCGCATGAGCGTGCAGGACAAGACCACGCTGACCCCGCGCAACCTGCTCAACACCGCGCCCATGGTCGGCATCCTGCGCAAGTTCTTCGGGACCTCGCAGCTCTCGCAGTTCATGGATCAGATCAATCCGCTTTCCGAGATCACCCACAAGCGGCGTCTGAGCGCCCTGGGCCCCGGGGGATTGAATCGCAAGCGCGCGGGCTTTGAGGTCCGCGACGTGCACCACACCCACTACGGACGCATCTGCCCCATCGAGACCCCGGAAGGCCCCAACATCGGCCTTATCACCAGCCTGGCGACCTACGCCCGCATTAATGAGTTCGGGCTTATCGAAGCGCCCTACCGTAAGGTGGTCAAGGGCCGCCTGACCGGCGACGTCAACTACCTGGGCGCCGACGAGGAGTCCGGTCAGATCGTGGCCCAGGCCAACACGCCCCTGGAGAAGGACCGCCTGGCTTCGGATCTGGTCAGCTGCCGCTCGCGGGGAGACTTCCCGTTGGTGGAGCCCGCTCGCGTGGACTACATGGACATTTCGCCCATGCAGGTCATCTCGGTCTCTGCGGCGCTGGTCCCCTTCCTGGAGCACGACGATGCCAACCGCGCGCTCATGGGCTGCAACATGCAGCGCCAGGCCGTGCCGCTGTTGACCGCCGAGCCGCCTTTGGTCGGCACCGGCATCGAGGAGAGGGTGGCCAAGGATTCCGGCGCCTGCGTGACGGCCAAGCGCGCCGGCCGGGTCATCTACTCGGCAGGCGACCTCATCGCCGTGCACGCCGAAGGTGCCAAGGAAAAGGATAAAGAAGGCGCCATCGACCTCTATCATCTGCGCAAGTACCGCCGATCCAACCAGGACACCTGCATCAACCAGGTGCCCGCGGTCAACACCGGCGACCAAGTCAAGGCCGGCGGCGTCCTGGGCGACGGCCCGGGCACGGCCGAGGGGCAGTTGGCCCTGGGCCGCAACCTTCTAGTGGGCTTCATGCCCTGGGAGGGATACAACTTCGAGGACGCTATCCTCATTTCCGAGCGCCTGGTCAAGGACGACGTCTTCACCTCCATCCATATCACGGAGTTCGAAGTGGAGGCGCGGGACACCAAGTTGGGCGCCGAGGAAATCACGCGCGACATCCCCAACGTGGGCACCGAGGCTCTGGAAGCTCTCGACGAGCAAGGCGTGGTCATCCCCTCGACCAATGTCTCCCAGGGAGACATCCTGGTGGGCAAGGTCACGCCCAAGGGCGAGCAACAGCTCACCCCCGAGGAGCGCCTCCTGAAGGTCATCTTCGGAAAGAAGGCCGAGGATGTGCAGGACGCATCCCTGCGCGTGCCTCCCGGCGTCACGGGCAAGGTCATCGGCACGCGCGTCTTCGTACGGCGGGAGAAGCTGTCCAAGCCCGAGGAGCGCAAGCGCCTGGAGGTCATCAACGACCGCCTGGAGCAGTCCCTGGCGCCCCTGCGCCAGCACCGCAAACAGTCGCTGGAGGCCCTGGCCGAGATGTCTGCGGACAAGCGCCGGGAAGAAGAAGAGCGGCTCTCCCTGTTCTATAAGGCCATGGAGGGCAAGCTACGCGAGGACGCCGCCCGCGAGCGCGAGAACGTCAAGCAGGGCGACGACCTGGCCGTCACCGTCAACAAGGTGGTGAAGGTCTACATCGCCGCCCGGCGCAAGGTTCAGGTGGGCGACAAGCTGGCGGGCCGGCACGGCAACAAGGGCGTGGTGGCCAAGATCCTGCCCGAAGAGGACATGCCCTTCCTTCCGGACGGTACGGCCCTCGATGTGGTGTTGTCCCCTCTGGGCGTGCCCTCGCGCATGAACATCGGGCAGCTGCTTGAGGTGATGCTGAGTTGGGCGGCCCACCACCTGGACGTGCGGACTATCAATCCGGTCTTCGATAGCGCTACCGAGAAGGACATCCTGGGTATGGTGCAGTCGGCCAAGAAGGCCCTGCGTGAGCGCGGCGTGCCGGAGAAGTACCTGCCCTCCGACGACTGCCGCACCACGCTCTACGACGGCCGGACCGGCGAGGCCTTCCAGGAGAAGATCTCGGTGGGTTACATGTACATCCTGAAGCTCAACCACCTCGTCGAGGACAAGGTTCACGCGCGGTCCACCGGCCCTTACAGCCTCATCACCCGGCAACCCCTGGGCGGCAAGGCCCAGTTCGGCGGCCAGCGCTTCGGCGAGATGGAGGTCTGGGCCATCGAAGGCTACGGTGCCGCCAACGCCTTGCAGGAGTTCCTGACGGTCAAGTCCGACGACGTGGCGGGCCGCACTAAGATGTACGAGGCCATCATCAAGGGCGAGGCCCCGGCCCAACCCGGCGTGCCTGAGTCCTTCAAGGTGCTGGTCCGGGAATTGCAGGCCTTGGGCCTCAACGTGGAACTGCTTAAGCTCGGCAAGGGCGCGGCGGAAGCGGCGGACGCGGCCAGGGCGGAGCAGGGCAAGCCGGAGAAGGAAAAGACAGCGGAAGCCGAAACAGCGAGGAAGGCCTAACATGGGATACCTAGCGGTCGCGGAAAAGAAGCTGTCCCTGGGCGGCAAGAAGAAAAAGAAGAAGTCGGATACCCTGGATTTCTTCGATTTTGACGCCATCCGCTTGTCCATGGCCTCCCCGGAACAGATTCTGTCCTGGTCCTTTGGCGAGGTCAAGAAGCCCGAGACCATCAATTATCGCACTCTCAAGCCTGAGCGCGATGGCCTATTCTGCGAGCGCATCTTCGGCCCGGCGCACGACTACGAATGCGCCTGCGGCAAGTACCGCTGGGTCAAGTTCAAGGGCATCGTCTGCGACCGTTGCGGCGTCGAGGTCACGGAGGCTAAGGTTCGCCGCGAGCGCATGGGCCACATCGAGCTGGCCGTGCCCGTGTCGCACATCTGGTTTTTAAAGAAGACCCCGTCCCGCATCGGCATCGTCCTGAACATGAAGACGGTGGACCTGGAGCGGGTCATTTATTACGCCATGTATGTGGTGCTTGAGGACCTGGTGGACAACACCGGCCACACGGTCTACAAGGCCTGCGACCTGCTTTCCGAGGAAGAGGTGCGCAAGGCCAAGGCCGAGTTTAAGAGCAAGCTCAAGGTCGACATCGGCGCCGGTGCCATACGTGCCCTGCTGGCGCGGGTCAATCCCAAGGAGGAGGAGGCCACGATCCTTAAGGATATTAAGGACGTTACCTCTGAGACCGAGCGCACGCGCCTCATTCGCCGTCTGCGCATCCTGCAAGGCTTCGCCAAGTCCGGCAACGAGCCGCAGTGGATGATCCTGACCACTCTGCCGGTCATCCCGCCGGAGCTGCGCCCCTTGGTTCCCCTGGAGGGCGGCCGCTTCGCCACTTCTGACCTCAATGACCTTTACCGCCGCATCATCAACCGCAATAACCGTCTCAAGCACATTGAGGCCCTGCGCGCGCCCGAAGTCATGGTGTTCAACGAAAAGCGCCTTCTGCAGGAGGCCGTTGACGCCCTGTTCGAGAACGGGGCGCGCGGTCGCGTGGTGGTGGGCGCGGGCAACCGGCCGCTGAAGTCCCTCTCCGACATCCTTAAAGGCAAGCAGGGACGCTTCCGGCAGAACCTGCTGGGCAAGCGTGTGGACTACTCCGGGCGCTCCGTCATCGTGGTCGGTCCCAACCTCAAAATCAACCAGTGCGGCCTGCCCAAGGAGATGGCCCTCGAGCTCTTCAAACCCTTCATCATCCGCGAACTCATGAAGACCGAGAGCCTGACCCTGAAGGCTGCCAAGCGCATGTTCGAGAAGGTGCGGCCTGAGATCTGGGATATCCTGGAGTTCGTGACCAAGAAACATCCCGTCATGCTCAATCGCGCCCCGACCCTGCACCGTTTGGGCATCCAGGCCTTCGAACCGGTCCTCATCGAGGGCAAGGCCATTCAGTTGCATCCCCTGACCTGTGCGGCCTTCAACGCCGACTTCGACGGAGACCAGATGGCCGTGCATGTGCCCCTGTCGCAGGAGGCGCAGATGGAGGCGCGCGTGCTCATGATGGCCTCCAACAACATCATGTCACCGGCCTCGGGCAAGCCCATTGCGGTGCCCTCGCACGACATGGTGCTGGGCATCCATTATCTCACCAAGCATAAGCAGGGCGAGGCGGGCGAAGGCATGGTTTTTGCCGACGCTGGCGAGGTCGTCACCGCCTACGAGAACCATAAGGTAGACCTGCACGCCAAGATCAAGGTGCGCGGCATCACCCGGGACTTGTGCGAAGGCGCGGGCCAGGGCAAGAAGGCCGAGCCCATGGCCCCGGCGCAGTGGCAGGACTGGACCACGGTCGGCCGCGTGCTCTTCAATCAGATCGTCCCGGTGGGGCTGGATTACATCAACGCGCCGCAAGGCAAGAAGGAGCTCTCCCGATTGGTGGAGCGTTGCTACAAGACCCTGGGCCATTATCGCACCGTCCTGCTCTTGGACGACCTCAAGCGCATGGGTTTCCACTTCGCCACCGTGGCGGGCCTGTCCATCTCGGTGTCCGATATGCATATCCCGGCATTGAAGAAGGATGCCATCGTGGAGGCCCGGCGCAAGGTCAAGGAAATCGAGAAGCAGGCCAAGAACGCCCTCATCACCGAGGCCGAGCGCTACAACAAGATCATCGACATTTGGACCCATGTGACGGACAAGATCGCCGACGTCATGTTCGACGAGATGAAGAAGGAGGAGTCCGAGAAGTACGTCGCGGGCAAGCCCCGCTTCAACTCCGTCTACCTCATGGCCGACTCGGGCGCGCGCGGCAGCCGCCAGCAGATCCGTCAGCTGGCCGGCATGCGCGGCCTCATGGCCAAGCCTCAGAAGAAGCTCACCGGCGGCGTGGGTGAGATCATCGAGCAGCCGGTCATCTCGAACTTCCGCGAGGGCCTCACCGTGCTGGAGTACTTCATCTCCACCCACGGCGGCCGCAAGGGACTGGCCGATACCGCCTTGAAGACCGCCGACGCTGGCTATCTGACGCGGCGCTTGGTGGATGTGGCACACGACCTGGTTATCACCGAGACAGACTGCGGCACCATCAACGGCGTGCGCCTGGGAAATCTGACCGCTGGCGACGAGGTCATCGAATCCCTGGAGGAGCGCATCCTGGGGCGGGTGGCCCTGGAGGACGTCATGGTCCCGGGCAGCGACGCCAAGGGCAAGGCCGTGGAGACGGTCGCGGCGCGCGCTGGCGAGGTCATCACCGCCGAGACTGCCGCGCAGATCAAGGAGGCGGGCATCGAGGTCTTGCGCGCCCGCTCGGTGCTGACCTGCGAGAGTCGGCAAGGGGTCTGCGCCAAGTGCTACGGCATGAATAACGCCAACGGCCGCATGGTTGAGATCGGCGAGGCCGTGGGCATCATCGCGGCGCAGTCCATTGGCGAGCCCGGCACGCAGTTGACCCTGCGCACATTCCATATCGGAGGCACGGCATCCCGTGTCACCAAACGCTCCCATGCCGTGACGCCCAAGGGCGGCAAGGTCGAGTTCCGCAACATCCGCACCGTGAACAACCGCGACGGGGAGGTCGTCTGCGTTTCGCGCACCGGCGTCATCACGGCCGCGGAAAAGGTCTCGGGCGCGCTCGAGGAGCATAAGATTCCCTACGGCGCGCGCATCAAGGTCAAGGATGGGGCGTCGGCTGAGCCCCGGTCGCTCTTGGCGGAGTGGGACCCCTACACCATGCCCATCCTGGCGGAGCAGGCGGGCCATGTGCGGTTGGTGGACGTCAAGGAAGGCGTCACCCTGCACGAGGAGCGCAACAAGATCACGGGCATCATTGAGCGCCGCATCATCGAGCAGGAGACCCGGCGTTCCGACCGAGAGAGCGGCTCCAAGCGGCTCAACCCCCGCATCGTGTTGGAGAAGAGCGGCAAGGACGTCGTCAACTATCCCCTGCCTACGGACACCATCCTGACGGTGGATGCCGGGCAGGAGGTTCAGCCGGGAGACATCCTGGCCAAGATTCCGCAGACGGAGGGCACCAAGTCCAAGGACATTACGGGCGGACTGCCCCGCGTTTCGGAGCTCTTCGAAGCGCGCCGGCCCAAGAGTTCGGCCATCATCTCCGAGATTGAGGGCATCGTATCCTTGGGCATCGGGCCCCGGGACCAGCGCATGGTTTCGGTGCGCAACGAGGAGACCGACCTGGTGCGCGAGTATCTCATCCCGCAGGGGAAGCATCTGGTGGTTTACGAGGGCGACCGGGTGGGGGTGGGCGAGGCCATCACGGACGGGGCCATCAACCCGCACGATATCCTGCACGTCAAGGGCGTCAAGGAAGTGCAGGAGTTCCTGGTCAACGCCATCCAGGAGGTCTACCGCCTGCAGGGTGTCAATGTCTCCGACCGGCACATCGAGTGCATCGTGCGCCAGATGCTGGAGAACGTCAAGATCGTCAACTCCGGGGACACGGCGTTCCTTAAGGGCGAGATCGTCAACCGCTTCGTCTTTACGGACACCAACCGCGGGTTCAAGGACAGGGGGGGTAAGGAAGCCCAGGCCGAGCCGGTGCTGCTGGGAATTACCAAGGCGTCTTTGGCCTCCAACTCCTTCATCTCGGCGGCCAGCTTCCAGGAGACCACCCGTGTGCTCACCGAGGCGGCCACTACGTCGAACATCGACTACCTGCGCGGCCTCAAGGAAAACGTCATCATCGGCCATATGATTCCGGCCGGGACCGGCCTACAGCCGCAGGACAAGATCCTGGAGCTCCGGCAGATGCAGTCCGGAACCCAGACGCAATAGAGGGACACATGCCAACCATCAACCAACTCATCCGCATCGGGCGCCAGAAGAAGCGCACCCATCCCAAGGCCCCCGCGCTCATGGCCTGCCCGCAAAGGCGGGGGGTCTGCACCCAGGTCAAGACCACGACTCCTAAGAAGCCGAACTCGGCCTTGCGCAAGATCGCGCGCATCAAGCTGACCAACGGCATGGAGGTCACCGGTTATATCCCGGGCGTAGGCCACAACCTACAGGAGCACTCCATCGTCATGATCCGCGGCGGCCGCGTCAAGGACCTGCCCGGCGTGCGCTACCATATCATCCGAGGAGTACTCGATACCTCCGGCGTGGAAGGCCGGCGGCAAGGGCGATCCCTCTACGGCGCCAAGCGGCCCAAAGAAGGGGCCGCGGCCAAAGCTTAAGGAGATATCTTATGCCGAGAAAAGGACTTAGACCACGCGACCGTCGGGGCCTGCCGCCCGCGGACTATAAATACAGTTCTGTCTTGGTGTCCCGGCTCATCAACAAGCTCAACTACCGGGGCCAGAAGCACGCGGCCGAGCATATCATGTACCAGGCCATGGATATCCTCGCCGAGCGTTCCAAGGAGGATGCCTTGATCGTACTGACCAAGGCTATCGAGAATGTGCGGCCCCTGTTGGAGGTCAAGGCCCGTCGCGTGGGTGGGGCGACTTACCAGGTCCCCATCGAAGTGACCCCGGCCCGCTCCTCCACTTTGGCGATGCGCTGGATGCTCGATGCCGCCCGGTCGAAGTCGGGCAAGCCCATGGCCGTGCGCCTGGCCGACGAACTGCTGGCTGCCAGCAAGAAAGAGGGCGTGGCCTACAAGAAGCGCGAGGACACCCACAAGATGGCCGAAGCCAACCGGGCATTTGCGCACTACAGATGGTAAGCGAATGACCGAACAATCCACGCAGCGCAAACGCTCGTCCGCTCATGCCAGCAAGGACCCTCGGGAATTCCCCTTGGAGAAGGTCCGTAACATCGGCATCATTGCCCATATCGACGCGGGCAAGACCACGACCACGGAGCGCATCCTCTACTACACCGGCCGCATCCACAAGATCGGCGAGGTGCATGACGGCGCCACCACCACCGACTGGATGCCCCAGGAGCGCGAGCGCGGTATCACCATCACCGCCGCGGCCACTTATTGCCAGTGGCGCGACTGCCAGTTCAACATCATCGACACCCCCGGCCATGTGGACTTCACGGCCGAGGTAGAACGGTCCTTGCGCGTCCTCGACGGCGCCGTGGTCGTCTTCGACGGGGTGCAGGGCGTGGAGCCGCAGTCCGAAACGGTCTGGCGCCAGGCCGACAAATACCGGGTGCCGCGCGTGGCCTACATCAACAAGATGGACCGCGTCGGTGCTGATTTCTACATGTCCTTCAATTCCATCCGCAAGCTGCTCGGCGCCAACGCCTGCGCCATCCAACTACCCATTGGGGCCGAAGCGGGCTTTAAGGGCGTGGTGGACCTAATCGAGATGAAGGCCCTCATCTGGCAGAGCGAGGACCTGGGCGCCAAGTGGGATGTGACTGACATCCCGGCCGACATGCTGGAGCAGGCCAAGCAGTGGCGCGAGAAGATGATCGAGCAGGTGGTGGAGTTCGATGAGGCGGCCATGGGCCGCTACATCAATGGTGACCACGGCTGCGCGCCGGCGGAACTGCGCCGGATCCTGCGCATCGGGGTTCTACAGTCCAAGATCTACCCGGTCCTGGCGGCATCTTCCTATAAGAACAAGGGCGTGCAGCCCATGCTGGACGCGGTCTGCGATTTCTTGCCCTCGCCTTTGGATATGCCGGCGACCAATGGCATCGACCCGTATACAGAGTTGCCCCTCACGCGCCGGGCCTCTGACGAGGAGCCCTTCGCGGCGCTGATGTTCAAGATCCAGACCGACCCCTTCGTGGGCCGGCTCGCTTTCTTCCGGGTCTACTCCGGCACGCTGCGCACGGGCGACCAGGTCTTTTTCGCCAACAAGCGGACCTCCGAGCGCGTGGGGCGGCTCTTGCGCATGCACGCCAACCACCGCGAGGACATCACCGAAGTCCATGCGGGAGAGATTGCCGCGACCGTGGCCATGAAGAACTCGGCCGTGGGCATGTCCCTGTGCGACGAGGACGCTCCCATCATCCTGGAGCAGATCACCTTTCCGGAGCCGGTCATCTCGGTGGCCATCGAGCCCAAGTCCAAGGCTGACGAGGAGAAGATGGCCATCGCCCTGGGCCGCCTGGCGGAGGAGGATCAGACTTTCCGCATGCGCAGCGACCCGGACACGGGCCAGACCATCATTTCAGGCATGGGCGAGCTCCATCTCGACATCATCGTGGACCGCATGAAGCGCGAGTTCAAGGTGGTGGGCAATGTGGGCACGCCGCAGGTGGCCTACAAAGAGACGGTGCGCAAGAAGGTCATCGAGGAATCCAAATTCATCCGGCAGACCGGCGGGCGCGGCCAATACGGGCCTGCGTTCTGCAGATCGAGCCGCAGCCGATGGGCAAGGGCTTCGAGTTCATCGACGACGTCAAGCAGGGGCGCATCCCCCGGGAATACATCCCGGCCGTGGAAAAGGGTGTGCGCGAGGCCCTGTTGGGAGGCGCCCTGATCGGTTGCCCCATCGTCGACATCAAGGTGACCCTCCTGGACGGATCCTTCCATGAGGTGGACAGCTCGGAGATGGCCTTCAAGATCGCCGGCGCCATGGCTTTGCGCGCAGGCTGCAAGAAGGCCAGCCCCACCATTCTGGAGCCGGTCATGAAGTTCGAGGTGCTTACGCCCGACCAGTACATGGGCGATGTCATCGGCGACTTGAACTCCCGCCGCGCCAAGATCCAGGACATGGGCGACCGGGCGCATTTGAAGTTCGTCAAGGCCATGGTGCCGCTGTCCGAGATGTTCGGGTACGCCACCGTGGTTCGTTCCATTTCCCAAGGCCGGGCCTCCTTCATCATGGAGCCCAGCCATTACGACGCGGTGCCGGCCAACGTCTACAATGCGTTGGTGGAGAAGCACGGCAGCGCTAAGGAGAGATAGTCATGGCCAAGGCAAAATTCGAGCGCACCAAGCCGCACGTGAACATCGGTACGATCGGTCACGTGGACCACGGCAAGACGACTTTGACGGCGGCGATCACGCATTACCTGGCGAAGAAGGGCCTGGCCAAGGCGAAGAAGTACGACGA
>CAIRTQ010000085.1 GCA_903881545.1 uncultured Elusimicrobia bacterium
CGACTTCAGGCCCCGACAGGGGCCTGAAGTCGCTATGATACTATACACGGAATCAAAAAAACTACCGTTGGGGCCGCCGAGACCAGCTTCAGGCAGCGGCCGCCCTACGCGGGCAGGTCATCATCGGCCGGAGGGACGACTGGCGGATTCTCCTCGGCGTGATTTACGCCTGAGATATTTTACCGCTTTGCGTCAGTGCCCGGGGACTTTTGCCACAGGCTGCTAGGCCAACACCTAACTGGTCAGGTGCGGCTGGGGAGCGGTGCCCGTCCGAACCAAGGGACGGTCTAACGGGTGTCCGTCGCGGGGTCAAGGCTCTCGGTCGTTCCGCCGGGCGCGGCTTCGCGCGCGCCCGACCTCACTCCCTCCGCGATAAATCCCGCAAAGTGTAAGAGTGTTAAAGGGTAAAGTGTTATTGACCTCGGCGGGCAGGCCGGAACCCCAGGTAGAAGTCGCGGTAGCCAGGGTCGTTGTCGTTGCGGATGGCCGAAAGCGCGACGTCGGCGTCGACGTACCACGAGCCGCCACGAACCACGCGGCCGGAGCCCGTAGGACTTTCCCATGCACTGCCGTCCGTCGGAGCGCCGTTGTACGAGTTGTGATACCAATCCTGCACCCACTCCCAGGCGTTGCCTACCATGTCGCATAACCCTTGCGCCGTGTTTCCATTGGGCTTCGAGCACACTGGCGCCGTCGCGTTGTAACCACAGCCTGAGATCACCGCATTGCCGCACGTCGCGTCCTCATTGCCCCACGGATATTTCCAATCCTTGCCTGCGCTGCGCGCGGCATACTCCCACTCCGCCTCGCTCGGAAGCCTGCCCCCAGCCCACTTGGAAAAGGCCTCGGCTTGGTTCCAGTCAACGCCCACAACCGGCTGGTCGTCGCCATCATAGGTTGCGCCATAGTCTGGCGCGGCCGCGCAGGCTCCGGCCTCGACGCAAGCCTTGTATTGCTTGTTCGTCACCAAGGTCTTCGCCATCTGGAAGGACTTGATCGTGACGCTGTGCGTCGGCCCCTCGTCGGCATTGTCGGAGCCCATCGTGAACGTCCCGCCAGGAATCGTCACCCACTTAATCCCGGCCTTGCCGCGCCGCACCGCAGCGGGCTTGGCCTCAGGCACAGGCCGCACAGTCCCGGGGGAGGGCGAGGCATCCTGGCCCAAGCACGGCCAGGGCAACAACGCAAGCATCACGGCGATAGTGACATTTGGCATGAAAATAGTCTACATTCCCCTGTTTGGACGGTCAAGGCGACGAAGCCTGCACCGACCTGGCCGGGGCCGGTTCAAAGGAGCCCCCCCGCCATGCCCGCAGCCGCGGCGCAACGCCCGCAAGAATGCCGGCTGAGGCCAGTCCCACTGGCCAAGCCGTGAGCCTGGGGCATGGGTCAGGGCTTGCGCCCAGGCCCACGCCCTCAGGCTACGGCCTACCAGACCTGGGAAAGCGGGCAGGGCCGGAAGTGGCGGTCCCGCTCGATTCCCATCTGCATCGGGCCGCGGAACGCTTCGAGCTCATCCAGGCTGAAGTAGCCCAGCTCGGTCTCTAGGCCCTTGACCAAGCCGAAGAACTGCCGATCGACCGGGTCGTACTCCGTGGCGTACCAGGTCCAGGAGCCGCAAGGGTCAAAGAACTTGACCTGAGCGGTCGGGTCCGGGTTGTTCTCCTGGGAGCCCAAGGGTGGAAGGGCTGCCAGGTTCTCCTTAGTGAGCATCAGCATGGGATTGGTCCGAGGCCGCGGGGCGGCGTCGAGCCCGGATGGGCCGCCGTGCAGTCCGCCTTCAAGAATTGTGCTGGCGGACTGTGCGTCCGGGTCTTGCTTGACGACGCCGGACACGGCAGGCGCAGGCTGCTGGGGCGCGGCCGGCAGGTCCTGGGGGTTGGCCAGGGCCAGACCCTGCTTGTCCAAGACCGCCAGGATCAGCTCGCGCTCTTTGGCGGCGGCCATCGCTTCGGCCTCGGCCAGAGCCTTGGGGCTCTGCCGCTTCACTTCCAGCAGGAAAGCCTTCATCCCGGAGAACATCACGAATCCCCGGCAGCCGTCCTTGCGCTTCTCCGGCCCACAATGCAGCCAGTAGCCGCGCTTCTCTGAGGAGCCGCTGAAAAAGTTCATGCCCCC
>CAIRTQ010000086.1 GCA_903881545.1 uncultured Elusimicrobia bacterium
ACCTGCACCGCATCGTTCGGGAAACTCTGCTCGAACGCGCTTCGCTTTTTGATCTGCTCAGTCTAAACGAATCCAGGCTGGCACGCCTCAAAGGTCACGACCCCCAACTATGCCTCGAATTTTAACCGGACAGGAGTGATTTGATAATTTCCCGTAAGGCACTGGGAGGGCGTAAAAAGGTGCAGTTCGACGGGGACGATCCGGCAGAATGTCTTGACAATGCGTTATGGGTGTGTTTATATGTCTTCTATGATCACGGTGACGCAATCAGCGGATATAGACGCGCCCCCGCAGAAAATATGGGACCATATCGCTGATTTTAATAACTGGCGCCAGTTCACCGCGGCCAAGTTGCGCTTCACGAAGCTGTACCACGATTTCCGCTTGGCCCCGGGTTGCGCGGCCGGTGCCGGCGCGACTGTCGTCATGCGTCGGCGGAATGTGAACGTATCCTGGACTATAACGGATTGGGCGCCTCCGCTCAAACTGGCCATGATCGCCCGCGAGCGGCATCTGCTCGGCAGTTTCGATTGGAGCCTTACAATCACCGTGTCGGCCAGGACCTCGCTGACCACGCGCGTGGATATCCGCTTTGATTTCGAGCCCGTGGGCAGGCTCACGAACTCCCTCCTGGGCTTTTTCGACGCCGAGAAGTCATTCCAAGAAAAGGCCCAGGAGATGCTCAAGCGCCTGAAGGCCGCCCTCGGCAACTGAAGCCATCCCCCCCCGCAATGCGCCGGGCTTCCGCCTTGGAGGCCCGGTCTATTCTTAATTCTTCAGCCGCTACTTCTGCTGGGACTGCGTGGTTGCAGTCGTCGTAGAGATCGCGGGAGTGTTGATCGGCGGCGGTTTTATCAGGCCATTGAAATTCATTATGGATAAGAGGCCCGAGAAGAGCACAGCGGCGGCAGCGACCCAAAGGGCACCCCCGCCAATCATAACCGCGATGGCGCCTACGCCGAGGCCAGCGCCCCCTGCCATATAAAGCTTTTCCATCAAGCCACCAGCCCCTGCCTGGCTCATCTGATGAGCTAAATATATGACCCCGGCTCCCATAACAGCGGAAACACCTGCGCATATGATGGCAGCATGGGCCATCAAAGCCGCGGCCGCAGGTGGGAACCATATCATCGTCGCGGCAGCATACACCAGGGCCGTCGCGATGGTTAGTGCTATGGCGCCGGCGATAAGCAACTTGCTTGCCCAGTTCACATATTCATCCCATGGTGCTTTTTGAGCATTTTTGCTGGCTGGGATGATGTCAGTGCCAGGCACACAGACTTTCCCGTTCCAATACATGTCTGGTAGTTGATCGCATGCGTCAGCCGCCGATGAATTATATGGCAGATAGCCCGGGATGATCCCAGGGATGGCCCCCGGGATGACCCCCGAAGTCGTGCCAGGGGTGTCGCCAGGGGTGCCGCCGGTATCGCCAGGGGTGCCAGGGGTGCCGCCAGGGGGGGTATCAGTGCCGCTAGGAGTGGTGCCGCCGCCAGGATTGCCGCTAGGAATGAACCCAGACCCCGAGGGGTCGGTAGCGCCAGTAACCGTACCCCCATCAAACTGACTGTTGCCGGCGGCCGCGTTGCTCTCAGTGGCCGAGGTCCCGCCGGCGCGCATCTGGGCGTTGAAAGGCGCCATGCCGCGCAACGATGCCAAGGCCTTGCTGGACTTGAGGCCCCTCAGCGTGAAATTCGCACGCCCCGGACGCATGCCAGCCATCAGGCGCCCGCCCAGCGCCTTGCCCGTTAAGTGCGGATAGGCGAACTGCGACAAATGCCC
This sequence comes from uncultured Elusimicrobia bacterium, assembly GCA_903881545.1. Taxonomy (GTDB): domain Bacteria; phylum Elusimicrobiota; class Elusimicrobia; order UBA1565; family UBA9628; genus UBA9628. The sequence goes on from CAIRTQ010000086.1 coordinate 1,783, forward strand.
GCTAGCGGCTCCAACCCGTGGCATGCTGCCTCCGAGGCCACCACCACCAAGGTTCCCACCGCCGAGGTTGCCACCACCGAGGTTGCCGCTCAGCCCCCCGGAGAGTTTAGGAAAGCCGACATTGGCAGCCTGCTCCTCTGGCTTCTGCTCCGAAACATCACCATCGGCGGTCTTGGCAACCTCGTTCTGGGGCGCCTCCTGCCCCTGACTTGGCGCTGTCCGCCGGCTTATCTCCCCAATTCAAGTCCTTGCCGGAGCCGTAAGGAAGACTAGAACCGCTTCCATCGCGGTCTACCTTGAGCGAAGAGCTGATGCCTCCTAGGTCCGGCGACATATCGGCTTGGCCTTTATGTCCCATCATCTTGGCGATGAGGGCGGCCAAACCGCCAATGACTAGCGCGGCCGTAAGCAACGCCGCCGTCTTGCCCATGGTTGTGGAAGTGAGGCCCGATATCCCGTTGCCGATGCTCGCGGAGACATTCGAGAACGCTCCCGCGACGCGGCCGAGCAGGCCGACGCCAGCCTCTGCTGCGGAACCAGCGGCGCCGGCCGCAGAACCAGCGGTTTCGGCGGCAAATCCCGCAGCGCCCTCTGCGGCAAATCCCGCGGCACCCTCTGCGGCAAATCCCGCAGCGCCCTCTGCGGCAAATCCCGCAGCGCCCTCTGCGGCAAATCCCGCGCCCTCTGCGGCGGAACCAACGGCCCCTGCCACCGATCCAGCGGCACCACCAGAGCCAAAAGCCCCGGAAGCTCCGGCACTAGATCCAGCTTCCAAAGCCGCTCCAGACTCGGCGGCGCCGGCCCCGACCCTGCCACCGAAAGCCGCGCCTTCCGCAGCGCGCGCTCCCGTCAGCGGAGCGCCCGGAGCCTTGGCCCCACCCCAAGCCACGCCGGATTTCTTACGCTCCTTATCCCTCTTCTTCTTCAGGTCAGGGATGACCAAGTCAGGGATGTTCTGCTTTGGGAGTTCAAAATCTTCTTTGTCGGACATATCGAGCCTTCCTTGTGGACCTTCGATGAACCTCGCCTCCGGTCCAATACGATGAGTTTAATGCAGGCATAAAGCATTGTCAATAGAACAGGAATTTTAACCATATATTTACTTTAGTCGGGTGGCCGCTGTTGACATGACGCAGCCTAGCTGTTATATTTGTCCCATGCCCATCGTCGAACAGTCCTGTGTTCTACGCGAAAGCCCCGAGCGCCTCTGGAACATCCTGAGCGACCTGCGCAACTGGAGCTATCTCTTCTCCACCAGGACCTGGCTGCGCCGGATCAAGCCGTCCTTCGAGTTATTGGAGGGAACGGGCGCGGATATGAGCTTCCAGGTGTCCTACGGCTGGTCATTCCGCGAAAAGTGGATGATGACTCAGTGGCGCCCGCCGGAGTATCTCGCGGCCGCGGGGCGCTCTTTTCTTTACCGCTGCCCTCTGCATGACGCCGGATTGGCTTTCGCCCTTGCCGCCATCGGGCCCCTGGAGACGCGCGTGGATTGCTGTCTGGAGCTCGAGCCCTTCCCCCCCCGCCGCCTGGTCAAGATGCGGCCCGTGTTCTCCGTGGAAAAGGAGATGCGCAACCAGTTAGTGGAGTTCTCGGCGCGCTTGACGGTACTGCTGGAACGCGCATAAGCCGCCGGCCCTGCGGCACTTCCTCATCTGCAAGAGCCAACGACGCACGGCTGCACGCGCTCCGGGTCAGAAGAAAGCGAAGTACGCCGCCGCGGCGCCCAACACCGCCATGGCGATGCTGGCCGATGCGGCAACCTCGCCGTAGGGTAGCATCACCCATATAGTAGCCGCGGCAGAGATGCAGCCTCCTGCGGCCATCATGATGTTGCCCTGGAGCGGCTGGCCGTAGTGCACGCGGGTGTACAGACCCAAGGCGGTGATGGCGACTCCCAGGACGCCGGCGATGTATGTGCCGTACGTCATGAGCCATGAGATCGCCGCGATCAATCCAGGTCCCAGGGCCAGGCCGAAAGTGTTGACAGCGATGGCGATGACATTGGTGATGAGCAGGAAAGCGGAAATGATCCCGATGATGATCTTCGCCGCGTCCACCATTCCCTGCCATGGAGTCACATTCGCATGCTTGCCGCTATTCGGCGTCAGCGAAGTGCAGGTCTTCCCGTCCCAATACTCGCCCGCATCATAGTTGCACTTCTCAATGGTCGGGACATAAGGAGTCTGGGTGACACCGGGGACCGTGCCGCCGCCCGTGCTGGTGCCCCCACTGCTCGGCGTCTGTCCCCCGCCGGTCTGCGTCCCTCCCCCGCCGGTCTGCGTCCCTCCCCCGCCCGCAAAAGAGCCTCCCAACGACGGCCCGCTCGGAATGGTCCCGCCGGCGACCTGGCTGGCTTCCCACTGGGTCGAGGCCGCAGCCGCGTTGGATTCGGTGGCCACAGAAGTCCCGCCCGAGCGCATCACGGCGTTGAAAGGAGCCATACCGCGCAGCCGCGCCAGATATCCACTGGCCAAGCCCCGCTTGCCTCCCACCGCTTTGCCTTCCAAGCGGCCCATGCTCGCCGTCTTGTTGAGCGCCACGGCGCTCAGCTTTCCCCCTTTGCCTGACTGGGAGCCTCCCATGCCAAACTTGTCCAAAACGCCGCTCGCCGCCCCATAGGGCGTCCCGTTAGATCCCGCCACATTGCCCCCGCTGCCCGCCGAGCCGCCCAATTCGGTGCTGAGCTTGAAACCAGAGAGATTGTGCGCCATCTTGTCACGCGAGGTATCTCCACCTAGGGTGTTGGACGCCATATCCGCGGTCCCCGCATTATTTGCATCCTTCGTGTTCTGGGCGGCGTCCGCTCCGGAGGGCGCATCCGCCGATGGGGAAACGGCCTGGCCTTGGCTGTTGCCGAAGTCGAGTCCCAGGCCCCGCCCCGCGCGGGCGTCGTAGTCCAGGCTGGAATCCCCGCCCCCGGGGCGGATCTTGAGATTGGAACTAATGCCGGCCAGATCTGGCGGCGCGGACGCATCCGCCATGGCGCGGCCCACGATCTTATAGGCGAGCAAAGCCGCGCCCCCCATCATGAGCGCGACCGCCACGGCAACCGCGATCTTGCCCAAGACCGTTGAAGTAAGGCTCGCCAGAACGCCCTCCACCTGGCCGAAAATGGTCGCAAAGAAACCGGCCTGCCCCCCGGCTCCGGCCGCGAAGGCGGCTTCCGCTCCGGCGGCGGCCTCCTCTCCGACTGCGGCGGCCCGCACGGCGCTGGCAGCGACCCGCGTGGCGCTGGCAGAAGCCCGCGCGGCGCTAGCCGCTGCGCGGGCACCGCCGGCGGCGCCTCTGGCCCCGGCAAAGGGAGCGCCGCCAGGCTTGGCTTGGCCCCAAGCCGCGCCCGCCTTCTTGCGCTCTTTCTCCTCTTTCTTGAGGTCTGGGATAACCAAGCCTCTGTCATCCAACTTCGGAAACCGAAAGTCTTCTTTTTCAGGCATATAGCTAACCCTCTAACGAGTCATCTAACGAATCATCGGCCATTCCTTTCCCCTTTCGCCAAGAACTACTTGCTGGAGCTGGTGCTTGTGCTGGTGGTCGTGGGAGCGCTGATATTCTTTCCGAACAACGCCTTATTTATCCCGAAGGTGTTATTGGCAACGCCAGCATCAAGCAAGGACAGGCATCCCGTTATGGTGCCGGTGATGGCCGGTATGATGCTGGAAGACATTAGATTTGCCACCCCTATAAACGAAGCAGCCGCGATCACCCCTCCGGTTATGCCGTAGATGAGCCCCAATTCCGGACGCCCCATGCCCGCCAGAGTAAAGCCGATACCGCCGATGGCCGCGCCCAGGGCGGTAAGCATGTATCCCAGATACTTCGAGTAGGCCAGCGCCCCGGGCCAAACCAGCCACAAAAGCGACGCTACCGCTTGAAGAGCCGCGATGATGGCGGCGGCATCGATCAAATACTTGGCAACCTTCACCAAAGTATTGGTCGTGTCCTGACTTCCGGTCCCGGTCACGCTCTGGACGCAACCCCCGGCGGGCGAATTGACCCACTGACCCTTCCACCCCTTTGCTGCCGCGAGCGTGGTGCAGTCGTCGACCGTACTGGTGGTAGCCGCGCCCGCGGAGCCCGACACTGGCGATCCATTTCCGGAGGCCGCGTTGACGCCAGGTGCGGCGTCGCCGCTTCCTAACGATGGCGAGGCCTGGCCCGCGCCCGCGGTCTGGGCGCCGCTTCCCGTGATGAGTGGAGCGGCAGCCGTGCCAGCATCGAATGGAATCGAAGCGCTGGCCGAGCGTGTCTCGTTGGCTCCCGATTTCACCGAGGGGGCCAGCATGGCGGCGGTATTAAGCTGCCTCTGGGCCAACCCCCGACCAGAGTTTCTGCCCAGGCTTACGGGCCGGGCCGCCGTCGCGGCCAAGGTCCTGTTAGTTCTCATGGCCAGCAACTTGCCGGATTCGCCATTGGACTTAATAGTATTTTCGAAAGGACGACTCACTCCGCCGGACAGACCGCCACCTCCTCCGGACAAGCCCCCGCCCAAGCCGGAACTGAGTTTGCCGAAGGAGTGTTCCATGCCTGCCCCTTTCCCTTTCCCCGCAGCCGCCAATGCTTCCGGGTCCACATAGTCCCCCGAACCTCCCGGCATAGTGGGCGCTGCGCCGGCGTTGGCGTTGGCCTGCGCGTCCGCAGCGGCCTTGGCCGCTTCGGCCTCGGCCTCAGCCTTGGCCTTGGCCTTGGCCTCCCGCTCTTCCGGGGTCATGCCGTCCAAACTGCCTGACACCATGTTCAGGCCGCTCTGCGCCGAGCGCTGCGTCCCCGGCAGATTCGAAAGGTCCCCATCATATTTGGACCCAGCCCTGGCGACGAACAACTGGGACTTCCCGTGCGCCAGGAATCCGCTGTCGTTCGGAGCCAGCGCCTTACCCAAGCCATAGGCGCCGGCGGAGAGGGCGGCCACAAGGAGGGCCACCGCAACCTTGCCCGCCGAGAGAGCGCCTGCCAGGCCTCGCAACCCGCCCAGGACGCCGCGAGCGCCAATGGAGCCGCTTGTGGAGCCTCCTTTAGTAGACCACCACGCCAGGCCTGATTTCTTGCGCCGGCGGTCACCGACATTGGCCAACTTTAAATCCGGTATTTGCACGGCATTATCTTGATTATCCATGGAAGTTCTCCTGCCTTAAACCAGATACCGGTCTAAAATCCCATCCGAAGGCACTTGGCTGGTCTTCGATCCCGACTGATGGTCCCAGTCCGGTGGCCAGCCATTCTGGAAATCGGTAGATGGATATTGCTTGGGCTTGGTCAGATAAGCCGCGGCCAACGCAGCCAAGGCAGCTCCCCCGCAGACCATGGTGATGGCCAGGGGGCCACCCTTGAGCACTCCGTCCGAAGCAAAGCCCCAGATCGCCGCAGCGGAAGCGGCGATGGTGAAGCCTCCGGCCAAAGACAATATCCCGCCTTGCAGAGGCTGGCCGTACGCGCCGCCGCCGATCAAGGCGCCAAGATACACGGCAAAAGCGCCCAGCGACGCGGCCACGGCCGACAGGGCGATAGCCAAACCCTTGGCCCAAGGCCCCATGGCGGCGGATTTTTTGGAGATCATGTTGGCAATGAATAGCAAAGCGCATGCGCCCGCCAAGCAAAGCAGCGCCGTGTTGATAGCGGACTGCCAGGGGGTTACGTTTGTGCCAGGCACGGAAGGGACCGGGGCGAAATTACTGGTACCGGCTGACCCGGAAACAGGATTGACTGTAGGGTACGTGCCGCCAGAACTGGTCGTGCCGGGGCCGGTGCCGCCGCTGCTACTGCCTTGGCTACCCGCGTCAGCAAGCGCAGGCGCTTGCGCATTGCCGTCGTAGGTCTTTCCCGCGGCCGCGCTGCTCGCGGCGCTGGCCTGGTCGCGGCGTACCTGCATGGCCTGGTTCAAAGCGCCGCCCAAACGGCGCGCGCTGGGGATGGCTCCCGCCGCCCCACCCGCCCGGGAGGCGGACATGCCAGAGAGATTGCCGCCCTTGGCGCTGGCCAATAGCCCTGCACCCGACCCTGCGGAACCGCTGCTGGCTCCCGAGCCGCCCCCCCCGCTCTGGCCGAGCTGTCCGAACTTCCGGTCTGATTTAAGTTTTGCGGCCGGTCCCTGCGAGGGGGCGTTATCGCTCTTCGTGAACGACTCGCCAGGCGTGGCAACAGCAGCAACAGCAGCAACAGCAGCGGCCTTCGCCGCAGCCGCAACATCAGCGGCCTGGTCCTGCGCCGGCACCATCTTCTTGGCGTTGGCATCGACCAGATACTGCAAAGACTGGGAAATCCCGTCAGCCGATGCGCCGCCCTGTCCCGAGACGCTGGCAGCAGCGGATTTCGGCTTGGCTGCGAAGATCGACTTAAAATCCGCATCGCTGCGGTCCGCGGACGTAGGACCAAATAGCTTGTATCCGACGAAACCGACGGAGCCGGCGACCGTAGTCCCCACCAGGATCAGTCCAATGATGCCGGCCTTGGTCGCCAGGATCCCCTTGCTCAAGAACAAGCCGGCACGGCCGATGCCGCCCACGCCGCCCACCCCTCGGGAGCCAATCCCCATGCGGGAGAACCAACCGGCCAGACCGCCGTGCTTCTTCTCCTCCTCACGGTTCACCGCCGGAGTGATTTTAGGGATGTCAGTTGGCTGATCCATACGTCCTCCTCAATACGCGCTTTTCGTCTGGGACGTCACGTTACTGCCGGAATTCTGGCTGTAGCCCATGGTGGCCGAGGCCATCGTGGTTCCCATCATGACCATCTGCCCCGCCACTCCCCCGATGAGGCCTCCGGCCAGGACACCCGCCAGCATGAGGACGAGGCGCACCTTCATCTGCTGGCTTGTATCCATGGCGGCCTGGTAAGCCGGCACCGCAGACTGCTGGTTCATGTTGATGCTAGTATCGTTGGGCTTGAGGCTCATCGGCGCGGCCGCGTCCATGCTCGCGTAAGCGCCCTCTTGGCTTTGCCCTTGGTTGGCCGTAATGGGAGAACCTGCGCTGCCGCCGTCGAATATCCTCCCGGCCACAGACCTGGAGGCATCCGCGCCCTTCTGGGCGAGCGCGGCCGCGCCCTGGGCCTGGGCCGCTCGCAACGAATTCATGACCGGCGCCCCGCTCTTGGCGTCAGCGGAACCCGCACCGAGGCCGTGGGTGGCGATCAATCCGGTCTTGGCCACCGGCGTGCCGAACGGGCTCGAGCCCGCGGTCACATTCGCCCCGCTGCCCCCGCCGCCGCTGCCCAATCCGGAGAGTCCCCCGGCCTTGACCTTGGGCGGATTGAAGCCTTTCTGGGGCTTATCGCCGCCCCAGCCCGCGACATCGGCCTTCTTGCGACTTACCGCCTTGAGAGCGTCGGCATACGATGCGGAGCCCTTTCCGGGCAGAATCGGCGAACCCGCAGCCGATGCCTCAGGGGACGCCAGAGGCGCCTGGTAAAGCGCGGAGGCAACATCCTGGTCGTCGCGCCTCTGCTTGCGGTTGGCGCCTTCCATGGAGAGGTCCACGGCGGAACCCGGAGCGCCGTTAGGATTGGCCGTGGAGTCCAGGCTCTGCTCCGAAGTCCGAAGTCCGGCGCCGGAGAATGCCGGAGCGGAACTGGCGGATGAATCCATCAACGGCAGGCAGACCCATCCTCCGATCACTCCGAAGGCCAAAAGGATGACCCACCAGAATTTCTTGAATGGATCGCTGCCCTTCCTAATGGTTACAGTCATAAATCCACCGTGGTCAGTTTAGCCGTAGGCCCAGGCTTTGTCAAGAGAAACCGTTTTCCTTACTATATTTTTACCGAATGCCGGCGGCTAGCGCCGTATGCGGATTCGCCAAAGGAGCCCCGCAGTCCGGGCCTTACATGCCGGGAAGGACGAAAGCAATCGGCCGGTCGCGGTTGGGCACATACTTGGTCACCTCGAAGCCGAAACCGCTGTTCTGCATGAACGGCATGTTGACAGGATTGGTGCAGACCGTCAGGGTCACGATCTGCCAGACTTGAGTGCGGCTGATCGCAAGGCCGGGTGGGCCCACGCAACTGTTGCCGTTGCACGGGCAGCTGGGCTCGGGACAGAGCCCCAGGAAGGCGCAGTTCTGCTGTTCCTGCGGCGTGGTCGGCCGGGCGCCGACATACTTCATGGCGCGCTCCTGGATGTCCGCCTGCAGGTTGGCGTCATCGCCCTGGAAGTTCACGTTGCGGTGCGACTCGAGCTGCCAGCGCCGGGCGGCATAATAGGACGCAATCTCGATCTTCTGCACCAGGATGAGCAAGGCATATAGCTTGGCGAAAGCGAACATGAAGAAAAAGAAGATCGGCAAGAGCAGCACGGTCTCCACGGTCGCCTGCCCCTTGCGCCGCCGCCAGAACAAGGGCCTGGGCGCGGCAGCGCCCTGGCCCTGACAGCCATAAGGAAATGCGTTGGCTGTCAAGGGTAGGTCCTCACCTGGAACTTCGGGGTCGGATTCGGCCAAATCGCGGGCAGGGCCCCGGCAAACCCATCTATGGCGGCCGTCACATTGACCTTAGGCTGGGCGGGCGCGTTGAAATCATAGTTGAAATAGTTCGCGGGCGCTTTCCAGCTTTGCCGTACGGCCACACCTCTCACTTCCGGTATGTTGTTGGGGCTAGGGTTGAGCCGTTTCAGGGGCTCGAGCAATTTAGGGGACACCCACAATAATTGAAAAAGACCTGAACAATAATTGGGGCTGGGCACCTTCCACGGGGTGTCCGGAGCAAAGACCTGCCAAGGTTGGAATTTATTACCGGTCGGCTGGTTTCCATAGAAATTGAGGTATTCATAACAGGAGTACTGGATGTTCGTGCCCGGGCTCCAATTCCCGATGCCGCTGGCGAAGGACTGGACCCCGTCCGTGGCGAAATCCCCGGTATTGAGCCAATAGGACTTCGTGAGGAAATTGTGCTGGGCTGCCAAGCGCTGTAGCACCGAATACTGGGCGTCCTCGACCGAACCCAGGAGCTGGTAGATCTGCACATAGAGCTTGAAAATCTGATTAGCGTCATCCCAATTGATCCAGTAGCTGTTGGCGTCCGCCATGGTCAGGAGGTTCAGACAAGGTGTTTGCGCACCGCTGTTCGTGCCCTTGCATGTTGACACCGGTTGCGGCCAGGACGGCGGGCTGGCGTTCTTGTCCGCGCCCCTACTGTTGTACCATTTGTCGCCAAAAGAGATATCCCATTGCATGTCGGTCTGTGCATACTGCTGCCCGCTGATGCTGGGGTCACCGGAACAATTGCCATGCTTCACCGGGAAGTCCCCGTCCATGCACATGATTTTCCAGAGCGTCTCACCCCTCCCCCCCGTGCAAGAGTGCTTTTGGGTGCAATCGGGAGGATTATCACAGACATCCTTCTGGTCGCATTCGATCGTGGTCCCGGAAAAACCTTCCGAGAAGATGCGCATGGGGAAGGCGCCGTTGACGTAGGCCGTGCGGTTGAGGAAGTCCGAGTAATTGGTCATCTCCACGAACACGGCCGCGTCCAAGGCGAACTGGTGGCGGATCTTCTCCCGGGAAAGCTTGGCGGTCTCATAGATGAGGTAAATGAACAAGAAGAAGGTGGGGAAGAGGAACAGGGCCGGGATGACGACCTGTCCCGCGCGTGACCGTGGACGGAGGAAGCGCATCAGCATTAGATTAGCCTGCAAGCGAAAAAAAATCAAGTCCAACGTGGTTAAAAATCAGAAAAGGGCGGCTGCGGGCTATGCGGCCAGGAAGCGGGTCGTGTCCTCAATGCTAAACTTGACCTGGGGAGCTCCCAAATCCAGCGAGGTGGCGATATGCTGCTCGAGCGCGCCCTCTTTGAAGCGAAAGATGCAGGACTGCAGGGTGGTGGAATAGGTCTCCCCGCGCACGCTCTCGACCTCGGCCCACAAGGCCCGGTCGCCCCACGGCCGCAGCGTCTCCCCCATGCCGGAGCGATAAGCGGCGTAGTCCGCGTCACCCATGCCCGCGGTCGTGCCCATGTTCAGCACGAGGAGCCCGACGTCCTCCTCCGGCGGGACATTCTTGGCGATGAAGCGCGGGGCCAGCCGCGCCGCGCAAGGCACGAGCTGGATGAAGCTGGCGTCCCGGGACATCCGGTCCAAAACAAAGTCCGCCGCCCGGTCCATCTCGGCTATGGCGGGCATGTTGTCGGGCGGCAAAGCAGCGGTCAGCCAGCGCCGGTGAGCTATATCGCCCAGGAGCAAAGGTTCGGGGTCCAGACCGATGCGCGCGGCCAGGAGGTCGGAACGAAACCCTCTTTGCGGCGCAACCAGGTCCGCGGCCAGGTTCAGGCCCGCCCCGGCGTTGACCTCCACCAAGTAGAAGGGCATCTGGCGCTTGCGCTGGAAGAAGAGGAGGGCGGGGATGATCCACAGCGGCGCACAGGCCGCGGCATAGGCGCGGCAATGGCCAGTCTTCAGGCGCTCGAAAAATGTGGCCGGCGCCCCGGCCAGGAACCGGTCCAAGGCCGGCGCCGGGTCAGCCTCGGGCGTCCCTCCGCAAGACGGGAAATACCGGACCAAGGGATGGTCCGCGTCGCTGAGGACCTCGTAATGGATGGCGGTAAGGAAGAGCACCCAGGCTTCCGTCCAGCCTACGAATCGGCGCTTCTCCCAAGCCTTGATGGTCTTGGGCCACCAGGGCGGCTCGCTCTTCTTAAGCTCCGCGGCCAGATGCCGGACCATGGCGCCAGTGACGGGCTGCCCTTGCGTGACCAGGGCGGCCCGTTCCAGCTGGGCCAGGAAGAGATCCTTGGTCATCATGGGAGCCGCGCCTCCGGCCCCCGCCGCGTCATACGCTGGCATGGCGCGGGGCGCTCAGGACTCCCGCGGTGAGATGAGCCCTATCTCAATGCCCTTGACCACCGCCTCGGTGCGGTTGGAAACATCGAGCTTCTGGAAGACGGCGTTGAGGTGGTTCTTGATGGTCTTGACCGAACATTCCATCTTGGCGGCGATCTCCTTGTTGGCGAGCCCCGAGCCCAGTAACACCAAGACCCGGATCTCGGTCTTGGTCAGAGCCACCGGAGAGCCGTGCCCTTCGCCCGAAGCCATCTGCCGCAGCCCGGCCAGAAGCTTGCCCATGACCTGCTGAGGAATCATCACGCCGTCGTTGGCAAAGGCCTTCAAGGCGTTGACCAGTTCGGAGGCGGGGAGCATCTTGGACAAATAGCCGTTGGCCCCGGCCTGGATGGCCTCCATCACGTGGGCCTCGTCCTCATAGCTGGAAAGGATCAGCACATTCGTGTTGGGGCATTCCTTGCGGATTTGCCGGGTCGCCGAGATACCGTCTATCTGCGGGAGCTTGATGTCCATAAGAATGACGTCAGGCTTGAGCTTCTTGGCCTGGCGGATGACATCCTGGCCGTCGACGGCTTCACCGACCACTTCGACCATCTTCTCGTTCTCGAGCAGGTCCTTGATCCCCTCGCGGAACAGGGTCTGGTCATCGGCGATCAGCACTCTGACTCTTTTCTTCGGCGTCGGCATGTCTTTCCTCCCTGCGCTCCCGGCTCGCGGCCCATCCAAAATCCGCATTGATTAGACCACAAAATCACATGAGTATACCAAATAATATTTCAAGCCTTGGCCCGCGGCACGGGCAGCGTGAACAAGAACATGGCGCCCCGGTCGCGGCCCGGGCTTTCGACCCAGATGCGCCCTTTGTGGCTCTCCACGATCTCCTTGGCGATCGTGAGCCCCAGGCCCAGGCGGCCGCCCCCGGCCTGGCTTTGCGCCTGGCAGAAACTCTCAAAGATGGTATCGACATCCTCGGGCGCTATCCCTTCGCCGGTGTCGCGCACCGCGAAGCGGACCGCATCCCCCTGGCGGCTGACCAGGACCGCGACCTCCCCCCCCCGGCTGGTATGACGGATGGCGTTCTCCAGCAGGTTGTTCAAGACCTGCATGACCCGGCGCTGGTCGCCGCACAGCATGGGCAGGCCGGGCTCGAGCTGGGCGCGCAGCGACACCCCCCGGGCCGCTGCCCGGCCTTGGGGCCCCACTAATCCCTCCTCCACCATGGCCCCGGGCGCGAAGAGGCTCGTCTCCATGCGGAACCGGCCCTGCTCGATCGCGGCCCAGTCCACCAGGTCCCCGCTGAGCCGCGCCAGCTGGGCGATGCCGCCGGAGATGTAGTCCATGCGCTTCTTCTGCTCCGCGTCGGGCGTGATGGATTGGGCCAGCATCTCGAAGCTTACCTGCAAGGCCATCAGCGAGTTGGCGAGGTCGTGCGAGGACATGGACAGGAACTTGGACTTCATGTGGTTGAGGCGCGTCAGCTGGGCGTTCTTCTCCTTGAGGTCCGCCACGAGCCGCCGATTCTCGCTCTCCAGGCGCAGCTTCTCCATGGCCTTGATGATGGAGTGCTTGAGCCGATCGAAGTCCACGGGCTTGGACATAAAGTCGGCGACGGATTCCTGGATGGCCTTCACCGCGGTGTCCAGATTGGCGTGCGCGGTCAGCATCAGGATCTGGCTCTCGGTGTTCACGGTGCGGATGGCCTTGATGACGTCGATGCCGGTCGCGTCGCCGAGATTGTAATCCATGATGATGACGTCGAAAAAGCGCCGGCGGACCTGGGCCATGGCCTCGGCGCCCGAGGCGGCCTGGCAGACCTCGTAATCGTCCATCTCGAGATTGTCGCTGACGGTCTCGCGCATGTGCGCGTCGTCGTCGACGATCAGGACCAAGCCTCTCATGCGGGGCGGGCCCCGGGCGCCGCAGCCTGGGCCACCGGAAGCGTGATTCGGAAGACCGTGCCCTGCCCGACCACGGAGTCGACGTCCACGGCGCCGCGGTGGCGGTCGGCGACCTTGCGCACCACCGCCAGGCCCAGTCCCGTGCCGCGCGCCTTGGTGGTGTAGAAAGGCGCGAAGATCTTCTCCTGGACATCCGGCGGCATGCCCGGACCGGTGTCGCCCACGAAGATGGCCACGCGGCCGCGGTCATCGCTGAGGCGGGTGTGCACGCTGACCCGGCCTCTCTCAGGCATGACCTCAATGCCGTTGTTGATCAGGTTGCGGATGGCCTGCTGCATCTCGGTCGTATCGATGTCTACCGGCGGATTGGCCGGATCCAGGCTCTTGTCCAGGACGATATGCGGCGGGAAGGGGTAGACCGAAAGCAGCTCCTCGATCCAGGCGTTGAGGAGGACCCGCTCGGGCTTGAGCTCGCGCGTCCGGGAGTAGGTCAGGATCTCGTTGATTATGCCGTTGGCCTGCCGGATCTCGGACTCGATGATCTTGATGTGCTTCTCGATCTTGGCGTCGGTCCCGCCGGGTGCGATCCCCAGCTTGGTCTTGATGAAGTAGATGGAATTGTTGATGACGGCCAGGGGATTTCGGATTTCGTGGCCCACCACCGAGGCCATCTGCCCGATGGCCGCGAGCCGCTCCTTGTTGATGAGCTCGTCCTGTGCGGCCTTGAGCTCGCGGGTGCGCGCCTCGACGCGCTTGTTGAGTTCCCGGTTGAGCTTCTCCAGCTCCTGCTGGGCCTGGAGCAGGTCGCCCGTCTTCTCCTTCAGGTTCTCCCTCATGTCCAGGAAGGCCTGGGTCAGCTCCCCGATCTCGTCGTTGGTAGGGATCATCTCCGGGATGTCCTCAAACTGCCCCCGACCCAACTTCGCGGCGGCCACGCGCAGAAGCCGGATGGGCTGGGCGATGTAGTTGGCCGCGGCCAACGAGAGCATGATGATGAAAACCACGACCAGCAGCAAATACTCGAAGATCTGTTTCTTCATCTCGGCGGCGCCCTGGTAGGCGTACTCCATGGGCTGCTTGACGTAGACGACCCAATCGAGGTCGTGCACGTCCGCGTAGGCGCCCACCAGTCGCCGGCCGTCGGAGAGGAACATCTCGCCTCCGCCCTCGGACGCGGTCTGGGTGGTGATGATCTTCAATTCCTCGTCGCTCAGACGCGCGTCGGACTTGAAGACTTCCTTGGGATCGGAATGCGCGATCAGGAAGCCGTCGCGCTTGTCCACCACGGCGGCGGCGGACTTGCCGGTGGCCGGGAACTCCATGCCCAGCATGGAGGTCAGCCCGTTCAAGCTCACCCGCGCCATCAAGACGCCCGCCGGCTTGCCCGGCGGCGGGGCCTTCTGGTCGGTCACGGCCACGGCGATCGTCGCCGTCGGATAAATCCCCTGGCGCTCCAACTTGCCGATGTACTGCCCTCGGCGCAGGGCGGCAATGAAGAACTCCTCATTCTCAAAATTGCGCAGCGGCGGCGCCGCCCCCAGCAGGCGCCCACGGTGCAGCTGCTCCGCGCCCTGGGCGTTGCAGACGGAGAGCTCCAGAATAGCAAGATGCACCTGCAGTATCCGGTCGAGGTACTGCTGCTGCCGGGCCGGGTTCATGGCAGCGAATTCCTCTATGCCCGCGGTTTCCGCCAAGACATTGCGATAGGTGGTCACATACTTGTAGGCCGTGTCCGCGAAGCCGGCGGCCAAGGTCTTCTGCATCGACAGGGTCGCCTTGCGCAAGGAACTCTGGGAGATGCCGACCAGATGGTAGCCCACCACCCCCATGGGCGCCAGGGAGATGAGCAGAAACCAGCCCAGCATCTTGTAGGCCAGCTTCCCGCGTCGCACCGGCGGTGCCATATCAGGCTTCCTCAGACCTCATCGGGAGTCCTTGCTCCTCCCGAAGGACCGGACGGATTTCAGTCCGCCGTCCGGCGCGAGAGCAGCTGCTTGATGCGGATGGAAAGCTCGGCCAGGTCGAAGGGCTTGGTGATGTACTCATCGGCGCCCAGCTCGAAGCCCTGCTTCTTCTCCTCCGAGGAGAGAAAACGCCCGGTCATCATGATTAGGATGGTGCGGCGCGAGCGCTTGCGCAGGGTCTGGCAGATCTGGAACCCGCTGGAATCCGGCAACTGGATGTCCATGATGACGACGTCCGGGTCGACCTTCTTGGCGGCCTCGATGCCGGAGTGCGCCGTGCCCGCCTGGCAGCATTCAAAACCCTCCAGCTCCAGAACCTCGGCAAGGCTCTCGCGCAGGTGTGCGTCGTCGTCGATGATGAGTAATCTGGCCATGTTACCTCCGCATTTCCGCGCCCGGCGGGACCAACTTGTAGCCGACGCATGGGATGGTGGTGATATAGCGCGCAGCCGACCCCAGCTTCTCGCGCAGGCGGCGGACGTGAACATCCACCGTGCGTGGCGACCCGAAATAATTATATCCCCAGACGCGCTCGATGAGGTAGGGCCGAGACAGCACCCGATTCGCCGAGCTCAGGAACACGTAGAGCAGGTCGAGCTCCTTCGAAGTCAGGGCCACGCGTTTGCCCGAGACATGCAGGGTGTAACTCGTGAGATTGAGTTCGACCGGCCCCAGCTTAATGATCTCCTCCGAGGCGGTGGTCTGGGTGCGCCGCAGCACCGCCTTGATGCGCGCCACGCATTCCGCCGCGTCCCAATTGAGTGAGAGGCACTCGTCTGCGCCAGCCTGGAAGAACTCCAGGCGCAGGGAGGAGGCCCGGCTGCCGGGCGGCGCGATGGCCGAGGGCGGCGCTGTCTTCGCGAAATAGCCGGCGTAGGCGGGCCGGGTAATCACGGCGGGCGAGGCTGCCGGCGCGTCGGCGTGCTCGACTACAGCAATGATGGGCAGTTGCTTTGTCGGGCCGCGCGCGCGCAGGGTCTTGACCATGACCACGCCGTCCTCATCGACGAGCCGGGAGCCGACGAGCAGGAGATCGCAGCTGCGGTTGGCCAACAGGCCCAAAAGTTCCTTCGCTTTCTGGGCCACGGTCACCGCCAGGCCGTTGGCGGCCACCGCCTCCAGGATGACGGCCGCCCGGTTGGGCTCGCGCGAGGCGTAGACGACGTTTAGCCGCATGGCCCGGTCAGCCCGCGGATGAGTCAGCGGCGGAGCCGTCCTCCTCCGCCTCCAGCTCCACCGTCACGCCACGCATGCCCAAGGCGGCGGAATAAAAGTTATAGAAGACGGCGACGATCATCACCAAGGCGTCCGCGAGCACCATGTAGAATACGGCGAACATCAGCGTGGCGACGAGCCGGAGTGACAGCGACATGTCCGCCGTGCCCATGCTGGGCATGATCAGGAAGCTCAGCACGCCTCCCGCCAATCCCATCGTCCCCAGGACCGCAGATAGGACCGGCCGCGCCGCAAAGACGATAGCCAGCGCCGCGATGACGGCCCCGACCACGGAAACGACCAGCTTGACCTTGAGGTAGCCGATCAGTATGAGAATCGCGCCGACCGCGACCCCGGTCGGGATCATGGGATGGCTGTGCCAATAAGGATCGATACGCTTCACTTGCTGGGTCATTTCATTCTCCTGAAGACAGGATACCCGCGCCGGCGAGGATTGCACCAATCCGTAAGCCCGGCGACCGCGGCATGATAGAGAAAGATTAACAATAGCAAAGAGAAATTACAAGGGTATCGCGCGCAGGCTCAGGCAAAGGGGCGCGCGGCGACCGCCTTAGGCTCGAAGAGGATGAGAGTCCGACGCAGCTCGCCCTCCTCTTCCAAATGCACGGCCCGCACGTGGCAGGGCTCGGAACGGAACATCGTGTCGGCCTCAACGAGATGGTTGGGCTTGTCCAAAGCCGCGGTCACCAGGCGCAGTACGTCCTGCTGCTGGCTGTCGATGACATCGAGCAGATGGAGCTTGCCGTCCGCCGACGCCCCCCCCGCGATCGGGAAATTGGTGTAAAGGACGGAGTTATCCTCGTCCACCACAATCGCCCGGTGATTCTTGGCGACGATGGCCATGAGGATGGATTGCCACCACTTGGCCTCGGCCGCGCCCCGCTGCTTCTCCTTGACCATGGCGTTGGCCACCTCGGCCTTGACCTTGGAGAGGAAGATGCTCACGGCGTTGGCCAGTCCGCCGATCTCGTCGTGCCGCGGGGGATACTTGAGCTCCAGACTCTTGAAGGAGATGCCCTCGATGGCGTCGCGCAGGGACAACAGTGGGTTAATGACGAAATGATGCAGGAAGAAGTACAGGGGGATGCCCAGCAGGAACAGGACCCCAACGGCTCCCGCCGCGTACTTACGCATGGCCTGATTGATGACCCGAACCACGCCCTCGCGGCTGATCTGTAGGTCGATGATACCCAGGACCTCTCCGCGCAAGGCCAGCGGGATGGCGATGTCGTAAAGGGGCAGGCCGGGCACGGCGCGCACGATGGGGGTCTTGGCCAGCGAGGCCTGCTCGATGGCGTCAGAGGGCAGGCTCACCTCATGGACGAAGGTCTCGAAGGGCTCCGTGATCTTGCCGGGGTCGCGGAACCAGCGCACCTCGCCGAACTTATTGAGATAGAGCAGCGAGGCCACCCGATCGTCCTTGGAGAAGCGCAGGACCACATCGTGCTCGTCCATAGTAATAGCGTTCGGGCTGCGCGCCAAGCCGGAAATGAGGGTCGGGGCGTAAAGGCGCACCATACTCTTGGCGTCCTCCACGAGCCGCTCGTCAAAGGTCCACTTAAAAAGGTTGTAGTAGAAGATGCCCCCCAGGACCATGACATAGATCCCGATCATCGTGAACCACAGGAACCACTTGGAGGACAGATTCATGGACTAACCTTAACCGCCGGATCGCGTCCGGTCACTGGCCGCCGCCCAGAGCACTGTTGACGCGCTCCAAGCCTGCCTTAGCATCAGAGTTCGACGGGTCCAATTGCAAGGCATGGGTCCACTCGTTGCGCGCCTTCTCCAAATCACCCTTATCGTAGTAGATCATCCCGGAAAGATAGTACTGCTGGGACTGGCGCCGGTTCTCCTCGGTGGCGGACGCGGAGGGGCCGGCGGGGGCCGGGGCCGCGGTCGGGGCAGCGGCCTCCTTGGCCTTCTGCTCCGCCTCCTTGGCCTTCCTCTCGACCTCGGCCTTGGCGGCCGCCTCGGCGGCCCGGCGCTTGGCCTCCTCGTCCCTCTCCTTGACCAATTCGGCCGACCGCGCCCTGGCCGCCTGCTCGCGACGGATCTGCTCGCTGGCCCGGGCGATCAGTTGATCCGCAGCGCGGGAGTCGTAGCCGTAGCTCACCGCCTTCCTCCATTCCGCCTCCGCGTCGACGTAGCGGCGGGCCTCGTAGAGCCGGCGCCCCGCGGCCACGTGCTGGCTGGCCATCTCGGCGCGCAGTTCCGCCTGCAGCTTCTGGGCTTTGGCGTTGCCCGGGCCGAGCGCCAAAACCTGATCGAGCATCTTGAGAGCCTCGTCGACAAGCCCCTGCCCGTAAAGGTTCAGCGCGGTCTGCAGCTTCTCATTGGCGTCAGCCTCCCGCACCTCGGCCTCGACCTTGGCGATGGCGGGGACCAGACGGGGATAACGGTTGTTAAGGGCCAAGGCCGCATACCATTGGTCCAGACATTCGCGTAGCCGGTGCTGGCGGTAGGCCTTTTGCCCGCGACGAAAATGGTCGTCGGCCATCTCGCCGCGCGCCTTCCTAAGCCACCAGCGGGCCTTAAGGTTGCTCGGGGAGAGCTTGACCGCCTCCTCCCAGCGCGAGGCCGCCTCCACCAGACGGCCCTGGCGGTAGAGCGCCATACCTTCCTCGAAACGGTCATCGACGAGCTTGGCCGCCGAGGCGTGCGGCTTGAGCGAGCCGTTGAGCTCGACGCAGGCCCGCCGCAGGATGGCGGCGTCCTCGTTGTTGGGGTCGATGGCCAGGATTTTAGCGGAGAGATCCCGCGCGCCCTCGTAGTCACCCTTCTGGTAGAGCTCGAAAGCATTGTCGTAGACCCCGGCCAGGGTCTTGTGCATGAGGCGCGCCTTCTCCAGCTGGATGGTGTAAAGGAATCTCTTTTTGTCGTCCTCGGAGGTGATGGTCCCCAGGTTGATTTTGGCCATGTTCAGGAATAGGGCATCGGCGTCCTGGGTCTTGGGCAGGTCCTGACCCCAAGCGAAGGGTGTGAGCCACAGGCCCAGCGCGATTCGGCTGAGCATCAGAATCCCAAGCCGCCGGACATCAGCGTTTTCAGCATCGGCGCCAGCATCATGATGAACACGGTGGGGAAGATGAAAATGAACAAGGGGATCAGCATCTTGGTGGCGGCCTGGGCGGCGAGCTTCTCGGCCTTGTTGAGCCGCCGGAAGCGCATGTCGGTGGCGTAGTTGCGCAGCAGCTCCACCAGGCTCGTGCCCAGCTCGTCCGACTGGATGATGAGCCCGACGAACGAGCGGATCTCCTGGGTGCCCGTGCGCATGGCCAGGCGCTTGAGGGCGTCGCGGCGGGAGTAGCCCAGCGATATCTCGTTGATCATCTTACCCAGCTCAACCTCAAGCTCGGTCTTGACCTTGGCGTTCTTGAGGATGCGGTCGATGGCCGTCATGTAGTCCAGACCGGCCTCGATGGTCAGCGCGGCCAGGTCCACGAACGTGGGGAAATTACGCATGATGACGGCCTGCCGGGCCCGGATACGGCTGTTGAACAAGGAGTCCGGGATGAAGAATGCGACGAGCCCGAAAGGGGTCAGGAAAAAAGACTTGGAGACGAAATAGAAGAACCCGCAGAGCAGGACCGCCGCCAGCTCCTTGAGGTGCAGCATATCCAAGGGGGTCGGCTTGTCGGGACGCCCCATCATCATGTGTAGTTCCTCAAGCATAACGTCGAGGTGGAAGGTCTTCAGGAGGAACAGGTCGAGGCGGTCCAGGAAGCCGCCGTGCGGGTCAAGGCTCTCGAAGGCCGAGGTCATGCCCAGGCCGCGCTTGGCCAGCTGCGACAGGTCGGAAGACTCCGGGGCGGGCGGCGGGGTCAGCAGCCGCTGGATGGCGGTGTAGGCGGCAACCGAGCCCAGGACGCCGATGACCAGCAGCAGGTAGTGCGCGAAGGTTCCCGCGATCATACCTGGATGTCTCCCAACTTATTGACCACCTTCATGCCGATGCCGATCCAGACCGTGCAAAACACCAGCACGAACACGCCCAGCGGAGTGAAGTAGAACGCCTTCATGGGGCCGGGCTGGAAGGCGAACATGATGAAGAACATGACCCAGGGCATGATCCCAACCACGATGGCCTGGATGCGCTGCTGCGCGGTCATGGCCGCGGTCTTCTCAACGAGCTTGGTCTCCTCCCGGATGTTCTCCACGATGCGGTCGAAGATCTTGGTCAGGTTGCCTCCCACCTGGCGTTGGATGACCACGGCCTTAATCATGTAGGCCAGCAGCCGGCTCTGCACGCGCTCCTCCACGCCCTCCAGTGCCCGTTCCAGGCTCGTGCCCAGCTGGTAATTCTTGATGGCTAGGCCGAATTCCTCGGAGATGGGCGGCTGCAGGTCCCGGTGCACCAACTCCAGGCACTGCACCAAGTCGACGCCGGAGCGCAGGCCATTGGACATCAGGACCATGGCGTCCATAAGCTGGGCCTCGCACTTCATGCCGCGGCGCCAGCGGATGTTATTCAGGAGCCAGCCGGGCAGGATCAGCCCGCCGTAGATGCCGAAGCCCGTGAAGATCAGGAAGCCGAAAGGATTGAAGCTCAGCAGTCCCAGCACCAGGCCCAACACGGCCGGGCCGCCCACCAGGTAGTTGACCTTGATGGTGATGAACTGCCGCTCGTAGTCGTGCGCCCACTGCTTGGCCTTGGCCTTGTAATCCTCCGCGTACTTGGCGATGCGCCCCTCGTTCATGCTGCCCACCAGAAAGAAGGCCGCGAAGATCAGCGCGATGCCGCCGAGCTTGAAGAGCGTGGCCATGACCAGCGCGCCCCGGCGGCCCCCGGAGTCCGGCGGGGCGTAGCCCCGCGGGGCCCGGCCGAGGACATCGAAGGCGTTGTTGCTCAGGGCGCCCACCGCCATCACGGCGTCATTGTAGCCCTCGGCGTTGGCTGAGGTGAGCGCGTCGACGACGCTGTCCATCTCCTTGAGGATCAGATCAAAATCGGCCATGACCGCCCGGCCGCGCCCGCCCAGGGAGCTCCCCAGCCGCGCCCGCAGCAGGCGGTCCAGGGACATCTGGAAGCGGATGCGGTTGTCGGCGTAGTCACGCGCCAGGCTCGCGGGCGGGACCAGCTGGCCGCCATCGACGGGCATGAAGGTCTTGCGGGTGAGCTCGAAGAACTCGTAGAGCACCGAGAACGGCGCCTGCCAGAGCTGCGCCTCGTTGAGGACACCTTCCTCCGGATCCTTCCAGACCGGGCGCCGGACCATGGCGTCGAGGGTCTGGTCGATCCAGGACGGCACCTGCAGGGCCGGATCGCGATCCTTCTTAAAGTAGTGATAGCTGATCTGGCTGCGCGCCTCCGCCCCGCTGCCCTTGTCCACGAGGAACTTGACCTGGGCCGGGGCAAAAACCTGCGCCGCGCCGGGCGCGGCCCACAACCAGACGGCGGCGAGCAGGGCGTTCATCGGTCAGCCGGCGGGGGCGCCACGGGCGGCACCGCCGACGCCTTCTTCTTCTTGGTCGTCTCGCTGAGGAACATCTCCCGCGAGACGCTCATGCCCTTAAGCTTGAACTCGTCGTAGAAAGAGGGCACGTAATCCTCGGCCGTATAGTTCCCGATGCTGCGTCCCTGCTCGTCCACGGTCACCTGGTGGAAGCGGTAGATGTCGCGAGTGTGGACCTGCACCCCCTCCTTGCCCGTGATCTCCGTGATGTAGGTGACGCGGCGCTTACCGTCGGAGAAGCGCGAGATCTGGACGACGAGGTGGACGGCGCTGGCAATCATGTCGGTCAAGACGCTCATAGGGAGTTCCGTGCCCGACATGAGGCACATGGCAGAGAGGCGCGAGATGGCGTCTGAGGGGGTATTAGCATGGATGGTGGCCAGGGACCCTTCATGGCCCGTGTTCATGGCCTGCAGCATGTCCAGGGCCTCGCCGCCGCGGCACTCGCCGACCACGATGCGGTCAGGGCGCATGCGCAGACAGTTCTTGACCAGGTCGCGAATGGTAATCTCGCCCTTGCCCTCAATGTTGGGCGGCCGGCTCTCCAGGCGCACCCAGTGCTCCTGCATCAGCTTGAGCTCAGCCGTGTCCTCCACCGTAATGATGCGCTCGTCCTCCGGGATGAAGTTGGAGAGCATGTTCAAGAAGGTGGTCTTGCCGGTGCCGGTGCCGCCCGAGATGATGATGTTCTTGCGCAGGAGTACGCAGCTCCGGAGGAACTCGATCATCTCCGGGGACACGGAGCCGAAGCGGATGACGTCCTTGGCCGTGAAGGGCTTGGCCGAGAAGCGCCGGATCGTCAGGCTCGGCCCGGAAACCGCCAGCGGCGCGATGATGGCGTTGACCCGGCTGCCGTCTTTTAGCCGGGCGTCCACCAGCGGCACAGACTCGTCGATGCGCCGGCCGATGGGGGCCACGATGCGTTTGATGACCTGGATGACCTGCTCGTCGTTGCGGAAACGGTTGGGCAGGAGCACCAGCTTGCCGGCCCGTTCGATGTAGATATGGTCATACGAGTTGACCATGATCTCGTTGACGCTGGGGTCGCGCATGAGCGCCTGCAGGGGGCCCAGGCCCAGGATCTCGTCGACCAGCTCGGCGACGAACTGCTCGCGCAACGCGCGCGAGAGCGGCAGGTTGGCCTCCTTCTGTAGGAAGTTCTCGATGATGCTGGAGACCTTCTGGCGGTTCTCCTCGTTATGCGCCGCGTCGTCGGTGATGCGAATGCGCTCCGTCTCCATGGCGGCGACGACGGATTTGTGCAGGCGGGTCTTGAGCTCGTCCCAGAAGTCCGGCACGTCGGACGAGACCGCGGCCGCCGCCGGCTTGGCCGTGGCGGACTTGACGGCGGGGCCGCCGCCCTGGGGCTTCCAGAGGAAATCGGCCCCTTCGCCGAACTCCTCGGCCGCCATAAAGCTGTCCCAGGACTTCACGGCGGGCTTGATCTCCATGGTCCGGCCCAGGAGGATGCGCAGGGTCTTGACCCACTCGCTCTGCAGGTTCTCCACCACCAGGATCTTCTGGGTGTTGGCGTACTCCGGCAAGAGGTCCTCCCAAGGCATGTAGGCCAGGACCTTCTTCTGCATCGCGCCGAAAAACCGGTCGACCTCCTTGGGGACGAGGGCGCCGGGGAGGTCCGCCGAGTTCACGATGATCTCGAACTTCTCCAAGGGAAAATGCAGGGCCTTGATGTCCTGGAACAGGTTGTAGGTGGCCTCGAAATGGGCCCTTTGCGGCAGGCAGGTCCAGAAGACCAGGTCGGCCAGATCGTAAGAGAATATCTGCATGGGGAAGAACGGGGTCACGTCCAGGAACAGGTCGTAGGATTCGGCCAGGGAGCCCAGGATCTGGGAGATGACCTGGGGCGAGAGGCCGAGTATCTCGGAGCGCTTGGCGGCCAAGGGCAGCAGGCCCACGCCCCATTGCGTGAAGGGGATGCGCCCCTTGAGCAACTTGCCCAGGCCCGTGGGGTTGTCCCCGACGAGCTGCACCATGCTGGCCAAGGTCGGCGGGTTCAAGCCCAGCGGGAAGGCCATATCAGTACGGCAGAGGGGGTCCATGTGGACGATGAGGACGCGCCGGTTCTGGCTCCCGGCCCAGGCCAGGGCGAGGTTCAAGGCCAGCGTGCTCGAGCCGACCCCCTCCTTGGGGCCGGTAAACACCAGGACCCGGCTCGGCTCCCGGGCCGGCCGCCCGGACTCTGCTTCAGGCGCGTTCTCTGCCATGTTGGGACGCCTCTATTTCACGATTTCCATGGTGATGAAAAGGAAAAGGGACTGCTGCGTCTCCGTGACGCTGGAGTAAGTGAAGAGCAGACCCAACAGAGGGATGCGGCCCAAGTACGGGATGCGCGACTTGCTCATGTTCTTGGTGCTCATCTTGAGCCCCCCCATGACCAGGGTCTCGCCGCTCTTGATCTCGACCGAGGTCCTCAACTGCCGGGTCACGATCGACGGGACCGTGGTATTGCCCACCTGCACGGTCTGGGAGAAGTTGGGGTTGGACACCTCCAGCCGCAGCTCCGCGCGGATGGTGTCCTTCTTGGTGGGGTTGATGATCGGCATAATACTGAGGGAGACACCGTACTTCTTGAACTCCGTGCCCACGCTCTGCGCGTTGGCCACCGGAAAAGGCACCTCGCCGCCCACTAGGAATTCGGCCTCCGCATTGGCCTGCACGATGAGCTTGGGGTTGGAGAGGATCTGCGCCTTGCCCTCGGTCTCCAGCATCTTGAGCTGGGCCGACACGGCGGTCTGCCGCGCGAAGTCCCCGAGCTTGAAGATGCCCGGGATGTTCTTCTCCCCGAAGGTAATACCCGTCTGAAACGGCGTCCAAGCCAACCCCATGTCGAGCCCCGAGGAGCCGGCGATCTCCACGACGTCTGCGGAGACGGCGATGAGGGAGTCCTCGGGCTGGGCCCGCAGCGGCGCGGCGCCGCCCAGCAACAGCCACGCGCTCAGGACGGCCCCGGCGGTCTTTGGTCTGCTCATGTTGTCTTACCCTTGCGGTCGCAGTCCTATTTGAACAGTTTCCGGAAACTCGCCATCTCCATCGGATGCATCTCCACATCGCCCAGGCCGCGCAGGACCACGGTGGTCTCGCCCTGCTTCATGGCCAGGGCCAAGTACTGGGCCTCGTTGGGGTTGAGCGCCAGCGCGATCACGGCCTTTTCCGAAAGCGCGGCATTCTTGTCCTCTTTCGCCGCGGCGGCCTTGGCCTGCTGGGACGACATGCCCTGGCCGAGGTTCGTCCCCACCGCGATGATGAGCACGTTCTGCAGGATGGTGGCCGTCACCTTTTCCTTGCGGCTGTCCGCCATGAGCGCCTCGAAGGTCACCAGCACATCGACGCGGTCCCCGGGCTTGAGCAGGGCCTTGAGCTCGCCCTCGACGCCCATGATGGTGCCGCGGTAGCCCGGCGGGATCTTGACGCTCAGGCCCGCCTCGGGCGACAGCGAGATCAAGGCGGACTGCGAGATCTGATTGCCCTTGGGCACGCGGATGCGGGTGACCAGGTTCGCGATCAGCTTGATGTCGGCCGGGGTCCGGACCTCGAAGGCGTCCTGCTCCATGTACTTGCGCGGGACCGGGATCGGAGTCACCATCTCCTCCTTGAGCACAGTCCTTTCCGGGATGTCCACGTTGGCGACCAGCACCTGACCGGTCTCGTACGCGGAAGAGAGCGCCCGTTCCTTGCTGGTCAGCATCATGAGGTAAAAGATCGCGGCCCCCATGGCCAGCACCATCGGCACCATGATTCCTTTTTTTTCCATATCAGTAGTTGAGCGGCTGTTCAATCGGCATGCGCACGGTAGTAGTCAGCGTCTTGTACCCCATGTTAGCCGCGTCGGAAAGCCAGACGCTCTCCAAAGGGTTAAAACCGAAAATCAACTGCACGGTGTTCTTTCCAGTCACGACGATGTCGTAGTTCTGATGGCCGGCCTGCCGGTCCTGGACCGTCGGCTCATTGAAGCAGGAGACGCTAGCCGAGGGGAGGATATTCCTCATCAGGGAGGCCAGCCGCGAGCAATCGCCGTATAAGGAACCGTCATGCTTACACTGTGTCATGCCCCCGATCCGCGCCACCTCGTAGGTGGCGTGGTTGAGCACGATCATGCGGAAAGCCAGGTAGCCCATTTCCATGATGACAAAGACGATGGTAAGGAAGATGGGCAGGATGAGCAGCATCTCCACCAGCACCTGTCCTGGGAGCCCGCGTCCTGCCCGGAGGCTCCCAGCCTCTTCCCCGCCGATCTTCGACACGGATCCCCCCTCGCGACCCTGTCGGGTCCACGCCCAACGGCGATATTCCAGCTCCTGCGGCGGCGGGCTATCTATTTATTGGCGTTGCTGCCAATCGTGCCTGCGGCGCCGGTGATCAATCCCTCGACCGTGCTTAGAATATTCGGCATATACTGCTTCAGCCCCCACCCCGCTGCCAGGACGACGGCGACGACGACGGTCAGCATCAACAGATACTCCACGGTGTTCTGGCCCTTGCGCTTCCCAGTTAGTTTCATGATCGTTCTCCTCGTCAGTAATAGTCCCGAATAATGGCAGTCCCGGCGGCGATGAACAGCGACTTAAGCTGCCCCTGGAGGAACCCATAAAGGCTCGCGAACATGGTCACCAGGATCAGCGTGGTCAGCAGATACTCGACCGCCGCTTGCGCCGGCCGCCGGTGCCGCCGCATCGCGCTCAGCCGCTCGCCAATCATGCCAATCAATGAGTTTATCAGCCGTCGCATGACCTTGTCAACCAGAATCCTCAGAATTTCAGCTTGACCTCGAACTGCTCCGCCGTGCCCAAGGCGCCATAAGGGACGAAAGCGTAGTCCACCGCGAGGCCGTAGCCGAAGGCCCGGGAGGTGAACAGGCCCATGCCGAAAGAGAGCCCGGCGGAGCGGGACAAGCCCAGACCCTGTAGTGAATGGCTGAGGCTCTGGCCGAGGTTGTCGGCGTTGTAATAGCCGACCCGGAAGGCGATCTGGCCGAAGTCCAGGTACTGCTCGGGGATTTGGAACTCGCCGCCGATTCCGGCGTGCACGCCGGAATCGGCGGACCGGCTGAACTCGCAGCTCACGTTGACGAAATCCCCTAGCCGCAGGGCCGCGCCGCCCCGCGCCGTAGCCGCAACGTTGACCGTGTTGGCGCCGAAGTTCTGCAGCGCGGCGCCCAGCGTGAGTATCCCGCTGGGCCGTATCAGCAGGCCGATGTCGCCAACCAGCGTGTCATGGATGGATCCAGCGAGGTCCTCATGCACCGCGCGCGCGGCGGCGCCCAGGAACAGCGTTTCATAGAAAAACGAGCGCGCCAGGCCGAAGGACGCGAAGCCGTCGGCCACGTACACATTGGCGCCCACCTGCGGAATGCCGTTTTGGTCACGCACATCAAAGCCCGAAACGCCGATATAAGCCACGTTGGCGCCCCAGACCGTGCGCCCCATAGGATGGGCATAGCCCAGATACACCGGCGCGCTGGTATCCTGCGCATGCATCATGTAAGCGTAGGACAGCTCCTTCTGCTGGGTCAGCGCTAGCCCCGCCGGGTTCCAAACCAGAGCATCCGTGCCTTCCGCCAGGGCCACATAAGCCTGCCCCAGCGCCATGGCCCGGGCCGACCCCTGCTGCAGCTTCAGGAACGTCGCACCGCCGGTGCCGGCCCCGTTAGACTGGGCCCGGGTCGGCACCGAGACGGCCGCCAGCAGGGCGCAGGCCCAAAGGGCCGCCCCCTGCCACGACCGCGCGTCGCCTGCCCATGCGTTCGGCTTCATTGCACCAGGAGCTTCTTGACGGTCTGAAATACGTTTCGGCCGCCTAAGGTCTCCTCCAGCCGGATCACCGCGTAATAAACGCCGCGCGCCACGCGGCGCCCGGAGGAGTTGCTGCGGTTCCAGAGAAAGCCCTGCGGGTTCGTCGTGGGCGAGCACCCATCGACCACATAGCATCCCGCCGGCGTATCTTCGAAATCATGGGACAAAACGAGGTCCCCGTTCATGGTGTAGATGCTCAATTTGGCGATGGCCTGAAAAGGCGTGTAGATGACGAAATTCGCGCTGTTGCCGCGAATGGGATTGGGGTAGACGAAGGAGTTCTGCTCGAATGACTCCTTAGGATTGGACAAGTCGTTGCGCGACACC
This sequence comes from uncultured Elusimicrobia bacterium, assembly GCA_903881545.1. Lineage (GTDB taxonomy): Bacteria > Elusimicrobiota > Elusimicrobia > UBA1565 > UBA9628 > UBA9628. The sequence continues at coordinate 29,236 of CAIRTQ010000086.1, forward strand.
GGGATGTCGTCGATGGGATGGTCGTAGGCCAAGGCCGTGGTGGTGACCGCGCTGCCCGTCAGGCTGCTGATGGCGCTCATGTCCGTCGAGCCGATGATGCTGAAGCGGTAGATTCCGTCCGGAGCGATGCCCATCCGCAGGTCGGTCCCGTCCCACATGTCCGTGATGTCCGTCAAAGCAGGCCGCACCCCCACGATGCGTTTGACCAGGGACGTGGTCTCATTGGGAATGGGATTGCCGTATTGGTCGAAGTTGGTGCCTGGGCGATATATCTTGATGGCCACCTTCATGGTCTGCGAGACCTGGTACAGGATGTGCGCCTGGTTGGTGGTCGCTCCGGTCAGAGGTCTGATGGCCACATCGAAGATGCGCAGCGGATTATAGGAAATGGTGATCTGCGCCGTGGCGGGCTGGGATAGGAATGTGTCCACGTCCGCGGCCACCGCGCGCACCAGGTAGAAGTCGGCCGGCGGAATATTATTATTGTCGTCGCGGCCGTCCCAGAAATCCTGCAGGAGCACCCCGCCGTCCCGCGTCTCCCCAGAGAATAGGGTGCGCACGACGGCGTTGGGCGGATTATTGTTGAGAATCTGAATGGTAACGGAGGATTGCCGGGTCATGGAATAGTTGATGGCGAAAGGAGCGAGGCCGGTGATGGTGGCGCTGGAATTGAACAGGGGCGGGACATAGGGCAGCACATTGAAGACGGGAAAGAAGATGGAGCCCCGGTTGATGACGATGTTGCCGAAGGTCTGATCCTCCGGGAAGTACTTCGGCGTGGTGGTGGACTGCGCCGCCAAGGTGTAGACGTAGCTGCCGTCCGGCTCATAGATCCCGTTAGAATCCCGGCCGTCCCAGTATTCTGTGATGTACATGCGCCCAGGGCGCATCCCGTATACGGTGTGGATAGGCGCCACCTGGGTTATGCCGTCAGGACCGACCACGTCCGTGCACAGACCGGTAACCAATCCACTACTTGCACAGGGCGGCCAGGCCGTGGCGCTGTTGAGGATCCTGGTGCCGGGAGGATAGATGTTCCAGACGATGTTCATGGGCTGGGACAACTGATAGCTGAACGTCGCGTAGGACGAGGTCCCGGCGAACAGCGGCGTGGTCTGCAGGTCCGTGACGCGGAAGAGGTCCGCGGTGAAAGCCACCGACACCGTGGAGACCTTCATAGGACAGAGCGGGTCGGCGGCCGCGAGCTGAGCGATATAAGTGCCAGAGCTGACCCAAAGGCCGGTGTCGTTTGTGGCGGGGTTCCAAGTCTCGGAATTCGGGAAGTTGCCGGGGCGGACGGCGTTGCTGATCAAGGTCTTGACCACGGTGTTGCCGGTGACGTCGTAGATGGCCATGTTGGTGATGGCGTCGCGGCTGAGCGAATAGCGGAACACGAAGGGATTGAGTCCGCTGACCGCGGGACTGGAGCCGATGACGGTGGCCCCGGGCGAGATCTGGCTGACGCCCACCAGCCCCCGCAGGACCGACCAGAATCCCGTCCGTGCCTGGCCGGTCCAGATCCGACGGTCGCCGTCGTTTCCGTTGAAGATGGCTCCGTTTGCCGACGGCAGGGAGGCATAGAGAATGAACACGTAGTCTCCGTCCGTACACACCGCGTTTCCGTTTGAGTCCCGTCCGTCCCAGATGCTCTGCACCGGGGTGCGCGAGGCCTGTATCTGCTCGATGTGGCGTATCAGGGGCGCGCGAGTGCTTGGGTCGTAAGGATCAGTGCAAGATCCCAAAGTGGGAAAGAAGTCTTTGGGCGGCCCCGGGAGCGCGCCGGTGATAGGATCGCCCTCGGGCGGCACGTCCGCCTGGCCGGTAACGTTGGTGATGTCGCCGCAGAACTGGGTATTGGGAGGATAGATGTCTATGTAGACGGTGGCGGGCTCGGTCAGGGTATAACTCATCACCGCCAGGGAGGTCGAGATGGCCAGAACCGGCTGGGTCCGGATGTCCGTTATCTGAAGCGGGTCTAAGCCGAGCTGGACCGTGGTGGGGTAGGAAAGGTCCTTGCCGTACTGGTCCTGCGTGAAAGCCTGCAAAGTAGCCAGGTACAGGCCCGACGGCATCAGGGCGCCGTTGTTGGCCCGGCCGTTCCAAGAGTCGCCGTTGACCAAGATGGGCGCTGGAGCCATACCTTCACCGGAACGCGGCTGGCCGGGGATCATATTGCGGACTACGGGGAAAGGATAAGTGGTGGCGTTTATAGTGATGTACATCGTGGCGTCCTTGCTCAACCGATAGCTGATGTTATAAGGTTGGGCGTAGACGCCAGTGGTGCCGACAACGGTCGGAGATGAACGCACGACGTGGATATTGGTGACATCGACCGTGATGGGTTTCTGCCCCACGAACGCGCCATTACTGTCCTGGGTGGCGCCCGCCGGATAGGCGCGCTGGGCCGTGACCGTGATGTTGCCGCTGGCCCCGGTCTGGTTGGTCATGACCGTGACCCGAAACCCGAACTGGCCGTTGGCCTTGGCCAGTTGGCCCTGGATGGAGTAAGAGCCGTCCAAAAGCACACAGTAAGGCCCGATAGGATTGTTGGAAGAGTTGCTGTTGGCGGGCATGATACCGGGCGAATCGATGAAGAAGGTGCGCAAGGGCGGCGTGGATCCCGGATCCAACGGGTTAGACCCGTCCTTGAACTGGAACATCTCGAATTCCACCTCGTCCAAAGCCACGCTGTCCGTGCCCGAGTTGTTGTAGCCAATCGACGCGCAGAGGAACAGGTCACTATTGCAAACATTGGCGGCGGTATCCCCGATCGGCAGGATGCCAGCGGAAGGAATGCAATTGGAAGACAAGCTAAAAGACGTCTGCTCGAACTGGATCTCCGGGTCGTTGGAGATGATGCCGGCGATCTGATTCACAGGGAAGGGATTGGGCCCCGGACAGTGGGCCGTGTCTTTGACGCAACAGCCGGCCGGATGCTCCGTCAAGTCGCAGTTGTCGTCGCCGCCGTCACACAGGAAATGATGTCCCTTCTTATCGTACCAGCAATACTGGCCGCTGTCTTTGACGATAAAGGATTGGTCGATGAAGAGCTGGACCTGGTTCTGTGCCGAGAGCGGCGTTCCCCCGGCCAGCAGCAATAGGGCCGCGCCGAATAATATCCGGGCCGCCCACGCGCCGAGCCGATGTCTCATCATCGCAAGCATCTCCTTGGCATCCAAGGTAACTTAAACCTGTTGCCGAACTATTTCCATCGTGTTAAAAAATTGCAAAGACTCGGCCAGACGCCGCGCCGGGCCTGACCGGCTCGAACTTGCTCCTGGGCGGCCATCTCGGCGCGCCAAGCCTCGCGTTCCCGCTCCAGACGCTGCTCCCAGATCCCGGCGAGTTCCGCAATGCGCTTCTCCAAAGCGGCAGCGCTCTGAGTGACCCGGGCCCGCTCCGCTTCTCCATCCTGGCGCTCCCGCCTCTCGCGCGCGACCTCCGCCAGTGCCCCCTCCAAGGCGGCTTGGGAATTCTGGACGCTGCGGGAAAGCCTCTGGACGGCCTCCTCGGCGTGCTGGGCTTCGGCCTCGCGACGCTCGGCCAGCGCCTGCGCTTGCTGGAGGTCCAGGCGGCATTTCTGCTCCGCCTTCTCCCAATGCCGCGCCTCGTCGCGCCAGCGCGCGCCCTCGGCGGCGGCGGCTTCGCGCGCCGCGTCTACCAATCCTTGCATCTCGAGCCGCTGCGCCGAGCGCGCCGCGCGCTCACCGGCCAAGGCTTCCTGTACTTCCTGCACGCGTAGACTACCGTCCAAAGCGTCGGCCAGGGCGCGCTCGTCGGCGCCTGCCGCGCGCTCGCGCAGGCCATGCAGCTCTTTCTCCAGCAGGGCCTGGCGCTCCTGCAAGGCACTCAAGGCCAATTCCCGGGCCTCCAGAAGCTCCGCCCAGCGCCGCTCCTGGCGCTGGTGCCGACTCTTGAGCAGGTCCACGGCCTCCCAAGCGGCATCGTTGAACGAAGCCAAGGATACCGGGGGTGGCCCGGGCTCAGTAGCTGCGGCGGCGGGGCCGACCTTTTCCCAAAGCCGAGAAATCTCCCGGCCCAGGTCGTCGGATATTGGTTTCTCCACGGCGCCCCAGTTTAACAGGCGGGCCGGTGAATTGGTGACGGAATTGTTAAGTCGCGGCCGCCTCAGCGCCCGGCGCCGAACTCGATGTGGTAATCCTCGGGGTCCAAGGCCGCCGCCATGAGAAAATCCCATGAGGCACGGGGATCGTGCCGAAAATCCAGCAGCGTCCCGGCCAGGTAGTGCGCGAAGGCGTACGACAGCAGGACATCCCGCGCGTAGCTCTCCTCGCGACGCAGAGCATACCCGCGCCGCAAGACCGAAAGCTCCCAGAAATCCCCCCCGACAAGGCCGGGATCCAAAGTCTGGACCAGGCCAGCAGGAGTCAGCCCGCCCGCGGGCGTCAGGCCCAGACGCGCAAGATTCTGCAGGGACAACCCCAAAGCGAACCGCGGACTCTGGCCGGGGCCGATGTCCTGATAGTCCACGAGCCGGCGGCTGCGGCCGTCGGGCCGGGTCAGATCGAGGTAGCGCGAAGCGTAGAGCGCCGTGTCGCCGCCAGCCGCGGCGATGCTGCCGGGCGGCAAGGCCCGGCGCAAGTCCTTGACATAATCGAAGGCGCAGAAATCGTCGCGATGATAGCAGGGCCCCGCGCCGCGCCAAAGAGCGTGGCCCACCATGGCCGCCGCCAACAGCCAGGCGGCGCGCCTCCAGCGCCGGCCGACCCAGGCCAAACCGAAACCCGCCGCGACGCAGACGAGCACCGCGGGCGCGACCAAGGCGGATTCCAGGACCGTGCGCGCCACCCATCCGCCCAGGTCGAACCGCGTCATGACGAAGAACGCCGGTCCGAAAGTCGCAAAAAGCACGGCCAGGCCCACGCAGAAACGCCGGCGGCCGCGCCAAAGCTCCACGCAGCCCAGGATGCCCAGGCCGAGCGCCAGAGGCGAAAGCGCCCCCCAAAGCTGCTCCCAAAAGCTCCCCAGAAGGCCCCAGGCCAGATCGAAGCTCATGGGCCGGCTCAGGCCCGCGGAGAGCTGCCAGGTCCCATATTCCCGGCGCGTGAGCAGCGCCCAGGCCCGGCTTGGCCCCGCGCGCAGCCAGAGGAAAGCGTAGACGCTCAAACCCAGTAGGAAGAGCGGCAGGCAGACCCGGACGAAGATCCGCCAGTTGCGCTTGTCCGCCAGCGCCCCCTGCCAAAGGACAGCCAAACCGGGGACGGCCAGAATAAATGCTTGATGATTGACCAAAGCCAGGCCCAAGAGAAGGGCGCTCAATGCCGCGCGCCTGGGCAGCGCACCCTCGTCCCGGGACACCCCGGGGGCCAGCAGGATCATGGCCGCCAAAAACAGGCCGTGCAGAGAATACATCTCGCAGAGCAGACTAAACTTCCAAAGCGGCAGGCTGAATGCCAGCGCCAGGGCCGCGGCCGCAGCCGCCCAAGCGCCACAGGAGGCCTCCAATATAAGGAAGACGACGGTCACGCAGCCGGCGCCTGCCGCCGCGGACATGAGGTTGAGCCGGTAAGCGGCATCGCCCCAGGGCAGAAGCCAAAGCCAAAGCCTGCCCAAAAGAACATAGAAAGGATAGCCGGGCGGGTGCGCGGGCGACAGGGTCAGGACCGCGACGGCCAGGTCCGCACTGTCGCGGGGCGCGATCGTGGGATAGGCGGTATAGACATAGACGGCGAACACTGTTAAGAAGATCAGCTTCTTCATAGATCGGCGCAGGCCGGCTCGCGCCCCGGGCCGCGCTGGCGGGCCAGCTCCCGTATGGCCGCCAGCCAGGGAGAGTCCTGGCGGGCGAACAGGCCGCTCTCCTCGTCTGCGTAGGCCAGCCCCCAGCCGTTCTTGCCGCTCATCAGGTTGAATTCCGGAAATCTCCTGCTCACCAAAGCCAGTTCGGGGCGGCCCCGGTTCAGGACCGCGTCCCAGCGGCCCACGCCCATGATAAAATCAAGGTGCTCTCGATACACCTCCGAGGAATAAATCGTCTCCCGCCGCCCGTCCATGGAGACCCTCACGCGGGGTCCCAAATGGTGAAGGACATATTCCCCCCAATCGAAATGGACGACCATATTGCCATGGGCCCCGCCCGCCTTGAGCAACGCGACGGCGCGGACCGGATAGTGGGACACCTCCGGCTCCATCCGGATGCAGGAGCACTGCCGCCAGGCCACGACTGCCAGGGCCGCGGCCGCGGCAAAATGCAGGCCGGCCAGAGTAGCCCGCGCGCGGACGCCCAGGCCCGCGTCGCCGCGATGGAACCGGTCCCAGGCGTCGGCGATATGCTCTCCCGCGAAGACCCAAAGCCCCATTACGAAGAAAAGGCTGTGGCGTACGGCCAAAAGCGGCAGCAAGGCCGTAACCGCCCATAGCGCCAGTTGCGTCCGGCTGAGGTGCCTGCGGCTCAACGCAAAGCCCAAGATGGCACAGGCCAACAGAACGACATAACCCGCGCCCGGGATGGTACGCACCGAAATCGGATTCCATTCCGAAATGTCCCAGCGCGGGCCCGTGGCCGTGCGCCAGAGGAACAGCCAAAGACTGATCCCATAGGGATTAACCAAAGTGGCCAAGGCACAGCCCAGGCAACCCCCCAACCACTGCCGCCGCAGCAAGGCCCAAAGGAGCAGCAGGCCCAGGCCCGCGGCGAAGCCTCCATGCAGGTTGGCCCAAAAGGCAAAGAAGAGAGGCGTCAGCCAAAGGGAGCGCCGCTCTCCAGCCTCGGCGGCGTGGATCGTGAGCAAGGTCAGGAGAAAGAACAGGAAAGAAAACACCCCAGGCCGCAATGCGCCGAAGTGGTGGGTAAACGGCAGCAAGCTCAAGGCCAGGAGCAGGTTAGCCCGTAGAGGGCTCAAGCCGCGCCGGAGCAAGAAGCGGCGACCGATCCATACGGTCAGTCCGTAGACCGCGGTTTTAAGGATGACAAGGCCAGCGGGGCCGAAGCGAGAGAACACAGCAGCGAAGACGGCTTCAGCCAGCCACTCGTGGTTGATCCAAAGCCGGCCCGCCGTCAAGTAGGAATAGGGGTCCTCCCGGATGACGCGGCCCGATGCCAAGAAGTCCCGGCCGAACCTCAGATGTCCCCAGAGGTCCGGGTCGGCCAAGGTCAAGGAGCACGCGTAAAATACCGCGCCCCAGAACAGACAGGTCAGGCTGAGGTCCCACCAACCCGACGCCCGCCGTTCTAAGCCCTGGAGGCCCAATTCTCGAACCCCAATCCCGGATCGCAGCGCAAGGAGCCGCCCCGGAGGCCCCAGCGCAGACGATGCCAGGCGGCCTGCGCGAGCATGGCCCCGTTGTCCGTGCACAGCACGGGCGGAGGGATGCTCACGCGCAGGCCCTGCTCGCTTGCCGCAGCCGTAAATGCCGCGCGCAGGCGGGAATTGGACGCCACCCCGCCGCCCACCACGATGTCCTTGACCCCGTGGCTCTGCGCCGCGGCCACGGTCTTGCGCACCAAGGTCTCCACCACCGCCTCCTGGAACGAGGCGCAAAGGTCGGCGACGGCGCGCCGCGTGAGAGGCTGGCCGCGGCCCTGGACATGATAGAGCACCGCGGTCTTGATCCCCGCAAAAGAGAAATCCCAGGTGCCGGGCATGAGCGGCCGGGTGAAGGGCACCGCCGCAGGGTCGCCGCCACGGGCCAGCCGGTCTATGACCGGCCCGCCGGGATAGCTCAGGCCTAGCATGCGCGCCACCTTGTCATAGGCCTCGCCCGCGGCGTCGTCGCGCGTGCGACCCAGCAGGCGGTAGCGCCCCGGAGCCCGGCAGAGCAGCAGGTCCGTATGCCCGCCCGAGACGATGAGGGTCACCAGCGGAAAGCGCAGCCGGCCGCAGAGTTCGGCCGCGAAGACATGGCCTTCCAGATGATTGACGGCGATCACCGGGCAGCCCTCGGTCTCGCCCACCGCCAAGGCGGCCATCTTGCCCACCAGCAGGGGTCCCATCAGTCCCGGGCCTCGGGCGAAGGCCACTGCGTCAGGGCGGCCGCCGGCCTCGCGCAGCGCGGCCTCCACCACCTGGCCGATGCGCTGCAGGTGCGCGCGCGCGGCCAGCTCCGGGACCACACCCCGGTAGCGGCGGTGCAGGCGGACCTGCGAGGAGACGATATTGGAGAGGATGCGGCCGTCCTCGACCACGGCCGCGGCCGTCTCGTCACAGGTCGTCTCGATGCCGAGGACTCTCAATTATCCTTGCCTTTCAGGCAGCCCAGCACGCCGCGGGCCTTGAGCAGCGCCACGGCGCGCTCCAGCGCCTCGTCGCGCACGATGTCGCTGCTCTTAGCCGCAGAGCGCGGCTTCTTGCCGGGCTCGTAGACCAGCTCCCATTGCGCGAAGAGCTTCTCGTTGATATCGCGCCCGGCCGGGACCGCGATGTCCGGAGTGATGCCGCCCGTCTTCTTCTTCTCGTCGCGATGGATGGAGCGGCCGCTGGGCGTGTAGTAGCGCGCCACGGTCAGGCGCAGCGCCGAGTTGTCCGGCAGGGGGACCACGGACTGAACGCTAGCCTTGCCGTAAGTACGCGCGCCCATGAGCACGGCACGGCGGTGATCCTGTAGTGCCCCGGCCACGATCTCCGCTCCGGAGGCGGAGGCCTCGTTGATGAGGACCACCAAGGGCAGGTCCTGGTAGGGCGCCTGGGCCGCGCCGCGGAACTCCTGGCGGGTGGCGGCGCGGCGGCCCTGCGTGTAGACGATCAGCTTGTTGCCGCCCAGGAAGCTGGAGGCGACGTCGACCGCCGCGGTCAGCAGGCCGCCGGGGTTGAAGCGCAGGTCCAGCACCAGTCCCGCCAGCCCGCCCTTGGTCAAGGCGCGCATGGCGTCGTGGAAATCCGCGACGGTGTGGCCGCTGAACTCCGAGATGCGCAGGTAGCCGATCTGGTCCTCCATGCGGCGCTGGCGCACGCTCTCGATCTTGATGCTCTCGCGGACCAGATCGAAGTCCTTCCGTGTCCCGGGCTCCTCCATGGCCTGGCCGTCCTCGTCCGCCTCGTCGCGGCCCCGCTCGGCGGCCGCCGCCTCCGCCGGCTCGGTCCAGCGCTGGACGCCGATCTTGAGCTTGGTCCCGGCCGCGCCCCGCAGCTTGTCCATGGCATCGGCGACCTGGAGGTCCTTGGCGCTCTCGCCGTCGATCGCCACGATACGGTCGCCGGGCAGCAGGCCCGCCCGGTAGGCGGGCGTGCCGGGCATGGGCGTGAGCACGGTCAGCCAGTCGTCCTTCATGTAGAGGCGCACGCCGATGCCTCCGAACTGGCCCTCGGTCTCGGCCGTGATCTCGCGATGGGCCTCGGGCTCCATGAACTGGGAGAAGGGGTCGAGCGTGCGCACCATGCCGCCGGCGGCGCCGTAGATGAGCTTCTGGGCGTCCGTATCGTCCACGTAGCTATCCTGGATGAGGTTGAGCACGTCCACCAAGAGGCTCAGTTGCTCGTAGGTCTTGTCGTTGGTGCGGGCCGCGGCCGCGGCCGGGGGCTTCCCCGGGGCCGCGGCAGGGACGGCAGCGGACGGCGCCGCGCCCCACGCCGGCGACAAGATGCAGGCCAAGACCACGCCCAGTATCGTTCTCATGCGGATATCTCCTGACGCTACGACTTGCTTTTCAGCCAAAGCATGGGGTCCAGGGCCTGCGTGCCCCGGCGCAGTTCCAAGTAAAGGGCGCCCTTGCCATTGGCCGCGCCCGCCGTGCCTAAGCCCTCGCCCGCGCCCACCGCGGCGCCCTTGCCCTTGAGGATGTCGCCCAACTCTCCGTAGATGCTGTAGAACCCGTTGCCGTGGTCGAGGATGACGACCTTGCCGTAGGACCGGAACTCGCCGGAGTAGATGACCCGGCCCGCTCCGACCGCGGCGACCACGGCCGCCGGCTGAGTCTCGAAGGTCACCCCTTGATGGATGGCCCAGGTGTGGAGCTCGGGGTCGCGCTCCCGGCCGAAGGGGCGTCTCAGCACGCCGTCCACGGGCCAGGGCAAGGAATTCCTAGCCATCTCCGGCAGCGCGGCGCCGGGGCGCGCGTAAGGCTTCCTGCTGGCGAGCTGGGCGAGCAATTTCGTCAGGGCCACCTTGGTCTCTTCGAGTTCCCGGGCGCGCTTCTCGGCCGCCGCCACCTTGCCGTGGGCCTCGCTGACGGCGGCCTGCGTCCGCGTGAATTGCTCATGCAAGGCGAGCGCCTCGCTCTGGGCCTGGCGGCTTTTGTCCTGCAACCCGTCCGCCCGGCTGCGCGCCGCCGCGGCCGCGGCCTCGGTCTTGCGGCGATAGCCGCGCAGGCTGGCGGCGATGCGCGCGTCTTCCAAGAGGGCGCCGCGGTGCAGGGCCTCGGCCCAGAGGGTCCGGCCGCCCCAGGCCTCCTCGCGCTCGGCCAAGCCGGAGGCGTAGTCCCGGAACTCGCCGTAGATGACGGAGGTCCAGAAGCCGGAGGCGAATTTGAGCGCGCCCAGGCGCGATTTGAGTTCGGAGCGCCGGCTCTCGGCCCGATGGATTTTGCCCTCGATGGCGTTGATCCTGCCACGGGTCTGGGAGTCCTGGCTGGCGAGCTTGTTGAGGTTGCGGCTGAGCGCCGCCTCCTGGCGGCGGTATTCCTCCAAGGCGGCCTTGGTCTGGCCGAGCTCCTTCTGGATGCGGCCGAGTTCGCGGCGCTGGTTTTGCGTCTGCGCGGGCGCGGACGGCGCCGCGAAGAGCAGCGCGGCGAGTATTAGGCCTGCGCGTCCGGGACTTTCCATGGCGAGCAGAGCCCGGCGGAGCAGGCGCAGGCGGCCCAGGTGACGAGCTGCCTGGATACCAGCGGCAGTTCCCACCAGGGGAGGTATCGGCGCGCGGGCCAGGCCGCGGCCAGGGCCAGGGCCATGCCGGCGGCGGCGCCGACCGCGGACCAGGCTATGGCGGGGACCGCGGCCCAGAGGCCGGGCCGGGACATGCGCCAGAGGGCCAGCGTGAGGATGATGGCCACGGCGCACAGCAGGGCGCTGAGCAGAAGGGAGAGGAAGTGGCCGTAGAGCTGGGCTTGGAGGATGGCGCGGGCCTGGCCGGGGCGATAGCGGAGGTCGGCCCAGTCAGCGGCGCCGCGCGCGGCGGCGAGCCATTGCGGAAAGCTTTTGAGCCCGGCGGGTGTGGGGCGGACGGCGAAGGCGGAGTGGAGTGGGTTTTCGCCGATCCAGGTAATGGAGTCTACGAGCTCGGGGTCTTCGCGGCGGAGGGTGGCGAGGGCTTCGTCGCGGGGGATGTAGAGGGCGGCTTGGACCTGGGGGAGGGCTTGGAGCTTTTCCTGGAGGATTTTTTCCTGGCCGGGAGTGGGTTCGTCCCTGAGGAACATGATGACCTGGAAGTCGTCACGGAGGAGGCGTTCGAAACGGCCGACCTGGGCACGGACAAGGATGAGGCTTTCGCCGGCCATGCCGGCCATGACGGCGACGAGGAGGGTGAGGAGACGGCGGAGTCGGGAGCTCATGAAATCTTAGGAAGTATACAAAAATGAGGGGACGGGCCTTGTGGGCGCGCGGCGCTATTGGGGACTATGCCCTATGAGGATGAGGCGCGAATTCTTGCGCTTGGTTCGGCCCTCTATACGGCCCATTTGAGTTCAAGCTTCTTGTGATGCAAAGCGCAATCTCGCAGGTATAGGTTGATCAGGTTCTGGTAGGGCATCCCGACTTCGGTTCCCAGCGCCTTGAAGTAGGACACGGTCCCTTTATCCAAGCGAATAGTAATGGGCTGCTTCAGCCGGGATATATAAGGGTTCCTTTCGGACTTCATCTTCGAGAAATCATAATGTGTTCTCATAGGGTTACCTCCAGTAGTTCTCTGCTTCATGTTTATCAGCTTTTCTCGCTGAAATGATGCGAATCACCGTGTCGTTCTTTCGGTGACAGTGGCACACAACGAGGACGTGAAGTTTGAAGCTCATGCCAAGCATGATGAATCGGTCCTCATCTTGCGAATGGTCGGGATCAAAGAATCGCACGGCGTTCTCATCAAAAAACACGGTCTGCGCCTCTTCAAAAGAAATGCCGTGTTTTCTGACGTTATCCCTGCCCTTGGCGGCATCCCATTCGAAATGCAGATCGCTCATATGTACATTGTGCATAGAATCACGGGAAGAGTCAATGCCTTGTTTGGCGCGGCGGCGTCAGTGCATGATGTAACGGCTCGCGTAGGCATCGATGAGCCTGCGGATCATCTGCTGGTAGGGGGCGTGGTACTTTTCCGCGGCCTTCTTGAAGAACTCCACGCTCGATTTGCTCAGCGTCATCGTTACTTTGACGCTTTCGTCTTTGAAAGCGAGTTCCTCCGGAGGAGGCAGGAAATCCTTGACCAGCCGGACCTTCCCAAGCGGCTCATCCGTGTACTTTATTTTCTTTTTCATAAATGGCCTTCCCCACTGTGGCCCAAGTCCTCGGCGATGATGCGTTGGGGGTCGAGGAATGCGTATTGCGCGGCCTTGAAGGATACGTGGTGTTTTGACTGATTCTCCAGGTCCTTCCTGTCGTCCCATTCAAAACTCAGCATGCCCAGCAATAGTGTAGCATTTATATGGCTATATTGCCATATATAATTATGGCTATTAGGAAACTATCCGACTCAAAAATTAATACGTCTGCCCGCCTAACGTGACGCTCTGACGCGCGCGCTATTGGTGCTCCTCATGGCGCGCGGCGGCAGAAGCGCGTGGTTCGGCAGTCACTCCGTTTGCTAAGGGTGTAGTTGGTCGCCATTAGAATATCGCTTGAGTTGTTCCAATTTATACAAAGTAAAGTGACTTTTGAACCGCATTAATTGCCAGTTCTTGCCAAGACATTTAGCAGCGTGAATGAGCAGGCATTCGGCCGACCTTGCCACCCCACGAAGATCAAGGAGATTTCGGGCGTCGTTGTCATTGATTTCATAACGCAGGAGATAGGGAAGTTCGTCCTTCATGATTTCCAAAAGATCCCCGACAGGAATCCTATCGGGGATACGATTAAAAATCCAATTTTCATCAATAGGATATGTCTGGTCAAACCAACCGGGCTTATATCCGTCGCGCTCCTTGCCGGGGTCCTTTGGGCCAAACCCCTTCTTGTTCCAACCGCACTGGCCCTTCTCTTTGAAATAGTTGATTAAAAGTTCCTCGTTCGCCGCAGTACTCCAGCTGACTTCCAGAATTAGGGCCTTGAATGCTATTGAATTTATGTCTAGATTCCGACGCCCACTGAGTTTTCCCCAATGCTGCTGGAGCCGTTCGCAAACATTGTCTGCCTTGCCTATGTAGACAGGTATCCCTTCTTGTAAGAGCAGGTAAACGCCGTGCTGGATTTCATGCCTAGCTTGAAATTCCTCCAGCAAGTGAAGGTTAGTGGAATCCAACCTGGAACCGCTGAGTTGATCCAACTCTATCAGCAATGATTTGGTTACCGCATTTGGCAGGTCGAAACGAAATAGGCTAAACACTTGGGCTCATGAAAGGCTCTGACGAAGTTGTTTTAATACAACTCGCGCCAAGTTAACTGGCACCGCGTTACCGAGTTGGCGCATGTTCTCAGTCCAAGAACCAGAGAAAACGTAGGCATCCGGAAAAGTCTGCATACGAGCGGATTCTCGAACGCTGAAGTATCTCACGGATCCATTCGGATGCCTAAGCATGTTCTCTCCACCAGGCACGCCATGATCTCCAGCCTTAAGTGTTTTTGCCGGCTCATCGAGTTCGCTTCCTGTATGGCCAGGATAAGTCCTAGCGCCCGGCTGTAGCACATGATTTTCCATTCGCGCCAATGCCGCAGATTTTGCTGGCTCACCAAGATCTCTCAGAGCGTCGCGTATGGTAAGCCAGGGCAATGTGCCTCTTGAAGCCATCGCCGGTCGATAAAATTGGGCTACTTTTCTCATTGATCGGATTTCATTTGGGGCCACACGGTGACGATTCCAATATTCACCAGTAACCCACTTGGATTCTTCGAGAGCCCCTCGCGAATGTGTGGGAGTTGGGAAAGACCATTTTCGATCCAAATCGGACCTTATGCCCACAATGAAGGTTCGTTCGCGTTTTTGTGGAACTCCATAGTCGGCGGCGTTCAACAGACGGAAAGTAACGCGATATGATAGATCGAAATGAGAACCGCTTGTGTGCAAACGTTCTAAACGGGAAAGATGGTCCTGCCATATTTCGGCAGATCGTCGCTTCGCTGTCGGATAGGTAAGTTGAAGAAGAATGTAGCTAAAATAGGTGCGAAAAGATCCGCTCAAAAGGCCTTTAACATTCTCGAAAACAAATGCCTTGGGCCTTATGTCTCTAACAGCACGTACTGCTTCTGGAAACATGTTACGATCGTCTCTATTTCCTTTATGCTTCCCGCCAATTGAAAATGGTTGACATGGTGGCCCGCCAGAAACGACCTCGACCTTATCTTCCCACTTCCGGAAATCGACATCGCGAACATCCGCCTGAATTACTGGCCACCCCCTGACTGCCTTGTAGCCGCGTTTCTGGTTGGTACGGATATTTGAACATGAATCCGGATCCCATTCGATAACAGCAGCGTGATGGATGCCCTCCAACGAGGCACCTAACGCAAGGCCCCCAGCACCAGCGAACAGCTCCAAACTTTTCATTTATTCTCTAAAAATTGGATAAGTTTATTCTCCAACTTGTCAAGTTTAGCTAATTTGCATTCCCAAATCACTAAGATTTTCCACCCTAGCCGCCGCAAGTTTCGCTGGATTCGCTGATCTCTTCGCTGGTTCTTTTCTAATTTGGGAATCCAAAAACTACGCCGTGTTTGAGGAAGACGATACTGGCGACATTTTTTGTGAAGATGCCAAAAACATCCATGAACGAATATTAATTTCCGTCGGGACCGAAAAACCAAATCCGGCTTCCCTGGTAACGAGGAGACATGGAGCGCGTATCTGTAGCCTAGGCGATGAACTACAGATCGAAGCATGCATTCGGTCGAAGTATTTTCGTTCCGAACAAGACGCATTCGCGCGCTACGCTCGGAAGGCGACAGGGGGTCCAGTCTGATCATTAAAGTATTACGCGGCCACCAGTAAAGAGAAAGACCATGACATCGTGATTATTCAAATATTCATACGGCCTTGATATCACCCGCTACTAATTTTTTAAGTCTGCCGAACTATTGAGTCTGCCGAACTCGGTTTCGGGAACGTTCGTGATATCCACTCTGCAAATTCTACTTTTCCCGCCGATATCTAGCAAGTCGGACTTCTGCCTCCACTTCCCCAAAGGCCGTCCGGCTGGGACGGCCTTTCAGGCGGCGCCCCTCTCAAAGCCCAATAGCTTGTCCGCCGGGCTCAGAACTCCCTTGCCGCCCCGGTTGAGCACATGGGTATAGACCATGGTGGTCGTGACCTTTGCATGGCCAAGCAGCTCCTGCACGGTCCGGATATCATAGCCGTCCTCCAGCAAGTGCGTCGCGAAGCTGTGGCGCAGGCTATGGCAACTGGTGGGCTTGGCGATCCCGGCTCTGAGCCGAGCTTCTCTGAAAGCCTTCTGTAGCACCGACTCATGCAGGTGGTGCCTGCGCCGCACGCCCGTCTCGGGGATCAGGTAGTGGCTCGTGGCCGGGAACACCCACTGCCAGCCCCACTCCTTGGGCGCGTTGGGGTACTTCCTGTCCAGGGCGTTGGGAAGCTCTACGCTGCCCAGGCCAGCGCCGTAGAACAGCATGGCCATTAGCCTGGGCGTGCCGTCCATTTTCCCCAACACCGCACGGACTTCCTCTCGGCCCAGGACGCGTAGGTGGCCTCGGTGCTCGGGCTGAAATGCCGCTAGCGCACGGCGGACCTGAGCACCTTGAGCCAGGCCTGGATATCCTCCGCGGCAGCCGCTGAGACCTCCGGCTGGCTGGATGAGCGTTGAGGCGGGCCAAGCCCAGGCGCCACCAGCACTTGCTCGCCGGAAAAGAGCTGAAGCAGGCGCTCCACCGCCTTGTCGTCGTGGGGAACCGTCCAGTGTTTCTCCTGGATGTGCCAGCGCCGGCCGGCCACGGTCTTGATCTTCTCCACGCGCTCGGGAGAATAGGGCAGATGCACCACAAGCCTGCCTGGCTCGCCGGGTCTGATTCTTATCGGTTCCGTAAGGATGGCCTCCCCACTACATACGAATCAGGAGGCCAATAGTTCCACGGCAACCTTCGCGCCCGCCGCCCTCATATCGTATAATCGGCCCATGGATGCCGTTTCCCGCCTCAAAGCCCTCGGCGGCCTCACCGACCCCCAAGCCCGCCGCATCTCCGACATCCAATCCGGCCGCCTCTTCTCTCTCCACTCCGAACTGCGCGCCTGCCTCTACCTCGGCGCACTCTTCATCGTGCTCGGCGTCGGCGCCACTGTCGCCAGATACTTCTCCGACCTCGGCCACCTCACCATCATCACCGCCCTCACCCTCGCCGTCGCCGCCTGCTACGCCTACTGCGTCACTCGCGCCACCCCCTATTCTCACGGCCAAGTCCCCTCCCCCACCGCCGCCTTCGACTACATCCTCTACCTCGGCTGCGCCTTCCTCGGCGTCGAGTTCGGCTACATCGAACACCACTTCCACCTCCTCGACAAGCACTGGGACCTCTACCTTCTCATCTCCGGCGCATGGTTTCTCTACCTTGCCTACCGCCACGACAACCGCTTCGTCCTCGCCATGGCCCTGGCCAACATCGCCGGCTGGCTCGGCGTCAGGCTCAACACCATCCACCCCGAATGGTTCGCACTCCGGGCCCAGGGCCTCTGCTACGGCCTCGCTGTCTGCGGCGCGGGCTTCTGGCTCGCCGGCCGCGCCGTCAAGCCCCATTTCCGCGACACCTATCTCAATATCGGCCTCAATGTCCTCTTCTGGGCCGTCCTCTCCGGCGTCTTTGAGCAAGGCTGGTCCTCTCCTTATAATATCGTCCTCGCGGCCCTGGTCGCGGCGGCCGTCTGGTGGGCGCTCCGCGAAAGGCGCTTCCAGTACTTCCTCTACGGCGTCGCCTACGGCTACATCGGGCTCTCCTCGCTCATCCTCAAGGATATCCACGAGACGCAGGCGATCTCCTTATATTTCCTTATATCAAGCTCGGCGCTGATCTATCTCATCTTCCGCTTCCGAAAACTCTTGGAGCAGAAGCGATGAGAATATTCGCCGCGGAAGAGGAGCACAAGCTCTACGAGCTCGAACTCGCGCGCGACTGGGCGCGCTCAGGGCTGATCAGCCAGGATCAGCTCTCGGCCACGGAAAGCGGGCTCGGCCCTGCTCTGGCACAAGCGGGCTGGGCCGTCCGACTCTTGTTCTTCGGCTTTTGCGCCTGCGCGCAGTGGGCGTTGGGCGACTACCTCACGGCCGGCATCCGCGACCAGAGCCTGATAGGCTGCTACCTCCTGGGGACCGCCGTCTTGTGCTACGCGCTTGGGGAATTCCTCATCCGATGGTTCCGCCTCCACCGCTTCGGGGTGGAGGAAGCCCTGCTGGCCGGGGCTGTGGTCCAGTTCTCCATCGGCCTCTACTTGGTCATGCCCGAAAGTCTCGGCTTCTTCACCCATGACCGCGCCTTCGCCGTTTGCTGCGCGGCCGCGGCACTGTTCGGCTGGCTATACAAACGCTGCGGCTATCTCTACGCGGCCTTTGCCGCCATCGTCGCCCTTTCAGTCGCGGTAGGCTGCCTCGGTCTGCCTGAGAGGCTCACCCGCATCTGGCTCGCCTGGCTCTACTGCCTGCTCCTGGCCGTCTCCCTGCTGAGCGATGATACCGAGCATGAAAAGGACGACCGGCTCTTTGTCAGGGCCGCCCTATTCATGTGGACCTACCTCGTCCTCAACCTCCGTCTAAATGACATCGCCAACATCCCAGGCCTTCCCGGAAGGGCCCCTCGTTACAATGGCGAGGCCATTGCCACGGGGCTCTTCTATTGGACGACCTTCGCCCTGATCTGGATCTTTCCCGCCGCCGGGATGTTCTGGGGCGTCAAACGCCGCCAAAGGCCTATCCTCGCCGCCTCAACCGTCATGGCCCTTATCACCGTCATGACCTACAAGCCCTATCTCGGCTGGCAGCGCCACGCTTGGGATGCCGCCATCCTGGGCGCGGCCATGATGGCGCTGGCGGCCTGGCTGACGCGCTGGCTCGACTCCGGTCCCGAAGGCCGCAGAACGGGATTCACCGCCCGGCCCGCGATACTGGACCGCGACGAGGGCTTCAGCGCAGCGGCGCTTTTGGCCGCGGCGGCGGCGGGGGCCTCGGCTCAAGCCCCGGCAACGGTAAAGCCCGGGTTCGAGGGCGGCGGCGGAAGTTCCGGCGGCGGCGGGGCTAGCGGGGATTTCTGATCGAAGCGCGTCCTGCGCTTCGGCGGCCGGCTCAGCGGTAAGGGACGAAGGAGCCGGCCATGGCCGTCAGGCCCGAAAGGATCCACGGCAAAGCCATAAGCGCGGTCACGATCAGCAGAATCGGCGAATGCGACATGACGAAATCGATGAAGCGCCGCAACTCGGCCGAAAACGGCTGCCCGGTCTTGACCGGCGCGGGCGCCTCGCCCGGCGCCGCGGCCAGATGAATAATGTTCGGCGACGCCATGACGCGGGACAAAGAGCTGATCGGCACGGAAGCCTCGATCACCAAGACCGACTGCGCCGTTCCCGGGACGATCTGCGTGCCCATCTGGCGCAGGACGCGCAATCCCAGGCCGGCAAATTCATTTTGCAAATCGGAAACGACCTGGGCGGCAGCGGCTCCGGCCGGCAGGCGCACCCCCATGACCATATTGGTTGCCGTCGCGCTGGCGGCCGGTGCCTGAACCGAATTAACCTGCAAGCGCGCCACTGACGGAACCTTCAAAGCCTCGGCCAAGCGCGCCGGGGACATCCAGCCCCACAGGGCCACTTGCGACGCCCCCGGTCCCACGCCGATCGCGGCCGGCGCGAACCGGAAATCCTGACGGAAGCCCGCCGCGCGACCCAGGTCGGCCACGGCATCCTTGAGCGAAGCGTCCGGCCTCTGCTTCAGGTCCAGGCTCAAAGCCACGAACACTTCACGGTCGGCCTGCGCCCTGGCCACCGGAGAATCCACGACTGCGGCGTGCAGCACGGCAGGCCGCGGCGCCGAGGGCGCGTTAGCGGAAACGCCCGGCCGCTGGCCGAGGATATGCGTCTCGTAATCGTTGCGGCCCATGACCGCGGCATCCTCATCCTCGCCGACCTCACCCAACTTCTGTGACGACAAGGCCATGGGCGCCGTCAAGCCGCCCAACATGCTGCGCTGGCTCCGGCTTCCGTCGTCGCCTGTCGCAGCGTTGGACCCGGATCCGTTCTGGCGGGTGCCGGTCTCCATGGCGTCGGAGGCGTCCTGGAACGGCTGGGTATAACCCCCGCCCTCTCCGGCGTAACCGAGCTTGGGAGATTTAGGCTTGGAGGAATCGCTATGCGCCGGCAGAACGAGCCAGGACGCCACGGCAAGGACGAAAATGATTTTCATTATTCCTGAAAGGTAATGATTGCGTGTATATTATCAAAATCAGCCTTCCCGGTCAATGTCACCGATCGGTTTCTCTCCGCGGCCACTGGCCTCCCAGAGGGCGCGCAGAGCGAGCCAAGCCCCTCCCAGCGCCCCCCCCGCAAGCACGACCACGACGCTATGCCCCAAGACCATGAAGGGCGCGGCTCCGGGCCGGCCCAGAGCCGCGATGGCGCCGATAGGGAAGAAAAGCCCCAACCACAACCAGGGCCGCGGGTCCGCGGCGTGCGCGCTCCTGGCCTCGGGCGCCTCGGCGTCGAACTGCCTGCCCACCAGAAGCAGAGCGTTCATGAAGGCGGGCAGGCCGATCAAAAATTCCCGCCACCGCCATGTCCACCACCAGAACGGGGCCGAGCCATCGGCCACGGACTGAGCCCATCCCCCCAAGCCGGCGGCGGCCAAAAGCGGCCGAGGCCGGAACAGGATGGCGACTGCGGCGGCCGCCCCTGCCAGGCGCAGGAGGTCGGCGTAGGTCGGCGTCCGGCTTAAACGCCGCGCCAGTTCCGCGCGCGACAACGGAAACAGGGCCAAGCCGCCGATGACCAGGGGCCAAGCCAAGGTCGAGAAGGCGATTCCCTCGGGCAGTTGCGAGGCATTGCTCCCCTTGAGAAGCAGGGCTACGGCCAAGCCCACGGCTACTGCCGCGGCGGCGGTCGAGGCCACGCCCATCAGCAGTTCGGCCACGGGAGAGGCCAGGGGACTGCGCTTGCGGATAAGAACGCGGACGCGCTTGAAGGCTTTGACGCCCAGACGCACCGCGATGATGGGGCCGAGCACGGCCAGCAGCCAAGCCAGCGCCAGCCGCCAGCGTCCCGGAGGCACGGCAGCCGCGGGGACGGCTGCCTCCGGCCACTCCCGACCGATGAGCTCCCGGTCCCGCAAAGGACGCAGCAGGGCGCGCAAACGATCCAGGTTTCCCTCGACACCGCCGGCCGGGTCCAGGCGCAGCAGCAGCACCCGGCCGCGCTGGGCATAGGCCGAGCGCAGCAAGGCCGCCAGCCGGACCGGGTTCTCCAAGACGCGCAGCGGCGCGGCTTCCGAACGCCCGGCCCGCACCGCGCCCGCGGGACCAACCACGAATGGGATCATCTGCACGGCCGCGGCCGACGCGGCGTCCTCGGCGCTGCTTCCCGCGAAGGTTTCCGGGGCCAGGCCGCCCTTGATCTCCAGAAAACCATGGCCGGCGGCGGTGCCGGTGCTGGCCAAAAGGCCCTGGACCGCCAGGACGCCCGAGAGCCGCGCGAAGAGCCCGGCGTCCCGGACCCAAAGGGCGTTGGGCTTGAGCGCGGCGTTGGGCGCGATGAGTCCAGCGCTCTTCCACTTCTCCAATTCCGCGCGTGAGAACACCAGCACCCGGCCGCCCTCGATCAATTCCCCCAAGGTGTCGGCGCGCAGGGCCATGGCGCCCACGCCCATGGCCTGGGCTCTTTGCCAGAAATCCGCGGGCGGGTAGCCCGATGCCGAGCAGACCGCCGCAGCCTCGGCGGCGTCAAGCGCCGGCAGGGACTTGGCGCCGGGCCGGGCGGCGGCGCCGGCCAGGTAGAGCAGCAGGCCGAAGCCGATGAAAAGCAGCCAAGGCCGGACCTTGTCCTGGGCGGTCACGATCATCCGACTCTCCCCGCCAAGGCCCGCGCGTAGACATCCAGGTAAAGCCGGACGGAACGACCCCATGAGAAATCGCGGCCCATGCCGGCGCGGGACATGGTCTCCCAATCCGGCCCCGCGAAAGCGTCCAAGGCCCGGTCCAAGGCGCGGCCGAAATCCCGCGCGTCGTCCGGAATGGCCGTGAAGCCGTTGCCCGGCGGATAGTCGGAGACCGTATCGGCCAAGCCGCCGGTGCACGAGACCACGGGCACGCAGCCGTAGCGCATCGCGATCATCTGCCCCAGGCCGCAGGGCTCGAAGCGCGAGGGCATGACGATGATGTCCGCAGCGGCGTAAAGACAGTGCGCCAGCTCCTCGTTATAGCCGCAGAAGAACCGCGCGGCCCCGGGATGGCGCGCCGTCCACTTCTTCACGCTGGCCACCAGCTTCCGCTCGCCCTCCCCCATGCCCATGAAGCAACAGCGGCGCAAACGCGGCCCCAAAGCCTGGATGGCCACGTCCCAGCCTTTCTGGCGGTCAAGCCGTCCGATCATGCCGACCAGCGGCGCCCCCGCCGCGGCCTTGAGGCCGTATCGGGCGAGGAACTTCTTCTTGCACTCCCGCTTGCCCGCCATATCCTTCGCCGAGAATCGCGCGGGCAGGAATGCGTCCTTCTCCGGGTTCCAGCACTCCAAGTCGAGGCCGTTGAGGATTCCCGTCAGTTGGCCGCGGCGCCGGCGCAGGACAGTCTGTAGACCGTGCCCTCCCACGGCGGTCTGGATCTCGCCGGCATAGGTGGGGCTGACCGTATTCAGCCGGTCCGCGTGGACCAGGCCGGCCTTAAGAAAGCTGTAGCGCGCCGCCCCGCCGCGGCCGGAGCCCAGCCGGGCTGTCCGGAACTGCGGCGCCGCGAAGCCGGCTTGCAGGAAACCGCGCGCTGGGAACACTCCCTGGTAGGCCATGTTGTGCACGGTGAGCACCGAGGCGGACGCGGCGAAGAAGGGATCCCGGGCGTAGAGCGTGGCGAGGTACAGCGGCGCCAGGGCCGTCGGCCAATCGTGCGCGTGAACGATGTCTGGACGGAAGTCAACGGCCTTGGCCCCCTCCAGCGCGGCGCGGCAGAAGACGGAGAAGCGCTTGTCGCTATCTGGATAGTCGCGGCCGTCCTCGCCGTAGATGCAGTCCCGGTCGAACAGCTCCGGGCAGTCGACGAATTGGACCACGACCGAACGCCATTGGACGCGGCGCAAGACAACCCGGACGCGGCCCGGGCCCAGAGGCACCTCCAAGAAAGTGGTCTTGCCGCCGCGGAGCGCTGCCGGAGCGATGACCCGGTACTTAGGCAGGAAGAGCAGCACATCGTGGCCGGCTTCGCCCAGCTTCTGGCACAAGGTGCCGACCACGTCGGCCAGACCGCCGGTCTTGCAGAAAGGGAAGGCCTCGCTGGCGGCCTGGAGAATCCTCATCCGCGGCTCAAGTCTCCGGAGCGGGTTCCTCTGACGGCTCAGCCGGGGCTTCCTCGGCGCTGGGCCATATGGACTGGGCCGGAGGCTCTTGCGGCTCAGCCGGCGTTTCCGGCGCGGCCTCGGCTTCCGGGATGGCTTCGGTTTCTGAGGCGACAGCGGCCTCCGCAGGAGGTTCTGAAATCACGGCTTCCGAGACCGTCACCGCTTCTGCGGCCGGCGCCGCGGCCTGGAAGTTCTCGATGGGCGGCAGGTCCTCCAGGCTGCGCAGGCCGAAATGGCGCATAAAGTCGGCGGTGGTTCCGTAGAGCAAGGGCCGGCCCACGGATTCCTTGCGCCCCACCACCTTGATGAGGCGCTTCTCCAGCAAAGATTCCAGCGCGGCGATGACCTCCACGCCGCGGATGTCCTCGATCTCCGCGCGGGTCAAAGGCTGCTTGTAGGCAATGATGGCCAAGGTCTCGTGCGCCGCGGTGGAAAGGCGCAGGGTCATCCGGTCCGTGAAGAGTTTCCGCACCAAGTCGGCGTAGGCCGGCCGCGTGGCCATCTGGTAGCCGCCGGCGACCTCCATGACCTGCAGGGCGGACTTATCGTCCTCCAGCTTCTGCCGGAGCTCGCCCACCAAGGCTTGCAGGCGGGCGGCGTCCTTGACCTTGGTAAGCTTGCGCAGCTCGTCGAGGCTCAGGGGGCGGTCGGTGATGAAGAGCAGGGTCTCCAGCCGGCCCTTGAGCTCCTCATCCTGCGGCGCTGGCGTTGGCGTCTCGGACATCGACGCTGACCTCCTTTTTGTAGACCATGATGGGGCCGAAATTCCCTTCCTGCCGCAGGAAGACCTTCTGGATCTTCACGAGCTCGAGCATGGCCAAAAAGCAGGCGATGATGCCGCGGCGCTTGCGCTCGTCGGCGAAGATATCCTCCCAGCTCACGGCTGGCCGGCTCTCCATGAGGAAGAGGATCTTGGCCTTCTTCTCCTCGATGGGGAACTCTTCGCCGGCGACCGCGCGGGTCTCGGCCGGAGCCCGGTCCAGTATGCCGCGCAGGCTCTCAAGCAGGTCAAAAAGGTTGATGTCCAGATCCTTCTGGGAGTCGTCAATATGGGGCGCGCCCCGGTAGAAGACGTCCTTGAACTCCTCGCTGCGCTGCTCCAGGAACTTGGCCGCCTCCTTAAACTTCTGATATTCCAGCAGCTTGGCCTGCAACTCGGCGGTCGGGTCGGGCCCGGACTCCTCCTCCTCTCCCGGCCGCGAGGGCAGCAGGGCCCGCGCCTTGATATCCATGAGGGTCGCGGCCATGACCAGGAACTCCCCGGCCACGTCGAGGTTGAGCTCCTTCATGAGGTCGAGGTAGTTCAGGTACTCAGAGGTGATGCGGGCAATGGGGATATTGTGGACGTCGAGATCGTCGCGCTTGACCAGGAAGAGCAGAAGGTCGAGCGGGCCTTCGAACATCTCCAGATGGACTTGGTGGCTCATCGCAGCCTCATCGCCTTGCGCACCTCCGACATCGTGGCCCGGGCCACGGCCGCGGCCTGGCGCGCGCCTTCGGCCAGGACGACTTCGACGCGCTGCGGCTGCGCGGCAAGGGCCTCGCGGGCCTTGCGGAACTCCGCGGAGGGCCCGTCCATGGACCCGATCAGGCTCTTCTTGTCGGCCACGCAGCCGAGGCGGCCGGCGCGACACTCCTCGCCGATCTTCTCCCAGCCCGGGGTGTAAAGCTTGTGCAGGGCGTAGACCACGCAGCCGGGCGGGTTCTCCGCGCAGGGCTCCGGGTGGCCGGGAGTGTCCTTGCGCAACTTCGAAGGGTCCGTGTACATGGACATGATCTTGGCCTGCAGCGACTGCGCGCTCTCGAGGATGTCCACCGTGTTGCCGTAGGATTTCGACATCTTGCGGCCGTCCAAGCCCGGGATCTTGGGCGTCGGGGTCAGCAGGGGCTTGGGCTCCGCGAGCACAGGCCCGAAAAGATGGTTGAACCGGCGCGCGATCTCGCGGGACAGCTCCAGGTGCGGCAGCTGGTCCTGGCCCACCGGGACCCGGCTGCCCTTATAGAGCAGGATGTCTGCAGCCTGCAATACCGGGTAGCCCAGGAAGCCGTAGGTGCAGAGATCCTCGCGCGACGCGGCGGCGGGCGCCGGCTCGGCTGTGGGGCCTGCTGCGGCCACGGCCTGCGCGTGCTTGGTCTTAGCCAGCTCGTGCAGCTGTTCCTTCCAGGTCGGGTTGTTCTCCAGCCAGGACAGCGAGGTGGTCATGCCCAGGAGCAAGGCCAGCTCGGCATGCTCGGGCACATCGGATTGCTTGAAGATGACGCACTTGGCCGGATCCAGGCCCGCGGCCAGCCAATCCAGCACCATCTCCCGGATGTTGGCCTGCAAGGCCCCCGTGTCGGCGTAGCCGGTGGTGAGCATGTGCCAGTCCGCCACGAAGAAGTAGCACTGACAGCTCTCGGTCAGGGAAATCCAGTTCTTGAGCGCGCCCCAGTAGTTGCCGATGTGCAGGCGCCCTGTGGGCCGCATACCGGAAACCACCACCTCGCGATGCTCGGACATTAGGCGACTATCTTATCCTATATGCGTCGAGGGAAACAAGAAAGAGGTTCCGGCGCAAAGCGCCGGAACCCGCGCCGACCGAAGGAAGGCGCCCGCACCTGCGGCCAACCAGAATTGAACGCGGGAGTGGCCACCGGCCTTTAATAGAATCGGCGCCGATGCGGAAGGTCGGCGCCGGGGCCTGCGCGGCGTACGCCGCGCAGGCCGCATTACGGCATCAGGGCCGCACAACCGGCGCCGCGCAGCGGAAGCCGTTGGTCTCGCTCTTGCCCTGGGGGAAATACCAGTCCCGGCTGGCGGCGCGGCACTTGTCCGCGGGGCTAGACCAAGAACCGCCGCGCAGCACACGGTTCTCTCCCGAAGCGGGGCCGGCGGGGTTCTTCTGGGGCTCGGAGTCGTAACCCTCATGATACCAGTCCGCCACCCACTGCGCGACGTTGCCATGCATGTCGAAAAGGTCGTATTGGTTCGACCGCTTCCGGCCGACCGGATGCGAGTGCCCCCCCGAATTATTAGAGAACCAGGCGTATTCGCCGAGCTCGGTCTCCTTGTCCCCGAAGCTGTAGAGGGTCTGCACCCGGCCGCGCGCCGCCTTCTCCCACTGCGCCTCGGTGGGCAGGCGCTTGCCCGCCCATTCGCAGTAGGCGACGGCGTCGTCCCAGCTCACGTACACCACGGGAAGATCGTCTCCGTTGCCCGGCTGGCTCATCATGGGCCGGCCCGCGGCCGCGCCGAACTGCCGGTACTGCGCCACGATGACCAGATACTTGTCCATGTCGAAAGCATCCAGGAAGACCTTGTGCTGAGGGCGCTCGTCCGCGCTGCCTTCCGAGGCGGTGGAGCCCATCCAGAACCAACCTGCGGGTATCCGGACCATCTCATTGCCCTGCCGCAACCCGGTCTTGGCGGCGAACCGGCGGCATTCGACGGCAACGAGGCAGGCGTCGCAAGCCAGGACGGGAGAATCCTTCTCCACGTCCCAGACCGCTTCCTTCTCCCCCGTTCCAGACACCGGACCAAAATCGCCCCGCAGCGTGACCGGGACCAAGCCGAAGGTCTTGCCGCCGTCGTCCGAGATCTTGAAAGTCGCCTCACAACGCTCCACGGCCGCAAGCTCCAGCCGATAACGGAGATGGACCAAGCCCTGGGGGTCCTGCTGGAAGCTCGCGTTCCGTACCGCCGCAGGAGCCGCCTGCGCCCGGCCGGCCAGGGCCAGCAGCGCCGTCAACATTGCCGCGCTCATGCGCCCGGGCCTCCGTCTATCTTATTCAAACGCACGGCCACATCCTTATAATTCGGCGCGTGCTTGACCAGCATCTCGTAAATATGGCGCGCCTCGGTCGCGCGGCCCGAGGTCTCGCAGAGATACGCGTAGAAATAGTAGAGCTCGGGCGACTTCTCCAGAGGCAAGGTGTAGCGGATGTCGTTGAACAGCCTGGCGGCGGCTCCGAAGTCGTTGAGCTTGGCGCAAATACGCAAAGCCAAGGTATAGTCGGGCTCGCCCAGGGCGGTCTCGCGGCCCTCGAGGATCGTCTTCAAGGCCATGACGTCCTCGCCCGCGTCCGTCAAGGCCTGGGCCAAGAGCAGCTTGTCCGAGTCCGGCACCTGGAAGAAAGCCGTCGGCCCAATGCGCCCGAGCTCCTTGTAGCAGGCCACGAGCAGCGCGTAATCCTGGGCCTCCAGGGGATGCTTCCTCTGCAGCAAAGCCAGGGCCGTCTCGGGGTCGCGCAGGGCGTGGAAGGCCTGGGCATAGGCGCGGTAGAATTGCCCGGGCCTGCGGGCGATGCGCTGGGCCGCGAATTCCGCTCCCTTGCCCGCCGCGTGGTAGATGGCCGCGACCTTGAGGCACTGTTCCTTGTCGGCCATGGCGGCCAGCAGGACCTCGTCGCTCAAAAGGCGGAAAGCCTCCGCGCCGTAGCCGCGCTCGGCCAGCGCGCCGGCCACGTTCACCTTCTCGAAGGCCTGGCCGGCGGCGGGCGCCCCCTTCGGCCGGCTGCGCGCGGCGAGCTGCAGCACCTCGCAGAAGCCGGCGTCCTTGGGGTCCGGTGGCGTCTTGCTCCGCAGAATAGCGGCCGCCGTTTCCCAGGCACCCAACCTGAGAAAGGCGCGCGAGTAAGCGTCATAATAATCCGGCGCGCGACCGCAGCTGCGTGCGAGAAACTCCTTCACCTTGCCCGAGCGCAGGAATCCGTTGGCGATCGCGGCGCACTTAGCCTCGTCCCGCGCCGCCGCCGTCCAGGAACGCTCCTCCTCCCGAGCGAACATGGCGGTAAGTTCCTCGGGCGAGGCGCCGCGAGTCTCCGGCGCGTGCGCGGGGGTCGCTTTGGCCTTCACCGGAGGGGCCGGCCGCTTGCCGAACCGGGTGTACGCCAGGACTCCGAGCGCGAGGAAGGCGCAGAGGCTAAGGAGCGCCGTGACGGACCAGCCGCTACCTGAAGGCGCCGGGGCCGGAGTCAGGGGCCGCGCCGGAACCGCCACGGCGAGGGCGGCGCTGCTCGCTTGCATGGCCGCTTGCGCCTGCCGGTATTTTTCCGCCGCCTGGCCATCTATGCGGCCCGGCGCGCTCACCGCGCGCAGCAAGTCGCCATCATTCTGGCCGCGAGCGGGACCAGCGGCGGTCAGGCATGCCGCGGCCAGAATCGCGAGCCCGAGCGACCTGCTGGTTATGTTCATCGTGGCAGAAAGCCGCTAAAAGTGTACAGACCGTCGCGGCAGGGTGTCAAGCGCTGCGCGCCGGCCGGGCGCGGTCACTAACGAAGACCTACAGGGCCGGAAATCCACAATCAAGGAACGCCTTCTTGAGCGTTCGCATGAGCGTGTAGGCATTGCCCATCCTCCTGAGCGATCTGATGGGGTGGCGCAGACCCCGCTTAAGAATCTGCCGGCGCTGCGCTTGCGCGGTGAGCCTTCGGCTCAGACACTCGACGTCGCGGTGGGAAAACTGCGGAGTGTCGATCAATCCATAACCATCCGAAATGACGGATTCCGATAGCGCCCTCGGGGTGATGGGCTCGGCGAAATAGCCGTTGTCCTGGCAGACGTCAAAAAGCGCCGTCCCGCTCAGCGGGGTCGCGATCAGGTTGATGATGCCGACGTCATATCGGTCGGCGAGGGACAGGGCGAAATCCGCAGTCCTCGTCATGGTCTCGATGGTCTCTCCGGGAAACCCTAGGATGAAGAAAGCCCGCAGCGGCAATCCCACCTTCCAGCAGCGCCTGGCGAATTCCTCAACATCTCCCAGATTGATTCCCTTCCGGACGATCTTGTCCAGGACCTCTTGGTCTCCGGACTCGACCCCGATGTTGAGCGATCGGCACCCGGCGCTCTGGAATCGGCGCAGGACCTCTTCGGATATCCTCAGGTCGACCCGGATGCCGTTGGGAGTGTCCCAGCTCAGATGCTTCTCGGCCAAGACATCCAGGACCTGTAGGAAGCGTTCGATATCGACGAGAAGATTATCGTCTTCAAAATGGATGTGCGCGGCCCCGTATCTTTCCGCCAAGAGGCGGATGTGGCGCCGCAGATGCTCCGCGGAGTGCGCGCGCCAGGTACGGCCCATGCTCTGGTGGATGGAGCAGAAGATGCAACGGTGCGGACAGCCGCGGCTGGTGATGACAGGGACGGCGCGCCGGACGTCATGATCCCGGGCATAAATCCCCCGTTCATGAAGGGACAGATAGCGTTCCATGTCGACCAGATGATAGGCGGGCAAGGGCAGCGCATCGAGCGCAGGGTTCTCGCGGGGGCCGGCGGTGCGGCGGACCGCGCCGGCCTGGCGGTACGCGATGGACGGAATCTCCGCCAGCGGCCTTTCGTCCCGCCAGTACGCGGCCAGAGCGGCGGCGGCCCCTTCCCCTTCTCCCAGGACCACCAGATCCACTGACGGGCAGGCCAAAAGCTGCTCCGCCCGGGGCCGCGCATTGGCGCCCCCCACGACGACCAGGACGGACGCCTGAGCATCCTTAATGGTCCGAGCCGCTTCGACGACGCTTTCCTCCTGGGTCGTGAATGGGCTGGATATCCCGACGATATCGGGACCGAATCCGAGGACGGCCCTCCTCAACTCGTCACTGTTGGACCCGAAGCGCGTCCGGGGTCCGTCCTTGGTCAGGGTGGTCGTGTCCGCCATGAGGGAATCGAAGAGCCGCACTTCCCATCCGACAGCTTCGAAGGCCGCGGCGACATAGAGCAGACCCAGGGGAAGGCCGATAGACCCTTGCCGGGAGTCCCGATTCGTTTTCGCGAAATAGACCTGCGCCGGATTGACGAGAAGTATCTTCGGCATCTACGCCGCGCCGCCCACCCGCCTCTTGAGCCAGGCCAAGGCGTCTCGGCGTGAAGAAATGAGGCCGGCCCACTGGGCCCGGGCCGCGGCATCGAGCAAGGTTCCCAGCTCCGGGCCGGGCTCAAGCCCAGCGTCCCGCAGGTCCGCGCTGGAGACGAGCAGCGGACGCAGGGCAGCCGGCGGCAGGCCCGGGCAAGCCACGGCCACGATGCGCGCGGTCTGCTCGGGCAAAGCCGTACGCGGCGAGGCCTTGCCGCGCGCGACGCGCCAAGCCTCGCTCACGCTGCGCGCCAAAGCATGCTCTACGGGCAGGCTCTTGACGAACTCCCCACCCTTCTCCCCCAGGCCCAAAGCCAGCGCGCCCAGCCTCTGCGCGGCGTCTACGCCGCGCACCCGCGCGGGCAGGTCCGGGAATACCAATTCGAGGTAGCCCCAGGAGCGCAGGCGCCGCAGCGGAGCCTCCGGCTCGACCTCGCCGAGCACGCGCAAGAGTTCCGCGGCCAAGCGATGGCGCGACAAACGGCCCGCGATCCCGCCGCGCAGAGCCGCGCGGGCCAGGTCCAGGAGGCCCGGCGCGGGACGCAGATCGAAACGGCAGAGGAAGCGGGCCGCGCGAAACACCCGGGTCGGGTCGTCCCGGAAACTGGCGGGATGCAGCACACGCAGGACGCGGCCGTCGAGGTCGCTCCGGCCGCCGTAAGGGTCCACGATTGCGCCCGCGCCTTGCGGCTCCAGGCGCGCGGCCATGGCGTTGACGGTGAAATCCCTGCGGAATAGGTCGAGTTCCAAAGCCGCAGGCCGGACCTGGGGCAGGCAGGCAGGCTCCGGGTACTCTTCCTGCCGGGCCGCCGCGAAGTCCACGCGCCAATCGCGGCCCTTGACCCGCCAGGTGCCGAACGCGCCGAACGCCTCGGCCTTGGCCTCTAGCCTGCGGCCGCACAGCCGCGCCAGCGCGGCCGGGTCGCCCTCGGTCACTAGATCCAGATCACACACCGGACGACCCAGCATCCAGTCCCGGACGCAACCGCCCACGGCATAAAGGGGCACGCCTTGCTTCTTAGCGGCCGCGGCCAGGCAACCCAGCAGAGCCCAGGTCCGACCCGGGATGTGCAGTGCCATCAGAACCGGCCCGGCGGCAAGCCCGCCTTGGGCGAAGCGCGCAGGCTATCGAGAAAGCCGCGGTAGGTCGTAAGCCGGTCGTTGGCCGCCAGCAGGCGCTCCAAACCCGCGATGAGGCCCGCGCGCGTGAGGGCCTGCGCCCCAGCGGTATGCGGCAAGAGAGCGGGCACTCCCTGGCGCCTGGAGAAAACGGGGGGCACACGGTAGAGCGCGAGCCCCAGCCCGCCAGCCACGGCCGCCATCACCTCAACCTCCTCGGCGAGACGGTCCCGCGCCTCCAGGAGCTCGGCTAGGCCGTCAGGCCCGAAGAAGACCTCGGGCTCGATGTCGATGGGCATCTTCTCGCCCATGACCTTCTTGAGCGCGGCAAAATCATCCCGCATCTTGCCGCGCCAGCGCTGGTCCTCGGCGCGGTGGGATTCCGGAAAGACGAAGGCGATTATACCGTCATCAGGCTCGAAATAAACATAGGCGGCCTCGGCGAAGAACGCGGCGCCGCAGCCGGGGCAGAGCAGGAGGTTCAATTCCCCGGCCTGCACGGTCTCGCGCAGCTCCGGGCTCCGCCGGCCGTGGATGAAGCTCCATATCTCGGTCTCGAAAGACTCGCAACCCCGGGGACAGCGCGCCTCTATGACTCCCTTGAAGGACATGACTACATTATAACTCTTAGCCGCCCGATGCGGCCCGCCCTCACTGCGCGAGCCGCTTGAAGTACTCCTTTATGAGAGCATCGTAGACCTCAGGCCTCTTCTCCCTCAGCGACCGCTCCAGCTCCTCGCGTATCTCCCGGGGCGGCTGATAGTCCTTAGCCGCGGGCAAGGGCACGAATTCCAACCGCTCGCCGGCCCTGCCGCCCGCGGACCCGCGCACGCCGGTCGCGGGCTGGGAGAATCCCGCGCCGAGGGAAAGCTCGAAGCTCTGCTGGGCGGAGGCGGCGCGCCCCAGGCTCTGACGGCCCTGCTCCAGGAGCTCAAGCGCCTTCGCCTGCCGAGGCAAGGCCGCACCCGAATCGCCGCGGGCCAGGCCGCCTTGCGCCGCCTCCTGCTCGCCTTGGGCCGCCTTCAGGCTCTCCCGCGTCCCGGCCGGCGGCGCCCCGAAATCATGGGCCAAGGCCTCCACTTCCTCGGAGAGCCTCGCGGTCTCGGCCTTGACCTCGGCCTGGCCCTGGGCGGCAGCCGCAGTCTCGGACCGCGGGCCCTCGGCCGCGGGCGCTTCGGGCACGGCCGCGAGCTTGCGGCCGATGGCTTCCTGCGCCTCACCGAACCCATCCGCGGCGCGCAGCGCAGCGGATGCGCTCGCGGCTAGCGCGATGGCGCGGAGGGCCCGGCCTGAAGCCAGCTCATCGCGCAGGGCCTGCATGGCGGCCAGAGCTTGGGGCTGCAAGGCCGCACCCGCGGCGGCGGCGGAAGAGATGAGCGTTCCCTCCTCCGCAGCGAGGCCGGCCAGCGTCTCCTTTTGCCGCTTGAGGAAGCGTCCGCGGCGGTCCTCTTCCAGACCCTGGGTCGCCTCCACCAGGCGGGACTGGTCCTCGACCGCCTTCGACCAAAACTCCTGTAGGCGCTTGAGCCGGGCCGAAGTCCGCTTCTGCGCGGCGGAAGCCCCGGCCGCGGAGGCCGTCACCGCGGCCTCGACCGCAGCCAACTGTTGGGCTAGCTCCCGCGCGATGGACGCGGCCAGAGAGAGGTCCCCCGCGTTCAAGGCGGCCTGCAGTGCGTCGGCCGAGGTCTGCGCCGAGAGCAAGGGCATGGACATCGTACGCCGGGCCCCGCTCGCGCTTTCTCCCGGAGCGGACTGGGGCAAGGCCGCGACGGCTTTCTGCAAGGCCGCCAGGCTCTGCCGGATGTCCTTGAGCGTCTCCTGCAGGCGCCGCATGGTCTCGCCGGAAGCCTGGCCCTTCTTGGCGCCGGACATGGACTCCAGGTCCGAAGCGAGGCGCTCGCCGTCCTGTCCCAGGCGGCCGGCCTGCAGGTAGAGGTCCTGCATCTCCTGCAAAGCGCGGCCGCTGGCGAGCTGGCTCTGCGCCCGGCGCGCGAGCTCGGCCAGGCGGCCGTGGCGCGCTCCCGCCTCGGCCGCGTCGCCGCTCTTGCCCGCTTCCATGGCGGCGGGCAGGTCCCGGCTACGGGCCGCGCCGATCTCGCCGGCCAGGCCGGAGAACTGCTCGCGCAGTCCGGGATTGGCGTAGGCGTCGGCGTCCATGGCCTGGGCCAGGTCACGCATGGCTCGGCTTCCCTCTTCCCAGGCTTGAGGCAGGCCGGACAGGCCTTTCTCGGCGCCCGTCGAATCGCCCGCGGTGTAGCGGTCGCGCAGGCCTTCCTCCCGGTCCGCCAGCGCACCCAACAGGTTCTGCGCCTTGTCCCAAAACTCCTTGGCGGCGCGGTGCCCGGCCTCGAAATCCACGATCTCAACCTGCCCCGGCTGGGAGATTCCGACTTGCGGCGGCGAACCGTCGTCATAGGCCTTTACCCGGAATGCGACCTTGGCGCCGACCGGCAGGCCAGTGAGCGGCCAGGGAAAATCGCCGATGACGTCCTTGACCGGCTCGCGTCCGAAGACGCGCATGGTCAGCTCGCGCTCGGACTGGCCCGGCGCGCGGATGAGCAAGGCGACGCGGCTCAAGCCCGAGTCGTCGCGCGCCGCATAGGCCAGGGGCAGCAGGCTTGCGGGCGCGGCCTGCACCGGCTGCTGCGGCGACAAGAGCTCGACGGTGGGCGGCTCGTCCACCGCGGCGCGCAGGCCGTAGGACACCGGGGCGGGATCCGTCCTGCCGTCCGGAGTCTCCAACTCGAATGTGAAAGTCCCGTCCTGCTGGGCCCAAAACCCGCCCGCGCAATCCCCCCCCGCCGCGCAATCGAGCGCGACCGGAGCGGCCAGGAATGAGGCCCGCAAAACCGCCTTGGCCAAAGGTTGGTTCGGCCTGCCCACGAGCCTGACCCAGCTCCCCCGGCGCGCGACTAGAGGCTCAGCGCCGCTCAAAGCCACGGCCGAGGAACGACCGGCGACCTTGGCGCGCAGTTCCTCCAGCCGCGGGGCGGGCTTGGGATCGAGGAGGTAGGCCCGGCTCTGTAGGCTGCGCCAAGTCAGCCGGTAGCGCAGAGGCTCAGTCACCGACGCCACGGTGAACACGGCCGCGTCTACGGGCCGGCTGTCCCAGTCCACGGCACGCCAGGGGCCCGCGGTCTTGAGCCAAAGCCTAGCTTCACCGGCCTGATCCGGCCCGCCGGCCGCGCCCGAGAGGCGCGCTGTTATCGCGGCAGGCTGTCCCAAGGCCCAGACCGCATCCGCGGGCAGGATGGCCAGGAAGCGCTCCAGCGGCATGTCGCGCCAGGGCGCCAGCACGCGCAGCCAGGCAGACCGGCCCAGAGCAGGCCAGCTCAGCACGCAAAGAGCGGCGGCGGCCGCGGCCCAGCCAAACCTCTGGAAAGGCTGGCGCGGGAAATCCGGCTCTCGGGACAGGGACTCCAGTAGTTTTCCCGTGGCCTCCAGATGGGCGCGGGCCAGTTCCGGCGAGGTATGGGCGGGCGCGGCTTCGCGCAGTTCCCAAGCCGGCCATAGGAAGTCGCGCAAGCCGGGCAGTTCTTTGGCCGCCTCTTCGAACACGGCCTGCCAGCTGTTGCTCCGCCAGGGCCGTACGAGCCGGACATAAGCGCCGATGGCAACAGCCGCCAGGCCGGCCAGCCAAAGGACCGCGCGCGCGGACTGCGGCAATACCGCGAGCCGGTCAAGCCACAGCGCGGCCGTCAGAACAGGCACGCCCAAGAAGACGAGCCGACCGGCGCCCGCGCGGAGCTCCCGCAGAAGACGTTTGCGGCGCCAATCCTTGGCCTTGTCGAGCAGGAGGGACATGCCGGCTCCGGGACGAGAAGTCTCGGCCTTCAGCTGGGCAGTATGCCGGGGTCGGTGATGCCGTCCCTCGCCTGCAGCCGCGTCTCAATCATATCCATCTCTTTAATCCGACGGCGGCGATGGTCCACACGGCGGTCGGCTATAATGGTGGAGGTCTTGTTCCCGGCTTTCAGAAGCGCGTCCTCGGCCTGGACCTTCGCCAGGTTGCCGGGCTTAGCCGAGCAAGCCGCTGTCACGCAGTCCGCGACCTCATGGAAAACGTCCCAATCCTCAAAGACATTCTCCAGGAGGACTTTGAGCACGGCCCCCAACCCCACGAGGCCGAAGGCCAATGTGCCGATGAATCTCACATAGAGTTCCATGAATTTTCGCCTTGCAAAGATATTATAGTTCCAGCCGCCGCCCATCACTAGGGTCCAAGGGCCCCCTGCTGCCGGGCAACAGGCCCAGAGCCGGATAGGCCCTTTGGGCTCATAGCGTTGCTATAATAGGCCGATGCTCTCCCTCCGGCCGCGCGCCTGGTTGGCTTTGGCCGCAGTCCTTCTGTTGGGCTTGGCCTTGC
This sequence comes from uncultured Elusimicrobia bacterium, assembly GCA_903881545.1. Classification (GTDB taxonomy): domain Bacteria; phylum Elusimicrobiota; class Elusimicrobia; order UBA1565; family UBA9628; genus UBA9628. Next base: position 64,099 of record CAIRTQ010000086.1, read on the forward strand.
GCTGGCCCGTCGCCTCTTTGCCTTTGGAGCGCGACGAGGGCGGCTACGCCTACATCGCCCAGCGCTGGCTGCAAGGCGAGGCGCCCTATCGCGAGAGCTTCGACCAAAAGCCTCCCGGAATCTATGCCGCCTATGCCGCCATCGAGCGCGCCCTCGGCGAGAGCCCGACCGCCATCCATTGGGGGACCCAGCTCTGGTGCCTGCTGACCGTGGCCATGGTCTTCCTGCTCGGCCGCAGGCTCTTCGGAGAGGAAGCAGGGTTCGCGGCCGGAGCCCTGGCGGCCTTCATGACCGTGGACCACGGCCTGCTGGCCAACGCGGCCAACACCGAGCTGTTCATGATCGCGCCATTGGCCGCGGCTTTCCTGGCCGCATTGCTGGCCGCGGAGCGCGAGTCCTGGCTCTGGGCCTTGGCCTGCGGGGCCTGCACCGGTCTAGCATTGCTATTCAAACAGGTGGCACTGACCAACGCAGTCTTCTACGCCCTATTGCTCGCGAGGTCGAAAAGGCGCATACCTCTGCTCGGCGCATTCTTGGCCGGAGCCGCACTTTTGGTGGCCCCCATGGCGCTCTACCTAAAGGCCGCGGGCGTTTGGCCGGCGTTCTACGATTGCGTCATCGGCTACAACTTGGCTTACGGCGGCGCCACCGCGCTGCCCGACTATTTCAAAAACTTCGGGCTCGCTTTAGGCCGGACTTTGCCGTCCCTCTGGCCGGTATATCTTTTCGCATTGTTCGGATTGTTCCAAGCTGCGGCGCCGGCGGTGCGCTTAGTCCTGGCTTGGCTGGCATTCTCCTTCCTCGGCTCCTGCGCCGGGGGCTATTTCCGAGTCCACTACCTCCTGCAGGCCGCGCCGCCTCTGGCGGTGCTGGCCGGCTTCGGCATCGCTCAAGCCTGCGAAAAATTAAAACTGCCCGGCCGGCGCGCCTTGGCCTTGCTCGTGGTTTTGCAAGGCGTGCTCAGCGGGCTTTGGTATTACCTGCCGGGTCCCGAGCTGGCAAAAAGCCGGCGGCTCTATGGCGCCAATCCCTTCCCTGAAGCCGTGGCCGCGGCCAAGCTCATAGCCGAGCGCACCAGCAGCCAGGACCGGGTCTTCATCTTCGGCTCCGAGCCGGAGATCCTCTATTACGCGCGCCGCAAGAGCGCCGAGCGCTACATCTACGTCTACCCTCTGTTCGTTGACGCTCCGGACACGGCGGCGCGGCAAGCCGAAGCCTTGGCGCAGGTCCGCGCCGCAGATCCCAAGATGGTCGTCACCGTCTTCGTGCGCACTTCTTTCCTGGCCTCGGTCCGCGCTCCTTTGGATATCATCAACGGGGTCAAAGACTTGCTGCGCGGCTATCATCTGTTGGCCGTGATGCCGGCCCAGCGCGGCAACATCGGCGCCATGGTGCTGGGTGAGGACGCGCAACGGATGTGGAAACGGTCTCCCATGTGGTACGACCGCCGCATCTGGGGCTTCTTGGCGGTCTGGGAGAAGAACCAATGAAGCTCAAGCCCGTGGCTGTCGCCGTGGCGGTATTCCTGGTGTTCTGGCCGATGCTCACGCACCGATTCGTGACCTGGGACGACGACGGCTTCCTGTATCTCAATCCCTATTTCCGAGGCCTGGACTGGGCCCATCTGCGCTGGATGTTCACCACTTTCCTGCACGGCCCTTATCAACCCGTGGCATGGCTGAGCTTCGCCGTGGACTACCTGATATGGGGCATGAGCCCTGGAGGCTTTCATCTCAGCGGCCTGCTCTGGCATTGCGCCAACGCGGCCTTGGTCTTCATCCTGTGCCGAAGATTGCTGGCTCTGGCCGCGCCGCAAGCGGAGCCATCATCGCGGGGGTGGGCCGCCGCCTTCGCCGCGCTGCTCTTCGCCTTGCATCCCTTGCGGGTTGAGCCCGTGGCCTGGGCCACGGCGCGGCGCGACCTTATCTCGGGCTTCTTTCTGTTGTGCGCCGTGCTCTGCCACTTGCGGCGGCATGAACAGCCTGCCCGTTATCGCTATTGGCGCAGCTGGACAGTGGTCTGCTACTGCGTCTCCTTACTCGCCAAGCCCATGGGCATCGGACTGCCCTTAGTCCTGGTCTTGCTTGACACCGCGGTTCTCCCCCCGCGTAAGGACAGCCGCGCGGCGTGGAAAGACCTTCCCCTTTACTTGATCCCAGCGCTCGGCGTGGCCTGGCTGGCCCTCAAAGGCCAGGCCGTAAGCGGCGCCATGTCAGCGGCGGAGAATTTCAGCTGGGCCCAACGCCTGGCCCAGGCTTGCTACGGCCACGCCTTCTACCTGGTCAAAACCATCTGGCCGTCAGGCCTAGCGCCCATCTACGGCCGCGCCTTGCGCTTCGACCCGCTGGGACCGGCGTTCTTGGCCGCAGGAGCCCTGATCCTCGCTGTGGCGGCCGCGGCATTCTCGCAGCGCCGCCGCATGCCTGCGGTCTGGGCCGCCTGGCTGTCATATCTGATTCTACTTGCGCCCGTGCTCGGCGCGGTCAAGTACGGCACCCAGCTCGTGGCCGACCGCTATTCTTATCTGCCCGCATTGCCCTTGAGCCTGCTCGCAGGCGCCGCGCTAATGAAAGCATTAGCCAAGTCTCGGCGCACGGCAGCGGCGCTGGCCTGTTGCGTCATCGTTTCCTTGGCAGTGCTTTGCCACAGGCAGTTGGTTTTCTGGCAGGACTCCGAGACCTTGTACCGCCGCGTCTTGGCCTTGGACCCAAACCAGGCCGTGGCCCGCAATAACCTGGGGCTCGTGTACGACCATCAGGGCAGGCTGCACGAGGCTTTAGAACAGTACAGACTGGCCTTGGCAGCCCGGCCGCATTTCGCCGAGGCGCGCAACGATTTCGGCGCGGCTTTGATCCGGCTAGGCCGAATAGATGAGGCGGAAGCCGCGTTCCGCCAGGCCCTGGCCGATAATCCCCGCCTGGCCTCGGCCTGCAACAACCTGGGCTTGGTCCAAGCCAAGCGCGGGCGCTGGAAGGAAGCCCTGGAATTCTTCGAGGCGTCCTTGCGCCTAGACCCGAACTATGTCCAGGCCGCGCGCAACCGCGGGTTGGTGCTCAGGCTGACAGGAAAGCAAAAGCTATAATCCACCCATGCCCGCTTTCCGCCTGCGCTCGCCTTTCGAGCCGGCCGGCGACCAGCCTGCCGCAATCACCGAGCTGACGCGCCGCTTAAGAGAGGGCTCCCGGCACCAGGTCTTGCTGGGAGTGACCGGTTCGGGCAAGACCTTCACCGCGGCCCATGTGCTGGCCAAGCTGCAACGGCCGGCCTTGATCATCTCGCCCAACAAGGTGCTGGCGGCCCAGCTCTACGCGGAGTTTAAGTCTTTGTTCCCCGAGAACGCGGTGGAGTTCTTCATCTCCTATTACGACTATTACCAACCCGAAGCCTATGTCCCTTCCACCGACACCTACATCGAGAAAGACTCGGCTATCAACGACCGCATCGACCGCCTGCGCCTGAAATGCACGAGCTCCTTGCTCTCGCGGCGGGACGTGATCGTGGTGGCTTCGGTGTCCTGCATCTACAACATCGGCTCGCCGGAGAACTATCGGGGCTCGTCCATCCCGCTGGAGGTGGGCTTTAAGACCACGCGCTCCAAGCTGTGCGCGGACCTAGTCAAGATCCACTACGAGCGCAACGAGACGGAGTTCCAGCGCGGGCGCTTCCGCATGAAGGGGCCGGTGCTGGACATCTTCCCAGCCTACATGGAGACCGCGTTGCGCGTGGAGCTGGGCGACGAAGGGGTCTCGGTCATCACGGAGTTCGACCCTTTGACCGGCAACCGCCTCCGCAAGTTGGAGCGGGAGTGGATCTATCCGGCCAAGCATTTCATCACCCCGGGCGAGCAGCTGCAGTCCGCGCTGGCGGCCATCGAGGCGGAACTGCAAGAGCGGCTGAAGTTCTTCAAGGATAACGGCAAGCTGCTGGAGGCCCAGCGCCTGGAACAGAGGACGCGCTACGACATGGAGATGCTGGAGCAGATGGGCTTCTGCCACGGAATCGAGAATTACTCGCGCCATCTCTCGGGCCGGCCCGCGGGAGAGCGGCCGTTCTGCCTGCTGGATTTCTTTCCGAAAGATTATCTGGTCCTCATAGACGAATCGCACGTGTCCGTGCCGCAGATCAACGGGATGTACGAGGGCGACCGCTCGCGCAAGCAGACCTTGGTGGACTTCGGCTTCCGCCTGCCTTCGGCCTTGGACAACCGGCCGCTGAAGTTCGCGGAGTTCGAGGCTTTGGCGAACCAAACGGTGTATATCTCGGCGACGCCAGGGCCTTACGAGCTGAAGAAGACCAAGGGCGAGGTGGTGGAGCAGGTGATCCGGCCGACGGGCCTGGTGGACCCGGAGGTATTGGTGGTGCCGAGCGAGGGACAGATCGAGGACTTGATGAAACGCATCTCCGAGCGGACGGCGCGCAAGGAGCGGACCTTGGTGACGACCTTGACCAAGAAAACGGCTGAGGACTTGGCGCGGTTTTTAGCGGAGAAGGGTTTACGGGTGCGTTACCTGCACAGCGACATTGATTCGTTGGAGCGCATCGAGATTTTAAGAGACCTGCGTTCGGGGAAGTTCGACGTGCTGGTGGGGATCAATCTTCTGCGCGAGGGGTTGGATTTGCCGGAGGTGTCGCTGGTGGCGATCTTGGGGGCGGACCACGAGGGGTTCTTGCGGTCGGAAACGACGTTGATCCAGATTTCGGGGCGGGCGGCGCGCAACGTGGGCGGGGTGGTGGTCTTGTACGCGGACGAGAGGACGGGGTCGATGCGGCGGGCTTTGTCGGAGATGGACCGGCGGCGGAAACGGCAGGTGGAGCATAACGAATTGCACCATATCACGCCGCGGACGATTGTGAAGGCGGTGTCGGACTTGGAGGAGTTCCAGACTACGGCGCGGCGGCAGGGGCTGGAGGTGTTGCGGGATACGGAGCGGCCGATGTCGGCAAAGGAGATCCCGGATCTGGCCAACGAGCTGGAGGGGCGGATGCGGGATGCGGCGGATAATTTGGATTTTGAGTTGGCGGCGATTTTGAGGGACCAGTGGCTGGAGTTGCGGGAGATGGCGGCGATGGGGAGCGTGAAGGGGAAGGCGGCGAGGCCGCAGACGGCAAGACAGGCTAACCAGAAGGCCGTCTAAGAAATTCGAATGTGCTAACATGGTAAAATACTTTGGTCAAATCGACGTCTCCCCTCTTTCTAGGCCGATGTGGACTGGTGTTTACCCCCTGGACTCATCCAAATTACCAACAAATGGTTCCTTGGCAGCCCTCAACGCATTTGCGTGAGGATTGCGGCTGGCCGGCTGGAGACGGCGCGCGGCGTCGATAAATTATACACGCTGTCCACAGTTATCCACTGCAATTCACAGAAAGGGAAAAGGAATTTGGATTGACGAGGGCGGAGGTTGATAAACCCCGGCAGACGGAAGCGCACCGTTTCCCCAGAATTGATAAAATCATTAAACGGTCGTTTTGGGAGGCCGCTCCAGGAAGCCCTCGCCAAGCGATTGCGAGCCAACATGGATAAGGTCCTTGCCGACGACGATGTGTTGATTCCCCGCCGCGAGGGGCACCTATCGTGACTTATTCAGTTGATCTCATTATTCCCGTCCTCAATGAAGTGCGTGTGTTGGAAGACAGCGTGGCCAGGCTGCGCAGGCACCTCGCCTCCGATGTCCCCTATCGCTGGAGCATTGTCATCGCCGACAATGGGTCCGTGGATGGCACGGGTGAAGTCGCCAAGAAGCTGGCCGCGCGATACGCTGACGTGCGCTATTTTCAAATTGGAGAACGCGGCCGCGGGCGCGCGCTGCGCCGCGCTTGGGAGGCCAGCGGGGCCGAGGTCTGTTGCTACACGGATGTCGATCTTTCCACCGATATCGGCTATCTGCGTCCGCTCATAGACGCCGTCCTTGTTGAGGGCTACGATGTCGCGACCGGATCGAGGCTGCTTCCTGGCGCGCGGACCAAACGCAGCCTCAGAAGGGGTCTGATCTCACGGCTGTATAATCTTTTCGTCAGGGCCGTCCTGGGCACGACGTTCAGCGATGCCCAGTGCGGCTTCAAGGCGGTCAATCGGCGGGTCGTTGAGAAGCTGCTGCCTCGAATCCAGGATCAGGGATGGTTCTTCGATACCGAACTCCTTGCCCTCGCCGAGAAGTCCGGCTATCGGATCAAGGAGTTCCCAGTGAAATGGGATGAAGACGACGACAGTCGCGTAAAAATCATCCCGACGGCTTGGCAGAATGTCAAAGGCATCCTTCGGCTCCGGGAATCGCTGAACGCCATTAAGACGTCATGAAGATAGTCCTCGTAAACCCATTCCAGGGGCCACGCGTATCGGGGCAGGGGCGCATACATAACCGCGCTTGGACGCCCCTGGACCTGGCGAACTCCGCGGCGCTCCTGCGCCGCTGAGGCCACGACGTGGCTGTCATCGACGCCAACGCCGAGCGCCTCGGCGCGGCGGATGCCGCGCGCCGCGCGGCCGGCTTCGAGCAGGCCTATGTCACTTCCACGAGCCTCGACCGCTGGCAGTGTCCATGTCTGGACCTGCGGCCGTTTTTCGCCGCGGCCTCTGCCGTCCGCGCCGTCGTACCCGAGTTCTACGTCATGGGCAGCCATGGGACGGTCCGGCCGGCCGAGATGTTGGAAGCCACTGGGGCGCGGGCGGTCGTGCGCGGCGAACCCGAAGGAATCCTTTGCGAACTGGCCGCACGCAAGCCGCTATCGGAGATCAAAGGAATCACCTGGAAGAACGGGCTTGGCATCGTGCATAATCCGGACGCGCCGCTCGTCGACATGAAGGATCTTCCGCTGCCGGCGCTCGATCTCTTGCCCATGCAGCTCTATCGCTATGAGATCATGGGGGGCCATTTTACCCTCTTCGAACTGTCGCGCGGCTGCGCCTCCAAATGCATGTTCTGCCTGCTCAAGACTTATGGTCACGGCGTGCGCCTGAAGCCGCTGGAGCTCCTCCAACTTGAAATAAAAGAAGCCATCATGGCTTACGGGGTGCGTAAAGCGTATTTCATTGATTTGGAATTCACGGTATTGCGCGAGCAGGTCGTACGGCTTTGCGACTGGCTGGCCGAGATGGACTTCGATTTCGAATGGTGCTGCCAGACCCGCTTCGACTTGGTCGATGACGAGCTTTTGGCGAAGATGAAGCGGGCCAAATGCACCCTCATCCACTTCGGCGTCGAGGGGGGCAGCGACGAGGCGCTCGCCCGCATGGACAAAGGTCTGACCATGGCCCAAATCCGCTCCGGGATGATGCGGGTCAAGCGGGCCGGCATCCGCACCGCTTGTTTCTTCATGATTGGGCTTCCTGAATGCACGCCTCAGGACATAGAGGATATTCGGGCGTTCGCGCGGGAGCTCGCACCGGACTATCCGCAGTTCCATGTCGCGACCCCGTACCCCGGGACGGGGCTCCACGATCGAGTTAAGAACGATCCGAAGCTGCGCTTCAGCGACGACAGTCTGTTCCCCGAGGCGGTCGAAAGCCGTTTCTGTCTCGAAGAGCTCAAGCGCATCACGCGCCGGGCCTACCTTGATTATTACTTTCGTCCCGGCTACATATGGGGACGCCTCGCGCAAGGCGGCTGGGGCCATCTCGTGGAGCAAGCTTCGTTGTTGTGGGGTTTCCTTCGTGCCGAGTAGTGCGGTCGGGTCGGGGACGTGTGCTGGGCCAAAAGCTAGGAGGATCATGGACCATGAGAGTTCTATTCATATCGTCTTCCTGTGAGAGCCTGGGCATAGAATCCCTTTCCGCTGTGTTGAAACAGGCAGGGCATCAAGTTCGCCTGGTATTTGATCCACAGCTCTTCGATGACACCTTTATCTTCAATGGGCCGTTGAGCAGAATATGCCGAGATTATCTGTCTGGCCTGACGGCATCATGAAGATACTTCTGATTATCCCGCCGTTCAAGGAGATCATTTACGCCGGGTCGATCGTGCGATCCAGCGTTCCCGGCGCACCCTTGCTAGGCGTATCCGTGCTGGCGGGCGCGCTGCTGCGTGAGCGGCATAGCGTGCGCATTTTAGACCTCAACTTATGTGGCGACTACTCCACCCGGCTGTCTCAGGAGCTCTCGGCATATGAGCCGGATTACGCCGGCATCACCTTTGTGACGCCCCTGTTCGGAATCATGAGCTCGGTGACGGACCTCGTCAAGCGGCAAAGACCCGGGACGATCGTCATCGGCGGCGGGCCACATGCCACAGCCCTGCCTGAAGATACTTTGAAGTCATCACGGCTTGACATGGTGGTGATCGGGGAGGGAGATCATGTCCTTCCGGAGATCGTTTCCGGCAAACCGCTAGCGCAGATTCAGGGCATCGCCTACCGGAAGAACGGCGCCATAACGGTCAATCCTCCATCCGCCCACATTCAGGACCTTGACGCCCTCGCGATGCCCGCTTGGCAACTCTATGAGGTCAGCCGATACCGCTCGCCGGGACTGATGGCGCGGCGCAATCCCGCAGGCTGGATCGAAACCAGCCGGGGGTGTCCCTTCAACTGCTGTTTCTGCAGCAAGAGCGTATTCGGGCATGTTTTCCGGGCCAAGTCCCTGGGACGGGTCATCCAAGAGATACGGCACACGCTGGGCGCCGGCTTTAAAGAAATCCACATCGCCGACGACATGTTCACCACCGACATCAGCCGTGTGAAGAACATATGCCGAGAGATATTGAACCAGCGACTTGACTTCCCATGGGCGACGGTAACGGGCATCCGGGTCGATCGCGGCGACCGGGAGATGTTCGACCTTATGGCGCGAGCCGGCTGCTATCGCGTCTCTTTCGGCATCGAATCCGGCAACCAGTCCCTTCTGGACGCCATCGGCAAGGGCATCCGCCTCGAGCAGGTCGAGAGCTCGGTCGCCATGGCCAAGCAAGCCGGCCTAGAAACATGCGGCTTCTTCATGCTGGCGTTGCCCGGCGAGACTGTCGCCACCATGCGGGAAACCCTCGAATTCGCCTGCAAGCTCGACCTGGACTGGGCCAAGGCCTGCATCATGACGCCCCTTCCTGGGACCAGGATATACGAGGAACTCAAGACGGCAGGCCGCTTGCGGATCAAAGATTGGTCGCAATACAATCTCTATAAACCGACCAACGAGATCTTTGACCACCCGGAGCTGGATTGGCCAACGGTAGACCGGCACTTCCGCGCTTTCTATCGAGGATTCTATTTCAGGCCGCGGCTTATCGCCCGGAAGATCCTCAAGGGAATCAAGCATGGGACCATGCTTTCCGACATCCTGCAATTCTCCAGGACGGACTGGTGTTGATGCTGCCAGTCGACCTGCTGTTTAGGGCCTTAGAAATATTCCGAGGTAATGGTAGCTCAAGAAAGGGCGCGAGTGGAACGTCGTTTGACGGGGACAAAATCCGACGCTCATCGCCATCTGCGCAAGCTCCGTAGGGCTCAAGTAGTAGGTGGGGACAGAACCGGAGACCAGCCAGTCAGTCGCGGAATTCACCCATCGTCTCCAATAGACGGAAGGGTCCATTTCCTTGATAACAAAACACCCTCCTGGCCGAATGTGTCTAAAGGCCTTGCGCAGCACTTCAATGGGCGGCTTGACGCTGTGGTGAATGAAGTCGACCGCAATGACCGAATCGAAGGTTTCCCCTTCCAATAGATCTTCAAAACTCCCGCAGCGAAGCTCCACGTTGGGCCGGCCCGACACCAAGACCCCTGCTTGACGGAGCTTGGCCCGGTCGCAATCAATTCCAACGAGGCTACGGGATTGATCTCGGCTCAAAATCTCCATCAAGATGCCGGAGCCGCAGCCTACGTCCAATAATCGGGATCGGGTTGGAATGAATTCCACGACCCAATCCAGTGGGCAGATCCACCGGCGACAGCGCTGGTAGAGGCCTCCTGGAAGCAGATCATAGAGTCTAATCGCTGCCGTGTGTCCCCCTTGGTCCCAATGATAATCATATCACTTTACATAATCGCCTCTGACAATCGGCGCTCGGAATCGAATCCTGGCCAAAGCAAATTGACGGATCCTTGCTTCGTCTATATGCCCCGCGTCAGCGGCCATCATGCCGACATCATGGCCTTCCTGTTCAAGAAGTCTTATGGTATTCTCTTCCGGAAGAATCCAAGAAGCCTTAATAATGCCATGTTCTTATCGAAAGGCTCAACAAAATGAGTGCGAACACGGGGCTTTTGAAAAATTCGATTTGCCCGCGCACGAGTGAATGCCTCTGTGTCGCGGCGGGTAATTCAGAACTTTCAAATCCTCTAAGACAACAATTCGACAAATTTGGCGCGCCGACAGAAGCATTCACGCAATGGGTGTTCAATAAGTCAGGCACATTTGCCTAACCCGTATTTAAGGATGTGCTGGTTCTGATTCCTGATATGGCCGTTGCGTAGCCGCAGAAAAAGATTCCGGCAACTGACAGCAAAGGTCCGTCCGTTAATCCCTTTGCTATTTCTGGAACGACGAACGTTCGTGGCAATGAGGCGTGTCGGCAGATTTTTAGTTTTAAGACCGAACAATTCTGCATTCACATATCATATCACTCCACTCCTGTCCGGGGAAAAACGACAGGGAACCCTTCGCCAATTGTAGAATGAAGCTGTTCAGGAAACATTCTACGACGGAGGATTCCCCTTGGCACATTATAACACGGTCTTGCACCAGCTCGTTTCATTGTTGCCGGGA